>SVDX01000032.1 GCA_015057605.1 Lachnospira sp. | reverse complement strand
TAGGAATGTATATGTCTAATATAAATGATTCGTATGAAGTGGTGAACTTAAACAATATATATGAATGTGAAGACTATAAGAAACTTTCTAAAGAAATATTTATAAAAGAGATAACGGAGGAAGAAGTTTTTGATAAAGATTACAGTTATGGTTTTAGTCATATATTTAGTAAAATGTTTTACAAGCATCATGAAACAATAAATATTCCAAAGGAGTTTTTTGAAAAAGAAGAAGGTTTGG
The DNA here is from genome assembly GCA_015057605.1 of Lachnospira sp. GTDB lineage: Bacteria > Bacillota > Clostridia > Lachnospirales > Lachnospiraceae > SIG291. The sequence continues at coordinate 21,310 of SVDX01000032.1, read as the reverse complement.
TGCTTATTAGATTGGTAAGCTTTATAACACCAAATGAAAGAAGCGATAAATATCTCACTATGAACTATGCATATATAATATTAAATTATGAGTATATAGATGATAACACAGTTAAGTTAGAGTTTGAGGAAACTTCAAATTAGAGGAGGAAATATTTGAAACGGCTCACCTTAGGGGGAGTCGTTTTTTGTCGCCATACTAAACCCCGCGAGCTAACACTCGCTCGGTTTGTGGCATTCGCGATATACATACGCGCTCCACCACAAACGAGCCATGCCAAACCTCGCAAGCTAACACTCGCTCGGTTTGCGGCATTCGCGATATACATACGCGCTCCACCACAAACGAGCCATGCCAAACCTCGCGAGCTAACACTCGCTCGGTTTGCGGCATTCGCGATATACATACGCGCTCCACCACAAACGAGCCATGCCAAACCTCGCGAGCTAACACTCGCTCGGTTTGCGGCATTCGCGATATACAACGCATCGTACCACAAACGAGCCATGCCAAACCTCGCGAGCTAACACTCGCTCGCTTTGCGGCATTCGCGATATATAACGCATCACACTACAAACGAGCCATGCCAAACCTCGCGAGCTAACACTCGCTCGCTTTGCGGCATTCGCCGTATACATCCTTCGCTAAAAAATGTCTTTATGTAAGTAAACTTACAACAGACATTTTTAGCTCGTCTGTGCATGGCTCTTTTTGGAAAAATATTGACAAACGATAATTTTGGGGATATAATTATCGAAAAACAATAATTTTAAAGGTGGAGATTTGATGTTTAATTTTATTTTGGAGAAGGTGGCTATGTTTCTTCGATGGTTATCGTTAGCTTCTAATGGAGATGGTAATGTTTGGGCGTGGATTTTGTATGTTTTGATATGTATTTCGCCCATAATTGTTGTGGTAGTATTTTTCTTTACGAAAAGGATAATGATTTGTGATTTGCTTTTGGTGTTGCTTAGTGCGGTTATGTTTTATGCAATGTATTATTTGATAAATCCGGCGTTGTTTATTAGTGGTACAGATATGACACCTGAGTTTGCTAATAATATGTTGTGCTATGCGATATACGGAGTTTTATGTGTGTATATAGTTTTGAGGATGATTTGTTCATACAACAAATATGGTGACTTGTATAGGTTAGCAAAGAGTGTTTATGCGATGCTTTGGATTGTTCTTGCGGTAATGCTTGTTAAGGATGGTATGATTTATTATACGAATGCGAATAGTACAAGCATTTTGGGCTTTTTAAAGTATGTTAAAGCAGAAACATTTATAATTCTTAATTTAAGTATAATTGAATTAGGCTATAGGCTTATAAAGCTGTTTAAAAAGTATGGCTTTTCTGATGAGGTTATTAGAAAAACTAATAGTTTGAAAAACTTTTCTGTTGTTAGTTTGGCGATTATGATGTTTTTGGAGCTTGCATATAATATGTTGCAACTTCCGCTTAGAAAGCATTTGAATGATTTGGAAGTATCGTATACATTTCCTGTATTAAATGTTGTGATTGTACTTGTGGCAATTATGATAACTAAGTACATTATTTTTACTAAAGAGATTAAAGAAGAGAATGAGAAATTTATATAGATAGAAGGTATGTAAGATGGCTATAAAGGTATACCTTGAAGAGGTTTTAAAAAGGAATAATATGACGTCTAAAGAGCTGTGTTCAAAGATAGGTATTACAGAAGCTAATTTGTCTATTCTTAGAAGTGAAAAGGCAAAGGGCGTAAGGTTTTCGACCATTAATAAAATATGTTATTACCTTGATTGTAATGTGGGTGATATTTTGAAATTTGATGGAAATTTGGAGGTAGAAGATGAAGAGTAGATTGGTTGCGGTATTGATTGTAATGGCAATGGTATTTAGCTTGAGTGCGTGCAGCCTGGCACACAAGGATGGAGCGATAAAGGAAGATAAGGATGTTTTGTTAGGTGTGTATATAAGCCAAAAGAATTTTGAAAGTGATTTAGAAGGAAAGGAGGCATTTGAGGACGGAATTGCATTTTTCTGGTATCAATCAGACAATGTAATATATACAGAAGCAGGTAATGGTATATATGATATTTCTAATAAGGCAATGGATAACGCATTTGGGTTAAGTGGAAAGCTAATGTTGGATGCAAGTAAGATTGATAAAATCTATTTTGGCGAGATTTTTAAAAGACCTGATGGAAGTATTTACACGCGTCCTAAAACGAGCCTATCATATGGTATGCCGATTGGTTCTAAAATAAATACCAATAATTCAAAGATAGTAGATGGTCAAATGAGTTTTTATGAGCTGGATATTGAATTTGTGGGAAAACTCTCTTGCAAAGCGATAAATGTTTATGACAAGGAGAATAAACTTATTGATACATTAACTTACGAGGATGTAAAAGGAATTGATAGTATCGATTTTTCAAAAGAATTTGAATATGTAATTGTAGAATCGTTGGAAACAGATTATAATGGTAGTGTAGAGATAAAAAGAACGATATATAATCGCGCAGATGGTGAATTTGTTGTATTAAACAGTATGGATAACGGAATAGTTAATCATCATACGATAAATTTTAAGTAGGAGTGATGCCTTTGAAACGAATAAATATTTTATTATTACTTTTACTAAGCTGTATGTTGTTTGCGTGTAATAAACCAAACAATAAGGTTGTATTTACCAAGGAGAGCAAAGAAACAGAAGCTACTGTAAAACCGACAGAGAAGTCCACAGAGGGGCTTACTGAGGAACCAACAACGCAGCAAGCTGATATATCTGGTAGTATAAGTGTAGAAAATCCGGATGGAAGCATTGTAAAGACTTGGTATGAACGTGATAAAACTACTAAGAAAATAGAATATAGCGCTACTAATAATGAGACAACCTATAAAGAATACAAATTTGACGAGTATGGCGTTTTATATTATGAGTGTGAATATAAAGGACCTGGCAATCTTTTGGAAGAATTTGAAGCAGGTAATTTTGTGCATGCGACAGAAGAAGCTGTATTAGATAATTCGTATGGTGGCGGTTATGAGGTAGATGTTGAAAATGCATTTACAGTAACAAGGGAAGATTTAGCCCCTCTATATGCTAAGGCAAAGACTATTAGCGATAAATATGGTGTTGTAATCCTTATTGCTGATAAGATAATGGAAGAGACTGGTGGTGCAGAACCTTACTACGAATATACAAAGATTGATAAGAGTCTTGACTATATTGATAAGGCATTGTCGGTATATCCAAAAGATTTCTTTAAAAAGTTTTCGGATATGAATGTTGATAGAACAGTATGTATACAAGTGGTTGGGACTGGATATGCGCCAGGCGTGTATCTTGGCGGTGGCAAGGAATTGATGCTTCAAATGGATGCCAATTGCGTTCAAGATGAAGATGATGGTGGCTCATTTTTTATATATACCTTGCACCATGAAATAGGACACGCAATTAATGCAAGATTGTTTACTAGGGCGCCAGGACTTGAGACTGCGCTTACAGAGGAAAAATGGAATACCTATAATCCACCGGGCTTTGAGTATGGTGGTGACGAGCGTGAGAATGAGGTTTATCTTGAAGGAGATAATTCCTTGTATTTCACATACAGCTACGGATGTAATAATCCGGAAGAAGACAGAGCGACTATATTTGGTTATGCAATGAGCTATTATCATGGATTTGAAGCAGAAGACTATTCATTTAACGATAAGGTTGATGCGAAACTAAAATATTTAAGCGAATGTATTAGGGCTGGTTTTAAGTGTGATTGGGAAGAAAAGCCGGCTTGGGAATATATATTGGATGTGTAAAGGAGAGAATGTATGGGCGAAATGGGATTTACTTATGGAGATAAAACAATTATTCCAAACGAAACAACGTTTCTTTTGGATGGAAGATTAAGCGATGAACAGCTTTTAAAAAATCCATATATTTTTGCAGATGTCTGTAAAGCATTTGAAGCAATAAATGCTAATGGTGGCAATATCACTATGTATGTTGCTCCGTATGTATATTGGATTGATGATCCTGATGCTACGGATGATGTAGTGTGCAAGGAAGGCTTTGAGGTGCCATTTGGTATTGTTGTTGATTGCAAAGCTTTAAAGATTATAGGACTTTCAGATAATGCTTATGATGCCATTATAGCTGGCAATAGAGGGCAGTCGCATGGCTCGAAGGGTAACTATACAATGTTCTATTTTAGGGTAAATGATCTTGAATTTAGGGATATTACATTTGCTAATTATTGTAGTATAGATTTGGTTTATCCTCCGATGCCACAGTTAAATCATGAAAAGAGAACCGCTACTATCACACAGGCTCAGATTGGCATGCAAAAGGGTGATAAGCTGTTTGCTAAGAACTGTAATTTTGTTAGCCGCCTTAATATGATGCCGGTTAATGGAGGAAAGCGCTGTCTTTATCAAAATTGCCATTTTGAAAGTACAGATGATGCATTAAATGGACATGCGGTATATATTGATTGTGATTTTGAATTCTATGGAAACAGACCTATTTATTATACTGAGGAAAGTGGTCCGGCATTTTTAAATTGTACATTTAAGGGACTTATAATTCCTGAGAGCATTGAAAGAAAGCAATATTTTACAAAGAATAGTGGTCCATTAACAGTGATGGATAGCAGTTATATTAGGGTTAGCGAAGAAAAAGCAGATGCAGATTTGGGTATTGCGTGGACCAAATATCCACCAGCTTCTCTAAAGTGCTATCAGTCAAATGTTCTTTACAATGATGAACCAGTAATCATTGCAGGCGAGGGAGCCAAAGAAACTGTGTGCATGGACGGTAAGGAAGTAAAGCGAGCATACAAAATCAATGTTGATGGAAATGATATTTACAATACATACAACCTGCTTTGTGGTGATGATGACTGGGATCCGTTAGGTGTTAAGGAATTGGCGCAAAAAGCAAATGCAACTAAGATACCGACATTGTTAAGCATAGAGGCTTCTGCAACAGAAATGATTTCAGGTGATGATGTTATTGAGCTTAATGCTAAGGCATTTTACTATTATGCAAAAGAATGTGAAAATGCCGACATAACATTTTATATTGACAAAGAAGATGAAAGCTATGCACGATTAGAACCTACAAATGCAGGTGGCTGCAAGCTTGTCGGTATCAATGAAGAAGACTTTGCAAAGGAAGTTATAGTGCATGCTAACACACCACAGGGCTTAGAGGCAGCTGTAGCAATTATAGTTCGCCCAAGTCTAAAGGAAGCACCTAAGTTTACAAAAGAGCCTGAAATTCTTGTGCAAAACGGCAAGGCAAGTCTTTTGTATGAGGCTGATTTTGAAGGCTATGAGGACCATTCTTTAATAAGCTGGTACAGATGTAAGGATGCTGTTGGTTCTGGTGCAATAGAAGTTGCTCTTACAAGACATGACAAGCCATTAAAGGAATACGAGCTTAGTAAGGAAGATGTAGGCTACTATCTTATGGCATCAATACAGACAAAGCATATAAGAAGTAGAGAAATTGCGCCTGTAATTAGCATTTATAATACTCCTATCTCATTAGATATGGTTAACAAAGCATACGAGATAGACGAAGATTTTGAAAATATGCCTCTTACTAACAGAACAGAGGCAATTCCGGGATTTTTCAGTCTCGACCAGCATAGACCAGTTGATACCCTTGAATATGCAAAATGGGGTATCGATGAAAATGATACAGCTTTTAAATACGGTGCGACCGGTAACGGAAGTATAGGAGAAGGTTTATACCAGGCGGTTCAGGGAGCAAGACTTCGATATACGCCAGTAGAAGGCGAATACAAGGATATGAGTCTTCGCATTTTGGCAGACCCTGCAAAGACAGCGGGGCAGGGCTTTGGAACAGCAGGACAGTATATGGACATTTGCATCAAATACGATGCAGATACAGACAGCGGATATGGATTAAGAATACTTCGTAGTGGCGAGGCTGCTAATGGAGTAAAGCTTATGCTTATAGAGCAAAAAGCAGGCGAGGTAAAATTCCTTACAGACGGACGTTTAAGCTCGTGCTATCACACAGGACTTGAGATTATAGTTAAGCTAAAAGGCAACGTACTGTCAGCGTATGCTAAATCCTCAACAATAAATCCTGATGAGGCAAAATATGAGGCTGTAGTTTCAATAGCTACAGAATTAGAAGCAGTTAACAATTTTGGTGGTATTTTGATACAACACACAGGAACACCTGGAATTGGCGGTTGGCAAAATACGACAATGCTGCATAATTTAGAAATAAAATGGGAATAAATATCCATATGAAAAGCACTTCTTAACGGAAGTGCTTTTTGTTCAATAAGGAAATCCCTCTAAAGAGGCTTTCCTTATTGAACAAAAATACTCCGTGGGATGTGCACTCGCACGAATGGAAGGCGTCGCTGTCGCGACCGTGCTCGGCACTTAAAGTGTACAAGTCCTATAGGAATGTAAATTGTTGCGAATTAAGAGTGGACTTGTCCACTTTCTTATGCATGATAAGGAGGAGTAAAATGGTTAAAATTGAAAGGCTTGTGGGACGAGAAATATTAGATTCAAGAGGCAATCCTACAGTTGAAGCACAGGTGTGGCTTTCGGATGGAACGACAGCTATCGGCGTAGCTCCAAGTGGGGCTTCGACCGGAGAATTTGAGGCACTTGAGCTTAGAGACGGTGATGCAAAAAGATATAAGGGGAAGGGCGTTTTAAAGGCTGTTGAGAACATTAATACAACGCTTTCGCAGTGCATTTTGGGTATGGATGCGGATTTGTATGCAGTTGATATGGCGCTTATTGCGGCTGATGGAACCACAGATAAATCAAAGCTTGGAGCCAATGCGATATTGGCTGTATCCATTGCTGTCGCCAATGCGATAGCAAAATCAAAGGATATGCCATTGTATAGATATTTGGGTGGTGAGAAGGCACGTATTTTGCCAGTACCTATGATGAATATATTAAATGGTGGTGCGCATGCGGCGAATTCCTTAGATGTTCAGGAATTTATGATTATGCCGGTGGGAGCTACAAATTTTAAAGAGGCACTTAGATGGGGAGCGGAAGTATACCATGAATTAAGAGAAATACTTAAAGCAAATGGGCTTTCAACGGCAGTTGGCGATGAAGGTGGTTTTGCGCCTGATTTGTCGGATACAAAGGAAGCTATTGAGTACATTTTAGAGGCTATTAAAAGAGCCGGCTACGAAGCGGGAAAAGATATTGTGATAGCCTTAGATGCAGCGGCAAGTGAATGGAAGGGTAGTAAAAAGGGCGAGTATATATTGCCAAAGACAGGTAAAAAATATAGTACCGACGAGTTAATTGAATATTGGCAGGAGCTTGTAAAAAAATACCCTATTATATCCATAGAGGATGCTTTGGACGAGGATGATTTTGAGGGTTTTGCAAGACTTACAAAAGCATTAGGGGATAAGGTACAGTTAGTTGGCGACGATTTATTTGTAACAAATGTTGGGCGACTTAAAAAAGGCATTGAAAATAAATGTGCGAACAGCATTTTGATAAAGCCCAATCAAATTGGAACGCTGACAGAAAGCATGGAGGCTATAAAAACGGCATATAGCGCAGGCTACACTGCTGTAGCATCTCATCGTTCAGGAGAGACAGAGGACACTACGATAGCGGATTTGGCTGTGGCGATGAATACCGGTCAGATTAAAACCGGCGCGCCAAGCCGTTCGGAACGTGTGGCTAAATATAACAGATTGCTAAGAATAGAGGAAGAATTAGGAAACAAAGCCTGCTACGAAGCTAAGTTTACAATGAAATTCTAATATGATAAAATGTTGTATTATAGGAACCGCAATTGTTACATACGGTTGCGGTTTCTTTGTAACATTTAAGTATAAGAATCATATTTTATAGAGAGGAGAATGGTATGAGTGAAATAATGTTAGCATTTTGTTTGACAATGATTGCAGGACTTAGTACAGGAATAGGCAGCGCGATAGCATTTGTAGCGAAACAGACTAATAAAACATTCTTGTCTGTAAGTCTTGGATTTTCTGCGGGCGTAATGATATATGTATCTATGGTGGAAATATTTGTAAAAGCGGGAGATAAGCTGAAAGGGAGCCTCGGCGAGCAAAAGGGTTCATGGCTTGTGGTTATAGCATTTTTTGTAGGAATGTTTGTAATTGCCCTGATTGATAAGCTTATACCTTCGGATGAAAATCCACATGAAACAAAATGTGTAGTGGCGGATGCTAAGGAGTGCGTAAAAGAGCATAAATTAATGCGAATGGGCGTATTTACTGCGCTTGCCATTGCTATACACAATTTTCCAGAAGGTCTTGCGACCTTTGTATCAGCAATGGAAGACTTAAATGTGGCTATTCCTATTGTTATAGCGATTGCTATACATAATATTCCGGAAGGTATTGCTGTGTCGGTACCGATTTATCAGGCAACAGGCTCTAAAGGGAAGGCATTTTTATATTCATTTGTTTCGGGTCTTGCAGAGCCAGTAGGTGCATTGGTTGGCTGGCTTATACTGATGCCGGTAATGAATGACACTGTGTATGGAATAATATTTGGCGCTGTTGCAGGAATAATGGTATTTATCTCAATTGATGAGCTTTTGCCTGCTGCAAGAGAATATGGAGAACATCACCTATCGATATATGGGATGATAGCAGGAATGATGGTAATGGCAGTAAGCTTATTACTTATGGCATAATACGGAAAATGTTAGATTGAAAAGAACGATTACAGTTTCTTAAATGCCTTTTAGCAAAATTATTGACATAGACAAAATTAGACATTAAAATTATGATGAAGTTTTAGTAATCTCAATTATAAGCAAAGGAGAAGAAATATGAAATTGACAAAAAAACTGATGGCTATAGCTTTAGTTGTAGCTATGGCAGTATGTATGCTTCCTATGGGCAAGGCAAGCAAGGTTGATGCGGCTGAAGTAGGAACAGCAGAATTAGGCAGCAAGGTAGTTGATGGATTAACAACAACATATACTTTTACACAAGTAGGTTCACAAGAACAACTTAGTACAACAGATACATTATTTGGAATTACAGGAAATAATGTATACTATGGTGGTAGTAATGATTTATATGTTTACATGAGTGGCGAACTCTATATTCCTGTAACACCAGAAATACCGGGTAGTATTACTTTTGTAGCTAGTTTCGGAAGTAATACATATTACTTATTAGCTGAAAATGGTACAAAGGTGTATATGAATTCAAATGGTAGCTCAGTTGAGTATTCTGCAGAAGATGCAGAAGATGGTTGGGTATGTTTTACAACTGATCCAACTAATAGCCCAGATAATCAATTCAAACTTACAAGTATTGTAGTTACTGAAGAAGATCCAACACTTTTGCCAGGTAATATTGGTGATTATAGTTGGGATTTGAGCGCTACAGGTGCTGATATTCAGCAAACTTTAGGCAAATATGAAGGACTTAAGATTGATGCTACATGTGCAGGCGGTAAATTTACAGATAATAGCGGTGGTTGGGTACAATGGAATACAGGAACTATAATTGGTGTTCCAGTAGATGGCGATTGTGAAATTACAGTAGTGACATATAACGCTGGTGGTTATACAGTTAATGGTACAGTAGCAACTGCTAGCGATACAACACAAACATTCACATACGAAGGTGAAGCTGGATATGTAAATGTTGTAGCAACATCTAATAATTATATCAAGAGTATCTCAACAGTACATACAGAAGCATCTGATGAAGATACAGTTGGAACAACACAAGGTGATATGTATGTTCAATACAAAGAGCAACAAGATGGCAAGTTCACACTTCGTTTTGTAGTTCCAGTACCAGTAAACAGTATTGATGATTTAGATGGCGCTGGTGTTTCTATGACAGTAAATGCTCATACAGAAGTTGTAACAGGTAAGGATTTATTTACTTCAGTATGGGCTAATGGTCAAGTTGTATATGCTCCAAATGAATATGCATTTGCAGTAGTTGAACTTACAAATGTACCAGCAAGCACAGTATTTACAGAGGTTAAGCCAGCGTATGTTTCAGAAACAGGCGAAACAACATATGGTGGTAGCTTCTCATATTCATTGATAGCTGAAGATTAATTTTAGGAGGAACGTATTTATGAATAAGTTAACATACAACACACCTGTTGTAGATATCACGGTGTGGGAAAAGTCAGATGTTATTACAACTTCTGGAATGAATGTAGTAAGCAATAATACTATTCCTGAAATTGGTGATAGCAATACAACTGCATCAGCAGATTTTAGTCAATTATTTGGTGCATAATTTATATTTGAATAAGCCTTCGGTTTTATGCAACCGTATGAAAGTGACTTACAGCCAAGTGCTGTAGGTCATTTTTGTAAATACAGATTAATATAGCTGATATACATAAACTTAAAGGTAGGCTTTTTAATATTTGACACTACTACGATAAAGTGATATAATCAGAAAGGATTTAGGTAAATTCAAATATATAATGCAAAGGAGAATAACAATGAAATTAAAGAAAAAACTCATGTCATTAGCTTTAGTTGTGGCTATGGCAGTGTGCATGCTTCCAGTAAGCAAAGCAAAAGCGGCTAATACAGCGTATACATGGTCGTATCAAGAGAATACGGATGGATATTTTACTGTTACTGGTACAACAGCTACTAGTTATAGCTCGTCTGATTTTGCAGAAGGTTTAAAAACTGAGAGTAGTCAAGGTTATGTGGATTTTACAGTAACAGAGGGTAAGTATGCTAAAGTTACGATTTGGGCATTAGCAAATTCTGGCACACCATCTTATGTTATGTTGGCACCAACAACAGGTGATAAGCTTTATTCAGAAGGAATTACTTTGACTAAAGGTAGCAATGCAGCAATAGAATACACATATCCAGGATATATAACTGGTGGTAGCTATACTGTAAGAAGAAGCGATGGTGGTAATGATACAAATAACAATCAATCGGTTTTATATAAGATAGTAGTTACAGAATATGACACAGTGGGAGAAGTTCCAGAAGATGAAATTGATACAACAACATATGTTAATGTATCAGGTACAATCACATCAGAAGTTGATCTTACAGATGGTAAGGTTTCATTAAAGAGTGCTACAAAGCAGTATACAGCAACAATTTCAGCAGGTGCTAATGCTAATGAATATACATATACAGCAGAAGATGTAGCAGGAGACGGAGCAGAATATACAGTATCTGTTAATGCAACAGGTCTTAACGAAGCTACAAAGGTAGTTTCAGCTATTGCTCCAACAACAATAACAGTTAACACAGCAGATGTAACAAATGCAAACTTTACAATATCATATGACGATATTCGTGTAGATGCTTATAATTCTGTATGGGATTTTGGCACAGGTAAGTTTGAAAAATATGAGATTCAAGGCACAGGAAAAACAGGTACATACAAGGGGCTTTCAATTGCAACAGAAGGCGGTAAGTTCAGTGTAAGAGAATCAGATGTACAGGTTAATGCTGGTACAACAATTTCTATCCCTCTAACAGGTAAGGGAACAGTAGTTGTTGACCTTAAGAATGATGCTGGATTTACATTAGGTGGAGAAGCTAGTACAGTATATGAATTTGATGGTTCAGTTGATTCAGTTGATTTAGTAATTACAGCAAATGATTATTTATTATCAATTGCAATTGCTTATGATATAGACACAGAATCAGTAGAAGATTATGTACAGACATATGTTCAATTCAAGCAACAGGATGACGACAAGTTTACACTTCGTTTTATAGGTCAAGTATATGCGCCTGCTATTGATCAATTAGACGGTGCAGGTTTCTCATTAACAGTAGATGATGAGACAGAACTTATTATGGGTAAGACTTTATTTAGATCAATATATGCTAATGGTGAAGTTGTAAATGCTGATGACAATATGGCATTTATAATAGTAGAGATTGCAAATGTACCTGCAGGTACAGTGTTTACAGATATTGAAATGGCTGTTGAGTTAGAAGACGGAACTGTAGAATATTCTGGAAGCAGCTTCACATATACAACACCAGAAGCAGGAGCTTAATTTTAGGAGGAACGTATTTATGAATAAGTTAACATACAATACACCTGTTGTAGATATAACAGTGTGGGAAAAATCAGATGTTATTACAACTTCTGGAATGAATGTAGTAAGCAATAATACAATTCCTGAAATTGGTGATAGCAATACAACTGCATCAGCAGATTTTAGTCAATTATTTGGTGCATAATTAAAGTGGATTATAGTGAGTGTCGCCGCATATTGGCGGCACTCATTTTTTAATAGGATGTTTTATATGAGAGATAAAGATAAATTCTTGAACAATGATTTTTATGATGATGATTCGGATGTTGACAAAAGTCTGATGTCCGGTTGGATGAAAAAGAAATTAAGTGATAATCGTAAACTTTTTATAATTCTTGCTATGCTATTTTTAATAGCAGTTGTGGGACTTGTGGCATATGTCCTTGTTGGAGATAAGCAAAAGGAAAAGAAAAGAGCAGATATTATCAAACAGATTAATGGACTTAACACAGAACTTTCGACCATAGATGCAGATATTTTAAAACTGCAGGAGGATTATGGTAGTTCAATTAATGGTAAGTCATGTGTCGTATTAGCATTTACCGATATGGTTAATGGTGAAAGCAAAAATGTAATTAAATATATGAATGACAACGGTTATGTGGGACTTTTGGTATTTAATCACACTAATATTCCGGGTAGTGCTAAGGGAATGAGCCTTGATACATACAGACAGCTTTTAGATAAAGGCTGGGAGGCTTCGATTGGTACTGATGGAAGTGTGGATTTGGTTGGCGTATTTCAAGACAGCACGGTAAGTAAGTGGGAAAATTACGTTAAAGGAGTACAGTCAGGCTTTGAACAACAAGGACTTGCAATACCAAAAATCTATTGTTTTAATGAAGAAGAAAATTATGGCGAGCTTGCTTTAAAACTTAGCAATCTCGGCTTTGATACATACATTTCGATTAGTAATACTGCCGACAAAGGCTGGTATTCTGCGGAAAGCAAGAATGAAGGCGAAATGTCCGGTATACAGGCAGATTATGAATATATTGACGTAAGAAGAGATATTGAAAAATATAGCAAAATGTCATTTTCAACAACACTGCTTTTTAATACCGTAAGAATAGCATATCCTCAGGATAGTAGTAATAAAAATACGAGTTATTCAAGATTTAAGCTAATAATAGATTGTCTAAATGAGCATAAAGATGATATACTTATAACAAATGTAACAGGCTATAAGAATTTTCAAAATAGCGCTAATGCAGATTATTCAGGAGCGCGTGGTGAATATAAGCAAAAGAAGGACGAGCTTTTGACAAAGAAAAATGAGATTCTTAAAAAGATAGAGAAATTACAAAAGGAAGCGGCTAAATAGGTGAACATACGACTTTGTCGCTTTGATAAGGCTCCAAAGTCGTTTAGAAATTTGCTGGCGCAAATTTAATGATGCGACAATAGAAATAGGAGGAAATATGGAAAACAAAAAGAAAATATTTATTGGAATAACAATTGTGCTTGTAATTGTGTTTATTGTGGTTATGGCACTTGAGATGAAGAAGGATAACAAACAGGAGTCACAGACAACTGCACCACAGACTACAACAATTAGTCAGGAGACTACAACTAAGGATGGAATGGAAATTAAGACTAATCCTTCAGATGATGGTTTTGGTGAGCTTATTCCACTTGAACCGGTGAAGAAATGAGAGTAGAGATAGCGGATTGTGTATTCGATATAAATGCCACATATGCTTATATGAAAGAATTTATGAAGGAATACATAGTCTTAGATGATGCAGAATTAAAGGGAAATATTCCTATCATTGAGGTTACAGCTAAAGAGATAGAATTTGAACAAGAAGGTTATGAAGAGACCTTTGATAAAGGCTATTTAGAGACTTTGGCGGTTCTTAGAAAGCTATCAGAATATCTTTCGTTAGACAATGTTATACTTTTTCATGGTGTTGCTATGACCTACAACGACAGGTGCTATATTATTTCGGCAAAGAGCGGAACGGGTAAGTCTACACATGCAGCACTTTGGAAGCGTTATGTAACTGATGGTAAAGTAGAAATAATCAACGGTGATAAACCATTTATACGATTAAATGATAAAAAATTCATAGTATATGGAACACCATGGTGTGGCAAGGAAGGCTGTCATATCAATACAAAGGCAGAACTTGCAGGTATTATATTTATTGAGCGAAGCAAGGAAAACTACATCGAACGCTTAGATATGAGTGCGTCGTTAGGCTTGCTTATGCAACAGGTGCATATCACTAATACAGGTGCCGCTCTTAATATGGCGGTATGTGATAGTTTGCTAAACAACGTTCCTATATACAGGCTTGGTTGCGATATATCAAAGGAAGCAGTAAGGACATCATTTGAGGCGCTTACAGGAAAGAGGATTATATGAAATTAAAAAATGGTATTGTGCAGTCTAAGGTTGGCGGCGATTATGTGGCGGTAGCAACTGGAGAGGCAGGAAAAGTATTTAACGGAATGATAAGAAATAATGCAACAGCAGCATTTTTAGTTGATAAAATGATGAAAGAAACTACAGTTGACGAGCTTGTTAAAGCACTTCTTGATACTTATGATGTATCAGAAGAGATTGCAAGAAAAGATGTTGAAAATGTTGTAGCTTCATTTAGAAAGGCCGGTTTACTTGATGAATAATTCCACTATGGAAGAAGAATTACAGCGTAAGGGAAATATTACAAGCACCAATGTCGGTGACAGTATGATGCCACTTTTAAGGCAGGATAAGGATATGGTGTATATTGAAAAATATACCGGAGGCCTTAAAAAATACGAGGTTCCCCTTTATAAAAGGGATAGTGGTCAGTATGTATTGCATCGTTGTATAAAGGTGTCTAAAAAAGGCTATGTTATGTGTGGTGATAACCGTTATACAAAGGAATATGGCATTACGGATAAGCACATTATTGGCGTTTTAAAGGGCGTTATACGCGATGGAAAATACATTTCCACAGACAGCCTGCGTTATAAAATATATTCACATTATGTTTGTGATTTATTTTTTATAAGAGCATTTATACTAAGGGTTAAATTTAAGCTTGCGCGTTTAAAAAAGAGGTAAATATGACACTTAAATGGATTATCAAAGAGAATAAAGCACAGATAGGGAAAGTGATTGCACTTTCTCTTTTTGGCGTTGTTAACGCCGTGCTTGGCGTGTATTTGGCACTTGTTCTTAGAAAAACGATTGATGCGGCTGTAGCCAAGAATATGCCTATATTTGAGCATTGGGTAAAGATAACATTTTTCGTAATAATTGCGCTTGTGGTATTCAGATTTACGATATTCTGGCTTGAAGAGCATGCAAGAGTATCCACGGAAAATGCCCTTAAATGCAAGATGTTAGATGTGATATTTACGCGTAAATACAGCAGTATCGCAAGCTATCACACGGGTGAATTGATGAATCGTCTTAATAATGATGTGACAACAATTGCTAACAGTTTTATAAGCCTTTTGCCGGCGCTTGTGTCTATGCTTGTAAAGCTTTTGAGCGTGATAACGGTATTGTTCTTCTTAGATTATCGATTTGCATTTGCATTTTTTGGCTTTGGAGTTGTGATTATAATTATCAGTGCCCTATTTAGAAAAAAGATGAAGTATTATCACACGAGAGTGCAGGAGGAAACGGGAAAAACACGTTCATTTTTGCAGGAATCACTTGAAAATACTATTGTTATAAAAGCATTTTTTGCAAAAAATGCAATTGAAAAGGAAAATGAAAATAATCTCTTAGAATACAAGAAAATGCGAATGAAAAAGAATGTATTTTCAAATGTGCTACATACAGGCTTTGGCGCACTTATGAATTTTGGCTTTTTATTTGGAATTGTATGGTGCGGATACGGCATTATTAAAGGAGATTTGACATACGGTACACTGTTTGCGGTGTGGCAGCTTATAGGCCAGCTTCAGGCTCCGCTTGGAACGATTTCGGCAGTAATACCTCAGTATTATGCAATGCTTGCTTCGGCGCAAAGACTTATTGAAATCGTTGAACTTGAGGAGTATTACGAAGAAAAGCAGGAAAATCCGCAATTTGCAGGGATTTTTGGTAATGACATAACTATGTCGTATAAAGAGGACTTAGCAAATGTATTAGAGGCAACGCATTTTAACATAAAGAAGGGCGAATTTATCGCTATTAGTGGCACTTCGGGAATTGGAAAAAGTACGCTTATTAAGCTTTTATTGGGCTTGTACCCGCTAAAAAATGGTGAAATGTGTATGCTCTTAGACGATGGTACAAAGCAGCCTATGAACCACAGCTTATTTTCATATGTGCCACAGGGAAATGCACTTATGTCGGGAAGTATAGCAAAGGTAGTGTCGATGTATAAAGAGGAGCTTACCGATGCGGATTACAGCGCAATAAAGGAGGCATGCAAACTTGCATGCGCGGATACATTTATTGAGTTGTTACCGCAAGGCTATGACAGTGTGTTAGGCGAAAAGGGACAAGGGCTATCGGAAGGTCAAATGCAGCGTATTGCCATAGCAAGAGCCCTATATCATAATGCACCAGTAATACTGCTTGATGAAGCAACTTCGGCACTTGATGAGGCAACAGAGCTTAAGGTGCTTGAAAATATCAAGACACTTACAGATAAGACAATAATTATTATAACACATAGAAAAGCGGCATTTGGCTTCTGCGACAGAACTATAACACTTACGGACAAGAAGATTGTGGAGGTTGAAAAATAATGATTTTTAAACTTTCAGTAGCAGCGCTAACAGGTAAATATGATAAAAAGGATTTTTCACATTTGACAAAAGAAGACTGGGAAAGCCTATATGAAATGGCTGTGGAGCAGTCTATAGCAGCTCTTACATATAAGGTAGCGAGGGAATACATTGTAACCTTTGAAGAACTTAATAAAAAATGGGAATTGATATCGCAACAGGCATTAGTAAAGGAGCTTTCATTTGATGCTGAGCGAAGTATAATCCTTCAAAAAATGGAGGAGGCTAAGATAAAGTATCTGCCACTAAAGGGCATTATTATTAATAAAATGTATCCGCAGCCTGGACTTAGACAGTTTGCGGATAATGACATTTTGTATGCAGGCGCAGATCCAAAGGAGCTCGAAAAAATAATGCATGAGCTTGGCTACAAGACTATCCTGCTGTCGGAATATTCAAATCATGATATTTATGAAAAGGAACCGATTTATTCTTTTGAGATGCACAAGCAATTACTTCCTAAGAAATCAAGCTATCATGAGTATTTTTTGAGCGCTTGGGACAGAGCAATTAGGGATGAAAATACAAAGTTTGGATATCATATGTCTAAAGAGGATTTTTATGTGTATTTTATGGCACATATGCATAAGCATTATGATATCAACGGCACGGGTATACGTTCGATAAATGATTTATATTTAATACAAAAGAGTATGACGGATGTGGATACAGACTATATAAAGGAACAGCTTGAAATAATAGGAATAAAAGAGTTTTGCAAGGAAATGAAGGATGTTTGTGCGTATTTATTTGAAGGCGGAGAGTTGACTGAACGAGTACGTGAAAATATGAAGTATATTGCGAGCTCAGCGACCTACGGCACTAAAAATCATTTTGTGGAGAATAGAATGAAAAAGAGTAAAAATATGTTTGTATATACACTGCATCGTATATTTCCACCACTTAAAGAGGTGCGAACATATTTCCCAATAGTGGGCAAATGGCCGATTTTATTACCATTTGCATGGATTTACAGATATATAAGACTTATATTTGTCAAGGAGCGCAGAGAATCTTTTGTTATGGAAATTAAAAAACTAAAGAATAAACTGTTGAAAAAATAATTGAAAAGTGAGATAATAATAGTTGAAATTTCAGTAAATTTATATTGGAGGTAACAAATTATGTCTAAGTATCAAGGAACACAAACAGAGAAGAATTTAATGGAAGCATTTGCAGGTGAATCACAAGCAAGAAACAAGTACACATATTTTGCTTCTGTTGCTAAGAAGGAAGGCTATGAGCAGATCGCGGCTATCTTTTTAAAGACAGCAGATAACGAAAAGGAGCATGCAAAACTGTGGTTTAAGGAGCTTGAAGGTTTAGGCGATACAGCTCATAACCTTGTAGAAGCTGCAAATGGCGAAAACTATGAGTGGACAGATATGTATGAAGGCTTTGCAAAAACTGCTGAGGAAGAAGGCTTTAAAGAGTTAGCAGCGAAATTTAGACTTGTTGCAGCTATTGAAAAGCATCATGAAGAAAGATATCGTGCACTTCTTAAAAATGTTGAAACAAAGCAGGTATTTGAAAAGAGTGAAGTTAAGGTGTGGGAATGCCGCAATTGCGGACATATTGTTGTAGGAACTAAGGCTCCTGAGCTTTGCCCAACATGTGCACATCCACAAAGCTATTTTGAAATTAAAGAAGAAAATTATTAATGCACAGGAGTTTACTATGGTTAAGATTACTATTGGTATTGACGGTATGATGTGCGGTATGTGTGAGGCACATGTCAACGATACCGTAAGAAATACATTAAAGGTAAAAAAAGTTACATCTTCGCATAAGGCAAAAGAAACGGTAATTATTGCAGATGATGACATTTCCGACGATGACATCAAGGCACTTGTAGAAAAGACCGGATATACCTTAACTGGCATTAGTAGGGAACCTTATAAGAAGAAAGGTTTGTTTGGGCGTTAAGGAGAAGATATATGGGAAGTGATATGGGTAATGTAAAGCCTCCTATGAGGCAGGAAAAAATATATAAGTTTATGATCACAATGGTTTTTGTTGTGACAGTGGTGTTTTTACTAAAGAATCTTATTTCGACTAATTGGCTGGCAGCAGTAATTATTTTGGTTTCATTATTAGCATTTACAGCAGTTATAGTTGGAATGAATAAAATGCAGGTGGCACAAGAAAAGAAGCAGCTTGCATTAAGCATATTTATTGTTGTGTTGATATTTTTGATATCAATATTTAGTGGTGATTATTATAGCGATGATTTTCCATTATTTTTAGCAGCGATAGCGATATCTGGTATATATTTAGAGCCTTTATATACAAAGGTTCAGGGAGTGATGGCTACAGTCGAGCTTATTTTGCTGTATATAATCAATCCAGACAAGGCAGATCCGCTTTCGCAATACATAATGTGTCTTGTTATCTTTGATTTGGCAGTATTTGTAATATATTTGGTAATTATGCGCGGACGTGCATTTATTGCAACAAGTATAGCTAAAAGCAAAGAAGCAGAGCTTCTTATGGAAGAGGTTAAGAAGGTTGGTATTGAACTTCAAAGCAACTACGAAAACTCATCAAGAAGAATTGATGGTATTAAGGGCTTAAATGATGTTTTAAGTATGAAAACTACTAATCTTTCGGTAGCTTCGGATATGATTTTGACAGAAAGTATGGGTGTTAGCGCAACCTGTCAGGATGCTCACGAAAAGATGGTGGAGACAGAAAGACATATAGATTCGCTTAACAATGAGGTTAAAAAGGTTGAAGAGGCTTTGGCTGAGAGTAAATCGGATATGAAGCAGTTAGACGAGCAAATGCAGTCTGTACGTGATACTGTTAACACAGCAAATGAAGTATTTGCTTCGCTTCAAAATCAAATCAGCGAAATATCAGTTGTAGTAGAACAGATGTCAGCAATTGCAGCAAATACAAAAATGTTAGCATTAAATGCGTCAATTGAAGCAGCAAGAGCTGGAGAAAGTGGAGCAGGTTTTGCGGTTGTTGCTTCACAGGTACAGGACCTTGCGCTTGACAGCAACAATTGTTCATCCAAGGTAATTGTAGTTGTTGAGGAAATGAAAGAAAAAATTTACAAAACAAGAAGACAGCTTGAGGAAAGCAATAGCACAATAGATGCTTCAATAAAGTCATTTGAAGACTTAGGAGATGGTTTTGATGATTTAACAGAGAGCTTTGCATCGTTGTATCAGGATATTGCTACGCAAAATCAGAACATTGCCAATATTGATATGATATTTAACAGCTTAAAGGACAGAGTTGGAGGCATGTCTATATGTACAGAAGGCAACAAATCCGATGTAGGAGATATCATTAAGGCAATTGATGACTATAAGCAGTACATAGAGAATATTGTAGAAGATACACGTGGAATTAACTCCTTATCTTCATCAATGTTAGAATTATCAAAGTAATATAAAAGGGTATCGCTTTTGATGCGATACCCTTATTTATAATATAGGCAAAGCGCAGTTAGAGTTTATATATCGATTTATGTAAAGATAACAAAAATCGATATATAAATTTAGTTAACATAACATATTGAAAAAAAGGAAGTTTTTGATATACTATATATAGGAGTCCTGATTAATATAAAGAGAAAGGAAAGTGTTATTATTAATACTAATGATAATGTAAAGATTAACAGGGCTCACAAGGACTCCCTATTTAGAAAGCTTTTTGGCGAAAGCAAAGAGAATGCATTAAGCTTATATAACGCACTTAATGGCACAGCATATACATTAGAGGATGGTTTTGACTTTACTACCTTATCTGATGTAGTCTATATTAAGTTGAAGAATGATTTGTCATTTATTGTTGGTTCGAGTATGAACCTATATGAGCATCAGAGTACATACAACCCTAATATGCCACTAAGAGGTATGCTGTATGCTGTAGATGTGTATCGTAAGTATATTGGTAGCATAGAAAAACTATATAAAAGAAAGCTTGTTAAGTTGCCTAATCCTAAATATGTGGTGTTTTATAATGGCGATGATAATAATATTGAAGATGTAACAAGCTTAAGATTGTCAGATGCATTTGAAGAACAGGATAAGTCTGGAGATTATGAGTGGACAGCAACAGTTATTAATATCAATAGCGGCTATAATAAGCAACTTATGGATGCGTGTCCAATTTTAAAGCAGTATTCAGATTTCATAGGCAAGATAAAAAAGTATAGCAAAAAGTATGATATAAAGGAAGCAGTGGATATAGCGGTAGAGGAAGCGATTGAAGAAGATATCTTAAAGGATTTCCTAACAAGCCATAAACAAGAGGTGAAAACTTGAAAAATTGTACTGATGTTCAATTTTTCAAGTGGCAATTTGTGTCGAAACGTCACAAATATGCCCTGATGCGACAATAGAAATCGCCTACGCGAATTTCTATTGCGCGTTTCCTTCACGATTGACTTGCAAGAGCAAGCCAATTACGTTTCGGAAAGGTGAATGATATGTATTTAGCAGAATTTGATGAAAAGAAGTGGGAAGCGATAATACGTGAAGA
>SVDX01000046.1 GCA_015057605.1 Lachnospira sp. | reverse complement strand
AGGAATATTCTTGATTCCGGCATTTCTTATATTGACACCTATGCTTGGAATATTGGGATTACAGCTTGCACAGCCTATATCAGATGTGTTGACATTTGTATTATCATTTGTAATAAAAATATTTGTAATAAAACGTTTAAATGAGTTGAAAGAAGGTTTCTAAAAAGAAATCTTCTTTTTTTACAATATTATATTGACAACATATATTATACGTCGTATAATATTATAAAAGATGACACAAGAAATCCTGCGGACTTTCTTGTGCGGTAACTCGCCAATGACTTGGAAGCAAGTCATTTGGGCTCGTTAAAAAGGAGGACATATGACTTTGTCGCTTTGATAAGCCGCCAAAGTCAATTAGAAGATTGATTAACTCAATCTTGCTTATCCGACACAAGAAATCCTGCGGACTTTCTTGTGCGGTAACTCGCCAATGACTTGGAACCAAGTCATTTGGGCTCGTTAAAAAAGGAGGACATATGACTTTGTCGCTTTGATAAGCCGCCAAAGTCAATTAGAAGATTGATTAACTCAATCTTGCTTATCCGACACAAGAAATCCTGCGGACTTTCTTGTGCGGTAACTCGCCAATGACTTGGAACCAAGTCATTTGGGCTCGTTAAAAAAAGGAGGAGAAAATATGATATTTCAATTGAGTGCAGCTCTTTTGGATGCATGTGTGTTAGCAATTCTTAGCAGAGAAGATGCTTATGGATATATTCTTACACAGCATGTAAAGGAACTGGTAAACATTTCGGAATCTACCTTGTATCCAGTGCTTAGACGTTTACAAAAGGATGATTGCCTTATGACCTATGATAAGGAATTTCAGGGTCGAAACAGACGATATTATGCTTTGACAGATTTAGGAAAAGCAAAGCTAAATTATTATTTGGAAGAGTGGAATTTATACAAAAGCAAATTAGATAATATTCTACTAGGAGGAAATATCAATGGATAAACAAGAATATATGAAAGCATTGCAGGATGAGCTGCGTAAAAAGTTTTCAAAAGACGAATGTGATAATATAATCGAATATTATGAAGAATATTTTGAGGATGCAGGTGTTGAAAATGAGGCAGCTGTTATTAGTGAATTAGGTACACCTAATGAATTGGCTAAAAAGCTTATTGCAGGTGATGCTGCATTTGATAAGCAGGTTGAAAAAGTGGAAAATGTAGAAAAGGTTGTAGCAGTACTTGAGAATGTAGAAACTGATAAAGAACCTGAAAAGAAAAATGATAATAATATGATAATAGCTGTTCTTATAGCTATTGTAACATCACCGATATGGATACCTGCGATCGGTGCATGTATAGGCGGAATAATTACTATATTTTCATTTAATGTTGCATTATATATAGCTACAGTAGCACTTATGCTTGTAGGAATTGTATCAATTGCAGTGGGTATAGGTCTTATGTTTTCAAGTGTAGGTACAGGACTTTTAACAATGGGAATTGGCTTTATTGTGCTTGCATTAGGCATCGCATTTATGCTATTGGCTGTTACAATAACAAATCTTATCATCAAATTTATTAAATGGATTTTTAGTAAATCTAAGAAAGAGGTGTAAGAATGGGAAAATTTGCAAAAAGATGCGCAATATTTATTGCGATATTTATGATAATAGGAATAGCTTTAGTTGTGGCAGGAGCATGCCTTGGATTTGAAAGCATAAAGAAAGCAGATTATGATGGTGAATACAAATTAGAGAAGACACAGATTGAAAAGTTTGATTCAATCAACATAGACATAAATGTATCAGAAATAGAGATACTTGAAGGTGATGCATTTGCATTAGAGTACAATGTAAATGGTGGCGAAATTACATACGAAAATAAAGATGGTGTTCTTAAAATAACACAAAAAACTAAAAAGTATAACTTTATTTCAAGACTGTTTGAACGAGAAAATGGAGGAGACATAAAGATATATATTCCCAAAAGTGCAAGCAAGGAAATGAAGGAAATTCTTATTACAAATGATGTAGGTGATGTTAGTATATTTACTGATTTTGAAGGCAAAAGAATAGACATTGAAACAAATGTGGGCGAAGTTAAGCTTGAAGCAGCGATACTTGCTAATATTAAAGTCGAAACAAATGTGGGTGATGTAAAATTAAAAATAGACGCAGATGATAAATTGTATAATTTGGATTTGGTTACTGATATAGGTGATATTGATGATAACGATAAGGCTTGGTCTCATGATGAAGCAATTTATACAATTGATATTGAAAGTAACGTAGGCGACATCAAGGTAGATGTTGCAAAGAAATAGAAAATGTGTTAATATCATTTTCAAAGTTAGGAGATGAAGATGATATGGATTCACAAACAAGAATGGATATAGTTAAGAGAATAGACGCTTCGGTAGAAGAACAATTAAAAAAATATCCAGGTGGCAAGGTTCAGGATTTAATGAGACCTGAGATGGAAAAGATTGCAACTGAAACGGGTATTGATATGGTAGATATATTTATTGCATATATGGATCATGTGGCATATACAAGTAAGAAGATGGCAGCAGAAGCAGAAGTTAATATAACAGCTGAGGATGTTGACAACAACAATATTAAATTATATCCGACACAAAAATAAAATATTAATTCTAAGGTGCTTTACATTGTGAAGCACCTTTATTTTTTAAATTAAGAGTGGACTTATCCACTTTGTTATTGTTATAATTTGTTGTGAGGTGATTGCGTTGGAAAAAACGATTTTAATAATTGATGATGACGAAGATTTATCATTTATAATGGCAGAAATGCTAAAAGGATATGGATATAAAGTTACTTGTGTGAATAACGGCGAAAAAGCATTTGATATATTGGCAAAAAAAACATTTAGTCTAATTCTTC
>SVDX01000031.1 GCA_015057605.1 Lachnospira sp. | reverse complement strand
TAAGGTTACTAATATTGGTCATGCAATTGAAGAACTTAAAAAAGAAGGCTTGTGGTTTGTGTGCGCAGATATGGGTGGCACACAGATGTACAGTTTGAATTTAAAGGGACCTATTGGTCTTGTAATCGGTAATGAAGGCGATGGAGTAAGCAGACTGGTAAAGGAAAAATGTGATTTTATCGCTTCAATTCCTATGAAAGGTGATATAGATTCACTTAATGCCTCAGTAGCAGCAGGTGTGTTAGCATATGAGATTGTTAGACAAAGAATGATGTAATGGTGGTAGTTAATGAAGAATTTTGAAAATTGTTCAGACGAAGAAATACTTGAAAAATATGGAAAAGATGACGAAGAGGTTGTAGCATATTTCCTAAATAAATATAAGGGTATGGTAAGAAAAAAAGCCAGAGCCTTATATATTGTTGGAGGAGATAGTGAAGATTTAATTCAGGAAGGTATGATTGGCTTATATAAAGCAATCAGAGATTATAATGCTACAAAGGAAGCAACTCTTTTT
Source organism: Lachnospira sp. (assembly GCA_015057605.1). GTDB lineage: Bacteria > Bacillota > Clostridia > Lachnospirales > Lachnospiraceae > SIG291. The sequence goes on along the minus strand of SVDX01000031.1, from coordinate 23,213 downwards.
ACCTTTGCTACATTGTGTGTGGAAAGACAAATGTACACAGCTATAAGAAGTTCAAATTCAAAAAAGAATGAACCGCTAAACAGCTATATTTCATTTGATGCTCCGCTTACAAATGAGAATGAGGAATCTAAATTTGGAGACTTTATTGAGCTTTCAAAGGCTCAAAGTCCTGAAGAACTGATTATAGACAGAGAAAACGTTAATCGTATCGAAGGCAAGATTGACACCTGTCTTAGTAAGTTTGAAAAGCAGGTTATTCAAATGTATCTTGAAGGTGTATCTTACACGAAGATAGCACAGATACTAGATAAAACACCGAAATCTATCGACAATGCGCTACAGCGAATAAGAAATAAATTGTCGAAGGTAATATAAAATTTAAAGTACAAAGGAGATAATTAATATGTTTTGGTTAATTTTTAGTGTTGTTGTAACATTGGTTTTGTTCATTGCCTTAGGCTTTGAAAAAGGTGGAAAATGGAGAATGAGAAGCAGACATATACTGGCGATGTTAGGCTTATCGCTTTTGATTCCAGGCTTTATTTCTAAGGTTCCTGCAAACTCAGTGGGTATTAAATTTTCACCATTTACTGGTACAAGCACTACAACCTTATCAGAAGGCTTTCACTCAAAGGGGTTATTTGATAGAGTGTACAATATAAGTACAGAGGTACAGACACTTACTATTGAAGGACTTACAACTCAGACAGAGGATGCACAGTTTGTAACAACAATCCTTGATGTTAAGTACAGAGTAAACACAAGCAATGCATATTTAGTATTTACACAGTATAGAACACTTGACAATATGTCAAATACATTAATCAAACCAACAACTCAAAGAGTTTTAGAGCTTATTACAACAAGATATAACGTAATGGATATATTAGGCTCAAAAAGAGGCGATATTTACGCTGAATTAGAAATGGCATTACAAAAAGAATTTGCTAAATATGGCGTTGAATTTTATTCGATTTCTATTACAGATATGGATGCTGGTGCTGAAATAGAAGCTGCTATTACAGCAGAAGCTGTAGCAAAGAAGGCAGTAGAAACAGCAGAACAGGAGCTTTTAAAGGCTCAGACAGAAGCTAAGCAGGCTGCAGTAATTGCTCAGGCAGAGCAGGAAGCAGCTAAGATTAGTGCTGAAACAGAGGTTATTAAGGCAGAGGCACAAAAGAAGGCTAATGAGCTTTTACAACAAAGTTTAACAAAAGAATTATTACAAAAGCTTTGGATTGAAAAATGGAATGGTGAGCTTCCAATGTATTCAGGCGATTCAAATGGCTTGATATTTGATATTAATCCTTAAATGAAGATATGCAGATGAAAAATAAAAGGCTTCCTTTTTGTTAGGAGGCCTTTTTATAAAATACACTTGCCAAATCAAGTGTAATATGATAATCTAATATTTGCTTTGAATAATGCTACTGTAGCACAGTGGTAGTGCACTTCATTGGTAATGAAGAGGTCGGGGGTCCGATTCCCCTCAGTAGCTTTTATCAAATTTGCTAATAGCACGATATGCTTCCTCCATCGACATGATTGGAGGATTTTTTTTGAGCAAATAATCCTTTGTTGTAGAACTTATATCCATATCTCTAATATAGTCCTGAATAGTTTCATGCTTGTTCATACGCCATTCTAAGTTTGATATGGGAAAACCATCTTGTCCGGCATCAAAACCATTTCCACTATAATTATCCACGAAATCACCTCATTTCTTTTGAGTAGTGTTTGCAAAATGGAAATATATTATTCGAAAATAACTATTTATATTTTTTGTAAAATATGTTATCATTATGTAATACTGATGAAAGGTGAGATTAACAATGGAAAATGAAGTAATTTCAAAGAATTTTATTGAACAAATAATAGATGAAGATTTAAGCGAGGGTCATTGCAGCGAAGTCGTTACAAGATTTCCACCTGAGCCTAATGGATATTTGCATATCGGACATGCTAAGTCGATATTACTTAACTATGGTTTAGCGCAAAAGTATAACGGAAGATTTAATTTAAGATTTGATGATACTAATCCTACAAAAGAAAAGGTAGAATTTGTTAATTCAATTATAGAGGATGTTAAGTGGCTTGGTGCGAATTATGAAGATAGACTATTCTTTGCATCAGATTATTTTGATGCAATGTATGAGGCTGCAATTAAGCTTATCAAAAAGGGTAAGGCTTATGTATGTGACCTTACTCCTGATGAGATAAGAGAGTACCGTGGTACACTTACTGAACCAGGAAAGAATAGTCCTTACAGAGATAGAAGCGTTGAAGAGAATTTAGCGATGTTTGAAGATATGAGAGCAGGTAAGTATGAGGATGGCTCAAAGGTTTTACGTGCTAAGATTGATATGGCATCGCCTAATATTAATATGCGTGACCCTATTATTTATAGAGTTGCTCATATGGAACATCATAATACTAAAGATAAGTGGTGCATTTACCCGATGTATGATTTTGCACATCCTATTGAGGATGCTATTGAAGGTATCACACATTCAATTTGTACATTAGAGTTTGAGGACCACAGACCGCTTTATGATTGGGTTGTTCGTGAACTTGAATATGATAAACCACCTAAGCAGATTGAATTTTCAAAGTTATATCTTACTAATGTTGTTACAGGTAAGAGATATATCAAAAAATTGGTTGAAGAAGGCATAGTTGATGGTTGGGATGATCCAAGATTAGTGTCAATTAGTGCATTAAGAAGAAGAGGCTTTACACCTGAATCAATTAAGATGTTTGTTGATTTAGTGGGTGTTACAAAGAGCCAGGGCTCTGTTGATTATGCAATGCTTGAATATTGTATAAGAGAAGATTTAAAACTTAAGAAGAGCCGTATGATGGCTGTTTTAGACCCAATTAAGCTTATAATTGATAATTATGAGGACGATAAGGTTGAGTACCTTGAGGCTGAGAATAATCAGGAGAATGAGGCACTTGGTAAGAGACTTATTCCATTTAGTAAGGAGCTTTATATTGAACGTGAAGACTTTATGGAAGAGCCACCAAAGAAGTATTTTAGACTTTTCCCTGGCAATGAAGTAAGACTTATGCATGCATATTTTGTAAAATGCGAAAGCTTTGTTAAGGATGAGAATGGAAATATAACAGAAATACATTGTACTTATGACCCTGAAACTAAGAGTGGTACAGGTTTTACAGGAAGAAAGGTTAAGGGTACAATTCACTGGGTAAGTGCAAAGCATGCTACAAAGGCAGAAGTAAGATTGTATGAAAATCTTGTGGATGAAGAAAAAGGCGTATATAACGAGGATGGCACTATGAATATTAACCCTAATTCGTTAACAGTTTTGAAGAATTGTTATGTAGAGCCAAGCTTTGATGATGCAAAGGGTGGCGATAGCTATCAGTTCGTAAGAAACGGATATTTCTGTGTAGATACTAAAGATTCAACAAAAGAAAATCTAGTGTTTAACCGAATAGTATCACTTAAAAGTTCGTTCAAAATATAACTAGATGATACCGGAGGTAGTGTATGGCAAATTTACTTGAAGGCATGGACCGATTAGGTTTTGGATATTTAAAAAATGCAGATCTTTTTGAAGAAGAGCATAAGCAAGAGAAGGAAGAAACGACAGCAAATGCAGATAATAAAGAACCTGAAATTGTGATGGAAACAGATTTTATCTTAGATAAGTCTTTTGTGTGTCCAGTTTGTGGGGCTAAATTTACAAGCAAGATTGTAAAAGCGGGAAAAGCAAAGCTTATTGGCTCAGATGATGATTTGCGTCCAAAATATGCAGGAATTGATACTGTTAAGTATGATGCCATAATGTGTGAAGAGTGTGGATATGCAGCATTGTCTAAATATTTTACTAACTTGACTCCACCTCAGATAAAACTTATTAGAGAGAATGTATGCTCACAATACAAAAAGATATCGTATACTAACGATATTTATACCTATGATGAAGCAATTGAAAGATTGCAAATGTCTTTGGTAAATGCTATGGCAAAAAGAGCGAAAGCAAGTGAAAAGGCATATATCTGTTTGAAGATGGCATGGGTATATAGAGGAAAGGCAGAGAACCTTCCTAAGAATGCAAGTAAGTATGAACAATATCTTGCAGATACAAAGGCTGCTGAAATGAGTGCAATAAAGAATGCCTATGAAGGCTTCCTTGTAAGTATAGAAAAAGAGATTCCACCTATTTGTGGTATGGATGATTCGACAATTACTTATTTGTTGGCAAATTTAGCAATTAAGTGCAATGATATGGATAATGCTAAGCGTTTTATATCAAGAATACTTCTCTCAAGAACAGCAAACGAAAGAATAAAGAATAGAGCAAGAGATTTAAAAGAATTAATTAGGCAAACGCCATAGGAGTGTTTTTTATGGAGCAAATAAAAAAGGCTTATAAGTGTAGTTTGGAACATTTAAAGAAAGCTTATAGATATAGTATTGTAAAGATATTTACAATGGCCTTAGCGATTAATTTTATTGTGGAATGCTTTGGTAGAAAAAGTATTTTAAAGGGCTTTGTGTTTATTGCTAAACATCCATTTGTCTACCTTTATGGAGTACTTATTATAATGACAACCTTATCTATTGCGTTGTTGTTTAGAAGAAGGATGTTTGTGTATATTTTTGTGAGTGCAATTTGGCTGATAGCCTCATTCATTAATTTCGTTGTATTGAATGTAAGAGTAACACCTTTTAATTTTGCGGATTTATTGATGATAAAGGATGCAATAGCAATATGGCATTTATATTATTCAAAATTTAAAATGGCATTGATAATTCTAGCAATATTATTAGTAGTGATTGGCCTTATATATATGTGGTTTAAATTACCAAGAATAAAGGAAAGTATCAGCTACCTTAATAATGCTATTATTATAGCAGCGTTGGCGTTAGTTTTGGGCGTGTGTACGCAGATGGGTGTTACTGCAGGAAAGTTAGATGTTAACTTTGCTAATATAGCATCAGGCTATTTAAAAAATGGTTTTGCATATAGCTTTTCGAGTACTATGTTTAATAGCACAATAAGAAAACCGAGTGGATATTCATCGGAGACAATAAATGGTATTGCTCAGCAACTTGACAAAAATAATAATAGCGGTGAGCAAATGAAACCAAATATAATATTTGTTCAGTTAGAATCATTTTTTGATCCTGCACAAATAAAGGGTGTTGAAATGTCAAAGAATCCAATACCATATTTTACGGAGCTATATAATAATTATCCACATGGATACTTATCAGTTCCAAGTGTGGGTGCAGGCACGGCAAATACAGAGGTTGAAGTATATCTTGGTATGAATATGCTTGATTTTGGAACAGGTGTATATCCATATAAAACGATATTTAACAAAACTGTTGTTGAGTCAATCGCATTTAATCTAAAAAGCATAGGATATACAGCTTTTGCAATGCATAATAATGTTGGCGACTTTTATTCAAGAAATTTAGTTTTTGCGAATTTTGGTTATGATGTATATATTCCACTTGAATGTATGACGGATGTAAAATACAACGACACGAAATGGGCAAAGGATGAGGTTTTGGTTGATTATATCAAAAAATGCCTTAATTCTACACCAGGACAGGATTATATAACTGCGATATCCGTTCAAGGTCATGGAGCATATCCTACAAATATAAGCAATTATGAATTTGATATAACAGTAAGCAACTTTAGAAATCAGAATAGCACAAATGCACTTACTTACTATGTTAATCAGATTGCAGAAATGGATAACTTTATAAAGACACTTGTAACTGAAGTAGACAAGATGGACGAAGATACAGTAATAGTGTTCTATGGAGACCATTTACCTAACTTTGAGTTAACAGAAGAAGAACTTGTTAACGGTGATATATTTAAGACACCATATGTTATGTGGAATAACTTTGGTATGAAGAATATCGAAAAGGATTTAGAAGCATACCAGTTATCAGCAGAACTGCTTGACAGACTCAACATACATGTAGGTACACTTGTAAAATATCATCAGAATTATGCAAATAGTGATAACTATCTTGAGAACTTAAGACAGTTAGAGTATGACATGATTTTAGGTGAACATTATATATATAATGGGGATTTTCCATATAAAGCTACGGATATAATTTATGGAATTGATGAAGTAAAGATTTCATTCCCATCGCAATTAGACAATGGTATTGCGATATATGGAAATGGTTTTAATGAATATAGTGTTGTAACAATAAACGAAGAAGAATATGATGTTCGTTATGAAAATCACATCCTCTTCGTTGATGGATACACATTAAAAACAGGTGATGAAATTGTGGTTACCCAAAAGAATGGACAGGTAACATACAGAAAAAGTAATAAATATATTGTTAAATAATTGAGTTAGTCTTTGTGATTGCTCTTGGAATAGAGTCTTTGGAATTTTTCCATGGTTCATTAGCATATTTGTGATCAAATTTATTGATAAACCAGGTTAAGTCTTCATTGACTCTTTCCATATTTTTGATGTATAAATCATTAGTTGTATCAATGAAGGTGTCTAACGTATTGCCACTTAAACTAGATGGCGCTTTACTCATAAGCGTGCCATAATGACAGGTGCAAAATCCGTTGCAGCTGTTGTATTTATCCTTAAATGTAGTGTCAGTTTTATATAAATGAAATATTGTATCTATATATCTGTTAAATACATTGTCTATTCTATTGCATACAAAGCAACTCTGATTAAGCTTTTGTATGTAATCAAGCAATGGGGATTCAGAAGGTGCTTTGCTTAAGAAAGAAGTCTTCTTTGGTTTGTTTTTTGAAAGCTCTTGTATCTTTTTTGTTGTATTGGCAATATGAGTATTTAATACAAGCGCCATACCTAAACGATTTTCTTTGTCGTAGAGCATTTTTGTGTGTTTTTGACAAAAGCCCGACTCATCGGTTTGGGCGCGAATATCATCCTCCATATAGCTTGGCCCCATAGTGTAATCAATAGCATTGGTTTCTAACTGATTGTACATAACACAAACAGGACATTCGCTTGCAACATTGAAAGCATCGTTAACAGGAATGGCATAAAGTTTTTCTTTCATAAGTATAACCTCCAATATAGTAATTACATATAGTATATCACATTTAATGAATATGGTGAAGTCTAATGAGAATAATTGAAAAAGATAATAATATAATAATAGAACAGGTTGCAGATTTTGATATAGAACAGATATTAGAATGTGGACAATGTTTTCATTTTGAAAAGCTTGATAATAAAGAATATGTCATTATTGCATTTTCAAAGCTGTTACACATAAAACAGACAAATGACAAAGTAGTGTTATATAAGACAAGTATGGATGAATACAATAATGTGTGGAAACAGTATTTTGATATGGATAGAGATTATTCACTTATTAAAGATGCCCTTATTAAAAAAGATGATAAGCTGAAAGATTCGATAAGTAGTATGAATGGCATACGAATACTTAATCAGGATTTTTTTGAAATGCTTATTTCATTTATAATTTCTCAAAACAAACAGATACCTCATATTAAACAGCTTGTATTTGATATTTCTAAGAAATATGGTACATACATTGGAAATGTGGGTGAAAAAGAGTATTATACATTTCCACAACCAGAAGTCTTAAAAAAGCTTACAATTGAGGATTGGAAGGTTTTAAAAACCGGTTTTAGGGCACCATATTTATATGATGCAGTGGATAAAATATCTACAAAGGCAATAGATAGGGAGCTTTTGGATACTCTTACTACCGAAGAAATGCGCAATGTGTTAATGAACATAAAGGGTGTTGGTGAAAAGGTCGCTAATTGTGTGATTTTATTTTCTTTAGGAAGACGTGAAGCATTTCCTATTGATGTTTGGATGAAACGTATAATGGAAAATATATATTTTGGAAAAGAGACTTCAAAGACAGAAATAGAAAAGCTGGCAAAGGAGTTATACGGCGAGTATGGAGGATATGCGCAGCAGTATTTGTTTCATTATGGCAGAAGTGTAAAAATGGGTAAAAACGAGAAAAAAAGAGAAAAAACGAGCAAATAAGAATATAATATAAGAAAATGAACAAAAATGCGTAGTGCAAACATTTGCAATAAATGCATTCATTTTATAATATAATGGTTAGTAATTAGCACTCGACTTAAAAGAGTGCTAAATTCAAGAAGGAGGAACAATAATGAAATTAGTACCATTAGGAGACAGAGTAGTACTTAAGCAGGTGGTAGCAGAAGAAACTACTAAATCAGGTATCGTATTACCTGGCGCGGCAAAGGAAAAACCACAACAGGCAGAGGTTATCGCAGTTGGACCAGGAGGAGTTGTTGACGGTAAAGAAGTAACAATGCAGGTTAAAGTAGGCGATATAGTAATATATTCAAAATATGCAGGCACAGAAGTTAAGTTAGACAATGAAGAATTAATCGTTGTAAGACAGAATGATATTTTGGCTATAGTTGAATAATTGGAGGTTTAAGGAATGGCAAAGGAAATTAAATATGGCGCAGAAGCTAGAAAAGCTTTAGAGAATGGTGTTAACCAACTCGCAGATACAGTAAGAGTTACATTAGGACCTAAGGGAAGAAATGTAGTATTAGATAAATCATTTGGTGCACCACTTATTACTAACGATGGTGTTACAATTGCAAAAGAAATCGAACTTGAAGATGCATTCGAAAATATGGGTGCACAATTAGTTAAGGAAGTTGCTACAAAGACAAATGATGTTGCCGGTGACGGTACAACAACAGCTACAGTTTTAGCACAAGCAATGATTAACGAAGGTATGAAGAATCTTGCAGCAGGAGCAAATCCAATCGTATTAAGAAAGGGTATGAAGAAGGCTACAGATTCAGCAGTTGCCGCAATTGCAAATATGAGTAGCAAGATTTCAAGCAAGGAACAGATTGCAAGAGTTGCAGCTATTTCGGCAGGTGATGACGAGGTTGGAGCTTTAGTGGCAGATGCTATGGAAAAGGTATCTAACGATGGCGTAATTACAATTGAAGAATCAAAGACAATGAAGACAGAGCTTGACTTAGTTGAAGGTATGCAATTTGATAGAGGATATATTTCTGCTTATATGTCAACAGATATGGATAAGATGGAAGCTAACCTTGATAATCCATACATTTTAATTACAGATAAGAAGATTTCAAATATTCAGGAAATTTTACCTGTATTAGAACAAATCGTTCAAAGTGGTGCAAAGCTTTTAATTATTGCTGAAGATGTTGAAGGTGAAGCATTAACAACATTAATCGTTAATAAGCTTAGAGGTACATTTACTGTAGTAGCAGTTAAGGCTCCTGGCTATGGCGACAGAAGAAAAGAAATGCTTAAGGATATTGCTATATTAACAGGTGGTCAGGTTATTTCAGAGGAATTAGGTCTTGACTTAAAGGAAACAACAATTGATCAATTAGGTAGAGCAAAATCTGTTAAGGTTCAAAAGGAAAATACAATAATCGTTGATGGTGAAGGCAGCAAGGATGAAATTGCAGCAAGAGTAGCAATGATTAAGAATCAAATCGAAGAAACAACATCTGAATTTGATAGAGAAAAATTACAAGAAAGACTTGCTAAGCTTGCAGGTGGTGTTGCAGTAATTAGAGTTGGTGCTGCTACAGAAACAGAGATGAAAGAAAGCAAGCTTAGAATGGAAGATGCTTTAGCAGCTACAAGAGCAGCAGTTGAAGAAGGTATTATCCAAGGTGGTGGCTCTGCATATATTCATGCTTCAAAGGAAGTGGCTAAGCTTTCTGAAAGCTTAGAAGGTGATGAAAAGACAGGTGCTAAGATTATCTTAAAGGCACTTGAAGCACCTTTATATCATATCGCTAATAACGCAGGCCTTGAAGGCTCTGTAATTATTAATAAAGTAAGAGAATCAGAAGTTGGCGTAGGCTTTGATGCATATAAGGAAGAATATGTAAATATGGTATCTGCAGGTATCTTAGATCCAGCTAAGGTTACAAGAAGTGCATTACAAAATGCTACAAGTGTAGCTTCAACACTTCTTACAACTGAATCAGTTGTTGCAAATATTAAGGAAGATATGCCAGCAATGCCAGCAGGTGGCGGAATGGGAATGATGTAATTATGGGCGTACTTATAGAACAAATTATTGAGAAGGCTGTACCTAAATCAGCAATATTTGCAAAGATAGGTATGATACTGTTATGCTTATTGGCAGCATTTTTAATGATATACACATCATTTGGACCATATGCATTTATATCATTAGTTGCACTCATATATTTGACTGTACTTGTATTTAGAAATTATGATGCAGAATACGAGTATGAGTACCTTGAAGGTGAACTTACCGTTGATAAGATTATGGCTAAAAAGTACAGAAAACGTATGGGTGAATTTGACTTTAAGAGACTTGAGGTTATGGCCGAGGAAGGTAATGCTATACTTAATGACTATAAGCTTGAGCTGTATAAGCAGTATGATTATTCTTCTGGATTTGAATTTAGAAAAAGATATGTTGCATTGATAATGTCTAAGGACGAAAAGGTAGTGCTTACATTTGAACCTAATGAAGAATTGTATGAAGCAATTTTAAAAATGGCACCTAAGAAGGTGTTTGAATAGAAAAAGCTCCCGTTTGGGAGCTTTTTTGTTCTCCAATAGGAAATACCTTGTCACGCTGTCGCGTGAAAGCTTTTCCTATTGAACAAAAACACTCCGTGGGATGCGCACTCGCACGAATGGAAGGTGTCGCTACCGCGACCGTGCTCGGCGCGCAAAGTGTACAAGTCTTATAGGAGTGTAAAATATCGCGAATCAAGAGTGGACTTGTCCACTTTGTTCAATAGCAAATTTTTCTATTTTATTCCGGTATATACCAAAATGAATTGAATTTGTACAAATATGTTCGAGCACCTTTTGGCATCTGCGTAAGTGCATTAAACACATTATAATAGTCGCCAGCACCCATTGATATACATACGGCACCAAAGCAACCTAAAAATCCAAGGGAAGGATTGATTAGTGCTATTATGTATGGAATAAAACCAAAAACTATATTAGGAAGCAGTGACATAAAAATAAAACGACTCTTGCTCATATCCTCCGGTCCTACGACAAATAGCATACCTTGAGAGAGGTTAGTGTATAAATAGACCTCCTTTTTAAAGCAAACAGCATGCAGTAGTTCATGTGGAAAGAGGATTAATAATGACAGTAATGAACCTAAAAATAAATGCATAAGCACGGTAAAGGAGCAACGCCATATAAGTAGTGCGACAAGAACTATAAGTATAAAAAATGCTACTATATTTGCAATTATGCCAAGTGTTTTGGTATCCTTAGCTTCCTTAAATGCTACAGCATTTGGCTTATGTTCGTTGTGGGGGAGACTGTCGGGATTTAAGTCATATTTTCCCATGTATTTTAATTTCATAAAAACCTCCATTTAAATTTTAAATTAATACTACCATAAAAAACGAAAATGTGCTATAATATTTCAAAGTATTTTGTAAGAAGGGATTAGTTATGTACGATAATAGCAGAGGAATCATTAATGCATTTTTAGTAGATGTATTTAACACAATATTAAAGGCGGAAGAATATTCGATATCAAGGAAATATCCAAGATTATCAGTGAAGGAAGTTCATGTTATTGAAGCAGTATGCAATTTGCAGGATACTGATAACAGAGCTACAGCAGTAGCAGCTAAGTTAAGAATTACTCCTGGTACTTTGACTACAGCGGTTTCTTTCCTTGAAAAGAAGGGATATTTAATGAGAAAGCGCGATGCCAAGGATAGAAGAATTGTAAGAATTTATCCAACAGATGCTGCTATGGCAGTATATAATTATCATGAAGAGTTTCATAAAGAGATGGTAGATACTTTGTTAGAAGGCCTTACAGATGAAGAGGCTAAGATGTTTACAAAGGGCTTAAAGCATGTTACCAAATTTTTTAAGGAAAAGTATAGAATTTAAGACAAAATATTCATTGACATTTGAGTTTGAATTTGATAAACTTCAATAATTAACATATGAAAGAGAGGACAATGAAATGGGCAAGATTATAGGTGAAGGCATTACATTTGATGATGTGCTTTTAGTACCAAGTTATTCGGAAGTCACACCGAACATGGTTGATTTATCAACTAATCTTACTAAGAAGATAAAACTTAATATTCCAATTATGAGTGCTGGTATGGATACAGTTACTGAACACAGAATGGCGATTGCTATGGCGCGTCAGGGTGGTATTGGTATTATTCATAAGAATATGTCTATTGAACAACAGGCAGATGAAGTAGATAAGGTTAAACGTTCGGAAAATGGTGTAATTACTGACCCATTTTATTTATCACCTGAACATACATTAGAGGACGCTAACAATTTGATGGCTAAATTTAGAATTTCAGGCGTTCCTATCACAGAAGGCAAGAAGTTAGTTGGTATTATTACTAACCGTGACTTAAAGTTTGAAAAGGACTTTACTAAGAAGATTAAGGAATCTATGACAAGTGAAGGCTTAGTTACAGCTAAGGTTGGTATTACATTAGAGGAGGCTAAGGATATCTTAGCTAAAGCTCGTAAGGAAAAGTTACCAATTGTTGATGATGAATATAACTTAAAAGGTCTTATCACAATTAAGGATATTGAAAAGCAGATTAAGTATCCATTATCTGCTAAGGATTCACAGGGTAGATTGTTATGTGGTGCTGCAGTAGGTATTACTGCCAACATTATGGATAGAGTTGCAGCTTTAGTTAATGCTAAGGTAGACGTTATTGTTTTAGATTCAGCACATGGTCACTCTAAGAATATTATTGAAGCAGTTAAGAAGATTAAGGCAGCATATCCAGATTTACAGGTTATAGCAGGTAATATCGCAACAGGCGAAGCTGCTAAGGCTTTAATTGAGGCTGGTGTTGATGCAGTTAAGGTTGGTATTGGACCAGGTTCTATTTGTACAACAAGAGTTGTTGCAGGTATTGGTGTACCACAGATTACAGCAGTTATGGATGTATATGAAGCTTGTAAGGAAAGCGGTACTCCACTTATTGCAGATGGTGGTATCAAGTATTCTGGAGATATGACAAAGGCTATTGCAGCTGGTGCTAACGTATGTATGATGGGTAGCATTTTTGCAGGCTGTGATGAAAGCCCTGGAACATTTGAATTATTCCAAGGAAGAAAATATAAAGTATATAGAGGTATGGGTTCAATTGCTGCTATGGAAAATGGTAGTAAGGACAGATATTTCCAGACAGATGCTCGTAAGCTTGTTCCAGAAGGCGTTGAAGGACGTGTTGCATATAAGGGAACAGTTGAAGATACTGTATTCCAGTTAATGGGTGGCTTAAGATCAGGTATGGGTTATTGCGGAACTCCAACAATTGAAGATTTAAGACAGAACGGTAGATTTGTTAAGATTTCTGCAGCTTCACTTAAGGAGAGTCATCCACATGATATTCATATTACAAAGGAAGCACCAAATTATAGTATTAATGAATAATTATAAGAAGAATCCGCAAGGGTTCTTCTTTTTGCGTTAGTAAAATATAATTGACATTGAATGTATTGTGTGAAAAAAAAGAGAATATTATGTTTTTTATAGATAAAAATAGTGGAAATTTATAGAATAATATGATATTATAAATGTAATATATTCGAAAGGAGTATGCGATATGTTTAGTAGAATGTTCGGAAATTATTTAGTTCAAAAGGGATATATTTCCAGTGAAAAATATCAACAGATAACTGAAAAGATTGAAAGCTCAAGAGTTAAGCTTGGATTGATTGCGGTGGCAGAAGGTTATATGACAAAGCAACAAGCGGATGAGATTAATAGGATACAGGCTGTTGAGGATAAGAGATTTGGTGATATAGCAATTGAAAAGAAGTATTTGTCTAAAGAGGGTTTAGAAGATGTACTCTCTAAGCAGGGCGACAGATATTTGGCATTATTGCAGAATGTTGTAGAGAATACAGATATTACTTTAGAGAAGATGGAAGATATCGTGGATGCCTACAAGATGGAGTTAAACTGTGATGAAGAAGAATTTTCAATGATGAGAGCGGGAGATATGGATGTTATCCTTGCTAAGACATTGAAGACACATAATCCTAATCTATTATATATTACAGGTTTAGTAGTAAGAAATATAGTTAGATTTATTACTACAGATATTGTAGTTGATAAGGTTAAGAGTGTAAAAGAATATAATGCAAAGTATTTTGCATATCAGAATTTAGTAGGAGAGATAGCTGCATGCTTAGGATTTGCTTCTGAAGAAGATGGAATATTGGTAGTAGCAAGCAAATATGCCCGTGAAGAGTTTACAGAGGTTGATGAAGATTCTTATGATGCAGTATGCGAATTTATTAACTGTATCAATGGTTTATTTGCAACTAAGTTTAGTGCAGAAAGAGTCAATGTTGATATGTTACCTCCATTATACAAGACAGATGCAACTATTACAGTTCCTGAAGGGGATATATATGTAGTTGATATGAAGATTGATAATAAGAAAATGAGCGTAGTATTTTCATTGCATGCAGATACTAGTGTGGTTTAGGAGGAATAATAATATGGCAAAGATACTAATTGTAGATGATTCAAAAACATCTAGGAAATTATTAAAGAATTTATTAGAAGAAAATGGACATGAAGTAGTAGGAGAAGCAGGAGATGGTATGCAAGGCGTTAATGCATATAAGGAATTGAATCCTGAAATAGTTACTATGGATATAACAATGCCTGTGCTTAATGGTATTGAAGCACTTGATTTAATTAAGCTTCACGATAAGGATGCGAAGGTAGTTATGGTTACTGCAGCAGGACAACAGATGAAGATGATGGAAGCTTTAAAGAAGGGTGCTGTGGATTTTGTACAAAAGCCATTTGAACCAGAAAAGATTATTTCAATCATAGATAAGGTAGCAAAGCAATGAGAAATATTAAGCTAATTATCGAATATGATGGCGGAAGGTATGATGGATGGCAAAGACTTGGTAAGGAAGAATCCAAAAATACTGTTGAAAACAAGATTATTGAAGTGTTAGAAAAGCTTACCTCTACAAGTGTTGAACTTTTTGCAGGAATGAGAACTGAAAAAGGCGTGCATGCACATTACCAGGTAGCTAATTTTAAGACAGATATTTTATTAAAACCCATAGAGATACGTAATTATCTTAATAGATATTTGCCTATGGATATTGCTGTTGTTAGCGTAAGTGATGAACATGAACGATTTCATAGCGCATTGAATGCAAAGAGTAAAACATTTCTTTATAGAATTGACGTAAGAGATGTGTATAATGTGTTTGATAGAAAATATACATATTATTCATTTGCTAAATTAGATATTGATAAGATGAAGAAAGTAGCGGAATGTTTTATTGGTGAGCATGATTTTAAAGCTTTTTCAACAGCTAAGAAGAATAAGAATACCATTAAAACTGTGCAGTCTATTGATATATATGGTGATAATGAAGAGATTTCAATTACTGTTAAAGCAAATGATTATTTGCACAATATGGCAAGACTTATAATTGGTGCACTTATTGAGGCTGGTAATGGAAGAGTCAGTGCGAAAGACATTGAGGCTATGCTTAAGGGTGACAAAGAACTTACAATACTTCCAGCCGAAACTAATGGAATGTTTTTAGAGAATATTGAATATTAAAAGAGTTCACTATATGAAGTGAACTCTTTTTGATTATGAAAATTTACATTTTTTTGGTGTCATATTTTTGATAATAGCAATTCGTATAGGTTGCTTCATCTCATCTGGCATATCTGCTATGTTTAGCATAACTATAAGCTTATTTCCATTAAAGAACATATAGTAGCCTTGTGCTTTATATACCTTGTCCATATCGTCCCATTTGTAAACCTCTGTAAATTCAGATTCTGGTACATCTACAAGAATACCATTGTTCATTACCGTAAAGGTACAGCTTTGAGTTTCACGCTTGTCTCTGTGTGCAAGGTGATATTTAATGCTTGAATTAAGCTGAGTAATAACTATAATTGGGTAAATAATACATGCTGCAGCAATTATTAAAGGTACAAATTCATTAGTTCCTGATAGTAATATATATAACGCAACTGCTATTAAAATAAGGAGAAAGATTGTTTCCTTTTTAGTTCTAATAAATCTGTTCCAATATACAACCTTTTTGTATTCCTTGCCCGAAGGCTTGAGTGTTGATTCGAATTTTAATATATTCATAATTATCAATAGTGCTCCAATCTTACGAAAATGATAAGACAATTTTATCATAAATCTTTTAAATAAACAATTATAAGTTATAGCAATTTGCTTAAATATAGGATATAATTATTAGTTATAATAGTAAAGAGGTGCAATGATGATTAAAAAGCTTTATTATGAAGTTTTTGAAAGTGAAGAAAAGAGAGAAAAGCTTATAGCATTAAAGAATGCATTAGCAGATGAGTCAAATGCAAGAGTGCTCAAATTTGAATTGGCAGGAGATTTTTCTAAACTGTTTAGTTTGCTTAATGAGGCTGATGATAAAGTTAGAAAAAATGCAGTACAGATAATGGGCGTATTAGGAATGGACGAATATGCAGATGTAATATATAAGGCATATAAGAACGAGGAAAAGCTCTTTGTAAAGCCCGCATATCTTACGACTCTATTAAAACTTGAGTGTAGCGGACTTTGTGATGAATTTAAGGAAAGAAGAAAAGAACTTGATGAAGCATTTTATGACAGCTCTGCTACAAAACATATAAGAGAAGAGATTAGCATTTTAAATAAGCTTATATTAAAATATGACAAGGCAAAGCAATTAAAATTTACAGGCTACGATGAAGAATACGATATAGTTCTTACTACTAATAGATTTTGCGTGGATTATCTTTATGACGAGATAAAAGCGCCATTTGCAAAGCTAAAGACAGCAGTAAGAGTAAAGACTAATGATATAAAGAGTCTTATGAATATTCGCATTTATAATGAATTACTTTTTGCATTAAATGATTTAAAGAAAATACCAGATGGAAGTGTAGAAGATATAGCTAAGGAGCTTCTTGATGGAGATATGCTTTTGATATTAAATAAAGCTCATAAAGCAGATGCTTATAAATTTAGGGTAGAGCTTAGAGGTGATGTAGATATTGCTAAAAAGCTTGCTATGGAATGTGAGCGAATATCTAAGGGTAAGCTTATTAATTCAATATCGGATTATGATATAGAGATAAGATTGGTTAAGACAAAGGATGAGGATTACATAGCATTTTTGAAAATGTATACCCTCCCAGATTATCGCTTTAATTATAGAGTTAATTATGTGGCGGCATCAATACAGCCATTTAATGCGGCGTTGATGATGAAACTGTGCGAGCCATATATGAAATTGAATGCAAGAGTATTAGATCCATTTTGTGGAGTGGGAACAATGCTTATAGAACGCAATAAGCTATGTAAGGCGGATACCTTATATGGCGTTGATATATTTGGACAAGCGATAACAAAAGCAAGAGAAAATGTGGCTATTACTAAGATTCCTGTACATTTTATCAATAGGGACTTTTTCGATTTTACGCATGAGTATAGTTTTGATGAAATTGTAACAAATATGCCAGTGTTAAAGGATTTGAAAGCTGAGAATGACATTTATAAGCAATTTTTTGAAAAAGTAAATGAGCTTATGAATGAAGGTATGATATTTATATATTCTACAAATGAGAAGGCGATAAAGGCTAATTTAACGCCGAATTACAGGATAGTAGAGACATTTTTAATGAGTAAAAAGGATAATACAAAAGTATTTGTGATAAAGAAGGTGAATTAAATGGCAAAGGCACTAGATAATGCATACAGCACATTACAATATGTTATGAATAACGTGGGTTGCGGTATAATCATATATGATGCTGAAAATGCAGATGTTATTTTTGAAAATGAAATAATACATAACAGTATAGAAGAAAAGGATTTAGTGGCAGAGGGCTCAAGATGTTGCTTGGAAAATCAGATTAAGCCATGTGAGCTACATTTAGAAATGTGGTACGAATTTGATTTTAAGCATATTAAATGGATTGATGAACGCGATGTTATAATGTGTATCGTTCGCGACATTACTCATAAAAAAATTGATGAGAATATGGAAATCTGCTTTGAGAATGGTGAAATATTTACAAAATCAGATGTAGAGTACAATATGAAGAGGGCTATAGAAATGGATTTGGATGAATTCGTTGTATACTATCAGCCTATCATAGATACTAAAAATGGAGAATGTACTATTTGTGAGGCTCTTGTTCGTTGGAATAGTGGCGTATTTGGTTTTATAATGCCAAATGATTTTATTCCGCTTGCAGAGTATATGGGCTTGATTTCACATATCGGAGATTTTGTGTTTAATGAAGCCTGCAGACAATGTAAGGCATGGAATGATGCCAGAAAGGATATAAAGGTAAGTATTAACCTCTCAGTGGTGCAGCTGTTACAGGTGAATATAGTTGAGAATATCAAGGCTATTTTAGAAAATACACAGGTTAATCCTGCAAATATAATACTTGAGATAACAGAAACGCTTGCAATCAATGATATGGAGCGTATGACAAGGATTATTGAGGACATCAAGGCACTTGGTGTATCAATAGCTTTAGATGATTTTGGAACAGGCTATTCGTCGCTTAATTACATAAAGCAAATGTCTTTAGACATAATCAAACTTGATAAGACATTTATTGATGATGTTGACTCGGATGATTATGAACAGGCTTTTGTAAAGATGGTAGTTGAGTTATCAAAATCTATTGGTGTTAAAGTGTGTGTGGAGGGTGTAGAGACAAAGAGTCAATTAGATGTATTGATGGCTAATCAGGTTGATTACATCCAGGGCTTTTATTATGCACATCCAATGCCTTCAAACGAATTAGAGGAATGGTTAGATAAAAATGGAAAATAAAAAAAGTTTTTACAAATCGGTATTACTTTTGGTAATACCGCTTGCTTTACAAAATTTAATAAATGTAGGTGTAACAGCGGCTGATGTATTTATGCTTGGAAGGGTTTCGGAAGAGGCTTTGTCGGGAGCATCACTTGGTGGTCAGGTTCAATTTATAATGATGCTTATATTTTTTGGACTAACTTCTGGTGCATCGGTACTTACAGCTCAATATTGGGGCAAAAAGGATATGAGTGCAATAGAAAAAGTACTTGGTATAGCACTTAAAATAGCGCTTGTGATAAGTATTTTATTTACTGTTGTGACATTTTTATTTGCAAGACCTATAATGAATATATATTCATCTGATGCATTGGTTATTGAAGAAGGTATAAAATATCTTAAAATAGTATGCTTCTCGTATACATTTTTTGGGGTGACAATGATATACCTAAATACTATGAGAAGCTTAGAGCGAGTTGTTATATCTACTGCGGTATATGCAATTTCACTGCTTATAAATGTCGTACTAAATGCAGTATTTATATTTGGGTTATTAGGATTTCCAGCAATGGGAGTTGAGGGCGCAGCTATTGCAACCCTTATTGCAAGAATATCAGAATTTGTCATAGTAATTATTTATGACAGATGCTTTAATAAGGTACTTAAGTTTAAAATTAGCTTCCTGTTTGCAAAGGATAAAATGCTATTTAGAGACTTTATTGTATTTTCAATACCAGTTGTAATAAATGAGCTTATGTGGGGGCTTGGTACTTCAACTAATACAGGCATTTTAGGTAATTTAGGAAAGAGCGTAAGTGCAGCAAGCTCGGTAGCTCAGACAACAAGACAGCTTGCAACAGTAGTATCCTTTGGTATTGCTTCGGCAGCAGCTATAATTCTTGGAAAAACAATTGGGGAAAACAAAGAAAAGCTTGCTAAGGTATACGGTAAGAGATTTATTGTAATGTCAGTGATTTCGGGTATTGCCGGTGCATTGGTAATACTGCTTGTAAGACCGATATTGCTAAATGTATTGGATTTTCAAAGTATGACCAAGGAATATATGTCTATGATGATGTATGTTTTGGCGGTGTTTGTAATAGGTCAGGCAATCAACACAACAATAATTGTTGGTGTTCTTAGGGCTGGAGGCGACACCAAATTTGGATTATTCCTTGATGTAGGTATAATGTGGGGTGTGTCAATACTATTAGGATTTTTGGCTGCATTTGTATTCAAATTACCGGTGCATATCGTATACATGCTTTTAATGAGTGATGAAATAATAAAAATACCAATAAGTTTATGGCGTTTTAGAACCTATAAATGGCTCAAAAATATAACGAGGTGACATTTTAAATGAATTTTGAAATGACTAATTTTCAAAAAGTTCTTGATAAAACTATAGAAGAAAATGAAAAGGCTAATAGAGTGCCGACGCTACTTTTGCATAGCTGTTGTGCACCATGTAGTAGCTATGTTTTGGAGTATCTTTCACAGTATTTTGAGATAACAATATTTTACTATAATCCTAATATAGGCAAGGAAGAAGAATATAAAAAAAGAGTTGAAGAGCAAAAACGTTTGATAGAAAGCTTGCCTGCAAAGCATAGGATAAGTTTTCTAGAAGGCAAGTACGAACCAGAAAAATTTTATGATGCCGTAAAAGGTTATGAAAAATGTGAAGAGGGTGGCGAGCGTTGCTTTATATGCTACGAAATGCGTTTGCGTGAAAGTGCCAAAATAGCTAAGGAAAAAGGCTTCGATTATTTTACGACCACACTGTCAATAAGTCCTTTGAAAAATGCGACTAAGCTAAATGAAATAGGTCATAAGCTTTCTGGCGAGTATGAGGTAGAATATTTATATTCAGATTTTAAAAAGAAAAATGGATACAAGCGTTCAATAGAGCTTTCAAAGGAATATGATTTGTACAGACAGGACTATTGTGGGTGTGTGTATTCGGTAAGGTAGATGGTGATAAAAATGGTAATAAGAAGACTAATTATCAAGGAAGAGGAATTGGTAGAAAAATAATTGAAACATTAGAACAAGACGAATATTTTACAAGAGCAAGCCGTATCGAAGTACCTGCATCAATTACGGCCTTAGAATTTTATAAGAAAATGGGATATGATTATAAAGATGGAATTGCTGAATTAGAAAAAGGTGTATTATATCGTTTGGAGAAGATTAGGTGAGATAATGATTATTTTAATTACAGGAGCATCGCATACAGGCAAAACGGCGCTTGCTCAAAAATTGCTCGAAAAATATAAATATCCATACATGTCAATAGACCATTTAAAAATGGGTTTAATTCGTAGTGGCAACACAGAACTTACCCCTATGGATGATAATGAATTAACCGAATACTTGTGGCCGATTGTTCGTGAAATGATAAAAACTGCTATTGAGAACGATCAGAATTTAATTGTCGAAGGTGGCTATATTCCATTCGATTGGCAAAAGGACTTTGAGCAGCAATATCTTGAACATATTAAATACTATTGTTTGGTGATGAGTGAAAAATATATAAGAAATCATTTTGCGGACATAAAGGGATATGCAAATACCATTGAGAAGCGTTTGGACGACGAATGGTGCACGATAGAGAGTATATTGGCAGATAATGCAGAAGTGCTATCCCTTGCAAAAAAGTATAATGTGAACTATATACTTATTGAAGACAAATACGAAATAAGCATTGAATTATAATGACCAATCCCAATTTGTAGGTAAGTAAAATATGGTTATTACAAGATAAAATTTATTTTAGCGAGAGGTTTGCTCTATGAAAAAGAATAATGATAAAACAAATGTTATGAGACTTTTAGACCAAAATAAAATACAATATGCAAGCTATTGTTATGTAGATACTGGCGTTATAAGTGGTATAGATGTAGCAAAGGTATTAAATCAAAATCCAAATCAAGTATTTAAAACCTTAGTTACGGTAGGAAACAGTAAAAGTAATTATGTTTTTGTGGTTCCTGTTAATAAAGAATTAAACTTAAAAAAAGCTGCAAAAGCTGTAAATGAGAAAAGTATAGAAATGATAAAGTCAAAAGAACTGTTGCCATTGACGGGATATATACATGGCGGTTGCTCACCAATAGGAATGAAGAAGCAATTTAAAACAATAATAGATATATCTGCAACAGACTTTGATACAATTATATTTAGTGCTGGTAAAATTGGGTATCAGGTAGAGGTTTCATTAGAGGAATTAAAAAGAATATTAAATTTTGAATTGAGTGATATAAGTGAGTAGTCTGTGAACAGATAGAAAGGTAGTATTAAGATGAATCATATAGAATTAGCAAAAAAATATTTTGAACAAAAGTACCATTGTTCTCAAGCTGTGCTTGTTGCTTTTGCAGAAGAGTTAGGATTAACAGAAGAACAGGCACTAAAATTAGGAGGATGCTTCGGTGGTGGTATGTGTAAAGGCGAAGTGTGCGGAGCTTGTACAGGAGCATTGATGGCTTTAGGCTTGAAATTCGGTCAAAGTGACCTTGAGGATTTGGAAAGCAGAAAAAAGACTAATGATATAGCAGTAGAATTTTTGGATTTGTTTAAAAAAGAAAATGGTTCATATATGTGTAGAGAATTATTAGGATGTGATTTATCAACAGCTGAGGGCAAAAAACATGCCACTGAAAATCAGTTGTTTGTTGAATTTTGCCCGAAGATGGTTGAATCGGCAACACTGATTACAGAAAAACTATTAAATTGTTAAGAAACATAAAATTTGAATTCTACGGAGGAATTGTGATGGAAAATAAATGTGAAAACTGTGGCGGAGAATTAATAAGTGGACAAATGGCAGGAATGCATGGAATATTTTTTTATCCGGAAGGGGAGATAAAAAAATTAAAACCAAAGAGAAGTTCTGTAGTGTGCTATTGCTGTAAGAGTTGTGGACTTGTTCAGAAGTTTACAGTTAAAGAGGTAAAAAATTTACTGTAGAAAAAAAGCATGCGAAATTATGAATTTTCTTGATTCTTAAGGTAGAAAACTGACAAGACATAATTGTCTAGTGGAGAATACGTCATTTCTCACTTTGTGACGTGGTTTTCTAATGTCATTTCTGTGATAATAGACCGTGAAAGGAGAAAACAAAATGATTGACCAGATTAAAATTGGTGGTTTTTTAAGAGAATTACGAAAAGAAAAAGAGCTAACACAAGAACAGCTGGCAGAAAAATTTGGTGTATCATCCCGAAGTGTATCTCGCTGGGAAAATGGTAATACCATGCCAGAGTTGGGTATTCTAGTCGAATTAGCAGATTACTATGAAGTTGACATCAAGGAAATAA
>SVDX01000030.1 GCA_015057605.1 Lachnospira sp. | reverse complement strand
AATAAGCTAGAGGAAAAAAAAAAAGAAAGGAATGATAATAATGTCAGCATGGAATGAAGTAAAAGCAACAATAGGTTCAACAGCAAAGAAAATTGGTAACAAAACAAACGAGGTTGTTGAGGTACAAAAGTTAAAGAATAAGATTTATAACTGTGAAAAAGAAATTAACGCACAATATGTACTTATGGGTAAGATGATTTACGAAAAGTACAAAAATGGTGAAGATAATGAAGAATTTATTGCAGCATGTGAAAATGTAAAGGCTAAAGAAAAAGAAATTACTGAATTAAAGGGTAAAATCAATAACGTTAAGGGTTTTGCAGCATGTAGTCAATGTGGATGTGCAGTAGATTCAAAGGCGGCATTTTGTAAAAAATGTGGAGCTCCAATTGAATAGTATTAGATAAGAGGTAAATGTAATGAACAAAAGAATAATATCAATATTACTTGTAATGGCAATGTTGGCGATGTCTCTAACTGGCTGTAAAAATAAAGACTTGGAAGCAGAGTTAGCCTCATTGGAGAAAATTTATGATTATCAGGATGAAAATTATTGGAATGAGGACCCTACAGAGGGAGTTACAGAAAATCAAACTCTTGAATATGTAGAAGATTATCCTAATCCACCATATTCAAAAGTTTTTACAACATTTGATGAGATGGAAGCACAAGTGTATTATGCAATGAAGGATGGCGACTCGAGTGTTGAATTTTATGTAAAAGATTTAAGCTTTGGTGTAGTTGCTCTTAATATGTCAAAATACATTTATGCAGGTATGTACACTAACGAATTTGATTCAAGCAGAAATGCATACAAAATCAAGCTTCTTAACATCAAATACAGAGAGTATTACTATGTTTTAAAGGCATATAAGACTAATGATACAGCCAATTTAACAGATAGACAGCGTAAGCTTTATGATAAGGCAGTACAAATTATCAATGAAAACATAACAGCTGATATGACTGATATGCAAAAGGCTGAAACTATACATAAATACTTAATTGAAAATGTATTTTATGATTATATGGCACTTGCACATATGGCAGAATATGGACATATCGACCATACTGCATTTGGTGCACTTGTAAATGGGGCAGCAGTATGTGATGGTTATGCTGAAGCCTACAATCTTTTAATGAATATGATGAATATCCCTTGTAAGATGGTAACAGGCTCAACACCTGGCGGTTTACATGCATGGAATATAGTTTGTATAGATGGCCAGTGGGGTCATGTGGATGTTACATGGGACGATTCAAGTAAAGATAATATGACAGTATCAAAGGATTATTTCTTCATAACAGATACTCAAATATCAAAAGATCATTATTGGATAAAAATTAATTATCCGGCTACTAACTAAGCCGTAGTGGAGGAAAAATGGATTTTATTAATAAAATAGATGCCGATATTTTGTTATGGATACAAGAGTATCTTAGAAATGGCATATTAACACCTATAATGAAGTTTATTACTCATTTAGGCGATGCAGGTCTTATGTGGATAGCGATTGCACTCTTATTGCTTTGCTTTAAGAAAACAAGAAAGGTGGGTGCAATGTGTGCATGTGCGTTGGTAATGTCTTTATTAATTAACAATGTTATTTTGAAACCATTGATAGCACGTGTAAGACCATATGAGGTTATAGACGGACTTGTACTTCTTGTAAAGAAGGCACATGATTTCTCATTCCCATCAGGCCATACAGCATCATCTTTTGCGTGCGCAGTAGTAATATTTAAACAAATGCCAAAGAAATATGGCATACCTGCACTTGTGATGGCATTTATAATGGGCTTTACAAGACTTTATATAGGTATTCATTATCCAACAGATGTATTAGCGGCAATAGTAACTGGTACATTATGTGCGATAATTGGAATGAAGATAGTAGATACGATAATAGAAAAAAGAAGATAAAAAAAACACATTTTCACGAAGTGTAAACGTCTCTTCGTGAAAATGTGTATTTTTTATCTATTATTTGTCGAAAGCAGGATTAAAGGCGTAGAAGTTATTGCTGTCAAGCTTATCAGTTGTTATTCTTAAGGCTTCGCCAAAACGTTGGAAATGCACGATTTCACGTTGTCTTAAGAAACGAAGAGGATCAGCGACATCATAATCTTTTGCGAGTCTTAAAAGGTTATCATAGCCAGTACGTGCCTTTTGTTCGGCAGCCATATCCTCAAAAAGGTCTGTTATAGGATCACCCTTTGATTGGAAGGCTACGGTATTATAAGGAACGCCTGAAGCATCTACAGGATATATACCTGTGGTATGATCGATGTAGTAAGGGGCGAAACCGCCTTCTTCAATTTCGGCAGGAGTAAGATTTCTTGTAAGCTGATATACCATTGCGCATACAAGCTCAAGGTGAGAAAGTTCTTCCGTGCCGATGTCAGTTAAAAGCCCAGCAACTTCTTTGCATGGCATTGAATATCTTTGCGAAAGATAACGAAGAGAAGCACCTAATTCGCCATCTGGTCCACCGTAAGCATCAATAATAAGCTTTGCCATTTTTGGATCAGGCTGTTTGATGTTAACGGGATATATTAATCGTTTTTCATAATTCCACATATTAATTCACCAATTACCTTTCTATTAACAATTTTCCCATGGCATAGGAGGAGCGACCCAATTAAAATAGTCGTCACAGCCGGCCATATCTGCAGTTAATGGGCCACATTTTTCATTGTATTCCTTACGAACAAGCTGATTAACAGTTTTGATACGTTTAAAATAAGCCAATGCTTCGACATCATCTGGATGAGTATCAAGATACATAGTTAAGTCAACGACTGTAAAACCTAATTCCATAACGAGTTGCTTTAATTGTCTGCAGTCTAAGCGGCAAATTGCATCCGCATCAAGTGTGGTACAATCATTAATATTAATCATTGAATTAGAAGTGTTGTTATTGTTATAACCGCAGTTGCAGTTAGAATAATTTCTGTTCATCGTCTACATGCACCTCCTAAAAAAGGTTTGTATAATTCTTGGAATATAGTTCCGTGTTTAAGACCATTAGCGGGAGTGTGAAGATTTCTAAACTGTTGCCATGGAACATAAGCCATAGCAATTACGAAATCATTTTGAGAGCAATTGTTTTGTTTCATAAAAATCCTTTCAATAAGTTATATATTTATAGGATATTCTGCGTTTTCTTAAGTGTGATTATTATTGACTAAAAAGAGGCTCTAAGTTATACTAAAAATGTTGAAACGGAGGTCTTAAAGATATGGACAAGAAAAAAATGAAAAGTATCATTATCATAGTGACATACGCAATTTTATTGTTTTTTGCGACTCAAAATATAGGTAAATTTGGAGATATGGTAAAGTGGTTTGTTGACCTGACATTGCCATTTTTGATAGGAGCATGTTTAGCATTTGTACTAAGCGTGCCTATGGGATTTTTGGAAAGAAAATTATTAAATAAGATTAAAGCAAAATGGTTTAAGAAACTAAAAAGACCTGTTGCAATAATTGTAACTGTGCTCTTAGCTATAGGTGTAGTATCTTTGATACTGTTTATGCTTGTACCGGAATTGATTAATACAGTAGAAATGGTATACGAAAGCGCTAAAAACTTCATAATAAAGCTACAGGAAGAAATATTAGAGCATGAATGGGATTTGCCTATGATTCAGGAAGTTCTTGCAGAGCTTGAGCTTGATTGGGGCACATACATTAAGAATATATTTGATTTTGCTGGTAATGGCATTGGTAATATATTTACAGGAACCTTTGAATTGATTTCGTCGTTGGTTAGTGGGGTAATGGATGCATTTATTGCATTTGTATTTGCAATATATCTACTTGCAAAGAAGGAAACACTTTCATCTCAGGTTAAAAAGGCATTATACGCTCTTTTGCCGGAAAATGCAGCTGATAGAGCAGTTAAGATAGGCAAGCTTGCACATTCAACGTTTGCAA
Organism: Lachnospira sp.; assembly: GCA_015057605.1. Taxonomy (GTDB): domain Bacteria; phylum Bacillota; class Clostridia; order Lachnospirales; family Lachnospiraceae; genus SIG291. The sequence goes on along the minus strand of SVDX01000030.1, from coordinate 19,841 downwards.
ATTTTATCACAGGACAATGTACAGAAGCAATTATTTTAGGCTCTATGTTTGCAATAACTCTATTGCTATTAAGATATCCATATGCTGTGCTTATAGGCGTAATTATATCCGTAACAGCTTTGGTGCCAATATTTGGTGCAATTGTAGGCTGTATAATTGCAATGTTTTTAATATTAATGGTTGACCCTGTTAAGGCATTATGGTTCTTTGTGATATTCCAAATTTTACAACAGATTGAAGGTAACCTTATATATCCACATGTTGTAGGTAATTCGGTCGGCCTTCCTTCAATATGGGTGTTAGTGGCAGTTACAATAGGTGGTAATTTGTTTGGCGTAATCGGTATGTTATTCTTTATACCATTAAGCTCAGTAATGTACGCAATATTTAGAGAATTTGTAAATAACCGCTTGGAAAAAAGAAGGATTGCCGAGGTAAAGTATGAAAAGAAAGCTGACAGTTGATAGGATAGAAGATATATTTGCCGTATGCGAGAATAAGGATGGCAAAATGGAAAATATAAAGCTGGAGCTATTTGATTTTAAACCGGTTGACGGTGATAGAATAAAAGAAAAGAATGGCAGATATATTAAGATTAGTAATCGTAGGAAGAAAAAAAAGATTAGCGATTTGTTGAAAAGTTTGATAGGATAGCTTGACAAATGTTTCACTTTAAAGTATAATTACTTTAATGCTTTAAAGTGAAATATTTTTTTATTTGGAGGTTTACAATGGGAATAAAGGTTGCTTTACTGATTATATTTTTTGCAATTATGATCGGTGTAGGATTATACTCTAGAAAACATACAAAGAACGTTAATGATTTTGTGCTTGGAGGAAGAGCGGTAGGTCCATGGCTTACAGCATTTGCATTTGGAACTTCTTATTTTTCATCAGTTGTATTTGTTGGATATGCAGGACAATTTGGATGGAAATTTGGTCTTGCTTCTACATGGATAGGTCTTGGTAATGCATTTATTGGTAGCTTGCTTGCTTGGGTAGTTCTTGGAAGAAGAACCAGAGTAATGACTAATTATTTGGGTGCTAGAACAATGCCGGAGTTCTTTGAAAAGAGATTTCAAAGTAAGTCACTTAAGCTTGTTGCATCAGTAATAGTATTTATTTTCCTTATTCCATATACAGCATCAATTTATAACGGCTTATCAAATTTATTTGGTATAGCATTTGAAATTGATTATAAAGTTTGTGTTATTGTAATGGCATTGCTTACAGGTGTGTATGTAATTGCTGGTGGATATATGGCTACGGCAATCAACGATTTTATACAGGGGATTGTAATGCTTATTGGTATAGTGGCAGTTATTGTATCAGTGTTGAATGGTCAGGGTGGATTCTATGAGGCTGTAAAAGAGCTTTCGACAATTGCAAGTGAGGATGCAACCACTTTAGGTCAACAGGGTGCTTATACATCATTTTTTGGACCAAATGTAGTTGACCTTGTTAGCGTAGTTATACTTACATCGCTTGGTACATGGGGACTTCCACAGATGGTTCAGAAGTTTTACTCAATTAAGGATGAAAAATCAATAACAACAGGAACTGTTATTTCAACAATATTTGCTGTTGTCGTTGCAGGTGGTTCATATTTCCTTGGCGGATTTGCAAGATTATTTAGTGATAAAGCTACATATGCAGCAGATGGAAAGTTGCAATACGATAGCTTAATTCCAGGTATGCTTTCAACTTTACCAAATGTATTAATAGGAATAGTGGTAGTGTTAGTGCTTTCAGCTTCAATGTCAACCTTGTCATCGCTTGTTATGACATCAAGTTCTACACTTACACTTGACTTTATAAAGGGTACGCTCGTAAAAGATTTAAGTGAAAAGAAACAGATTCTTATAATGAGAATATTTATTGCTGTATTTATTGTAATATCAGTAGTGATGGCACTTGATCCACCTACATTTATAGCACAGCTTATGGGTATATCTTGGGGTGCGCTTGCAGGTTCATTCCTTGCTCCATTTATGTATGGACTTTACAGCAAGAGCGTCACAAAAGCAGCCGTGTGGGTAAGCTTCGCATCAGGTGTAGGAATAACAGTTTCAAATATGTTTATTGGATATTTACCATCTCCAATTGTTGCAGGTGCAGTAGCAATGGTAGCAGGATTAATACTTGTGCCATTAGTAAGTTTATTTACACCAAAGATAGACTGGATGATAGTTGAAAATACATTTGAATGCTATAATGAAGAAGTAAAATCAAGTAAAAAGAACATATTAAGTGAATAGAAAATGCATTGCTCGCATAGATTTTATTGTAATAATCTATTTGGAGCAAAGCTATGAAATTAAATGATGCAAAAATTATGATATTTTTAGGGGCATTTGTAATAATGTCCCTATTTGCATTTCTTGTAAGGAATGAAGTAAGCGTAACTACAGCAGGAAGTAATAAACGTGAATTGCCAATATATTGCGTAGATACGACCAAAAAACAGGTAGCACTTTCATTTGATGCAGCCTGGGGCAATGAGGATACGGCAAAAATTATGGAAATCTTAGAAAAACATAGCGTGAAAGTAACGTTTTTTATGACCGGTGGTTGGGTTGAAAAATATCCGGAAGATGTAAAAATGATAGCCTCTAAAGGTCACGAATTAGCGAATCACAGCGAAAATCACAAGCATATGTCAAAGCTTGATAATAAACAAATAGAAGAAGAGATTATGAAGGTACATACAAAGGTTAAAGAATTAACAGGACTTGATATGTGCCTTTTTCGCCCTCCATATGGCGAATACAACAACGCAGTAATATTAGGCGCAAGAAACTGTGGCTATTATCCGATTCAATGGTCGGTTGACAGCCTTGACTGGAAGGACTATGGTGTTGATAGCATAATTGATACAGTAGTTAATCATAAAAATATGGAAAATGGTGCGATAATCCTTATGCACAACGGTGCAAAATATACAGCAGATGCATTGGAGAGCGTGATAGTTGGCTTGAAAGATGCAGGCTATGAAATAGTCCCAATAGGAGAGCTTATATATAAGGGAGAGTATGAGGTGGATCATGCGGGAAAGCAGAGCGCAAAATAACATTTGCTCGAAAAGACGATTGAACTGCTTGCAGAACGCTAAAAAATAACAGCCGAGGCTGTTATTTTTTTGTTTTATTTTAGGCTTGATAAAAAAGATTAATAATCCTAACACTTTATTAGTCCATGAATATACATATACATATATACCTTTTCCAATAGTCAATTAATATTTTTATGATGCCATTTTTTGTATTGCAAATTATATTTGTCTTGTTATATAATATATACTGGTATAATTTTTAATGTTGCATAGCAACTCAGGAGGAAATTTTATAATGGACATTTTTTCGGTAATTATGTTATTAGGAGGCCTTGCATTTTTCTTATATGGTATGACTATTATGTCTAATGGTCTAAAGAAGATGGCAGGTAGTAAGCTTGAGACGATTTTGAAGAAAATGACCTCTAATAGGTTTAAAGGCTTGTTATTAGGTGCGGTTGTAACATCTGTTATTCAGTCATCATCAGCGGTTACGGTTATGCTTGTTGGTTTGGTTAACTCAGGTATTATGCAGCTTGGACAAACTATTGGCGTAATTATGGGTGCTAATATCGGTACTACAATTACAGCATGGTTACTTAGTTTGACAGGACTTGAAGGCTCTAATATATTTGTTAAATTGCTAAAGCCAAGCACATTTGCTCCAATTCTTGCGCTTATAGGTGTATTGCTTATTATGGCGGCTAAGAAGGAGAAAAAAAAGGATATTGGTACGATATTGCTTGGATTTGCAATTCTTATGTCCGGTATGGAAAGCATGTCTGATGCAGTTGAAGGACTTGAACAGATGCCTGAATTTACACAGGTATTAACTTTTTTTGATAATCCTATTTTAGGTGTTATTGTTGGTGCTGTATTTACAGCGATTATTCAAAGCTCATCAGCTTCAGTTGGTGTTTTACAGGCATTAACAAGCACAGGTAAGATTACTTATGGCATTTCGATTCCTATTATTATGGGACAAAATATTGGTACTTGTATTACATCGGTAATTTCAAGTATTGGTGCTAACAAGAATGCTAAGAGAGTTACAGCTGTTCATATTTCCTTTAATTTAATAGGAACTATTATTTGCTTATCTGTATTTTATATAGCAAATGCATTTTTACATTTTGGATTTATCAATGATGCTATAGGACCACTTGGAATAGCTGTTTGCCATAGTATATTCAACGTGGTTACAACGGTATTGTTATTCCCATTCTGCAAGCAGTTAGAGAAGCTTGCAAGATTAGTTATAAAGGATAAAGAAGAAAAAGAAGAATATACTTTCCTTGATGAAAGATTACTCTCAACACCTTCATTTGCTATTCCTGCAAGTAAAGATGAGGCAGAAAATATGGCTCGACTTGCAAAGAAAGCAATAGAGGATGCAGTGATGCTTTTAGAAGATTATTCTCAAGAAGCTTACGAAAAGATTGTTGAACTTGAAGAAAAGCTTGATGTATATGAGGATAAATTAGGCGCATATCTTGTAAAGCTATCAGCAAAGGAATTAAATAGAGATGACAGCGACCTTATTTCTAAATTCCTTCATACGATTAGTGATTTTGAAAGAATTGGCGACCATGCTTTACTTATTGCTAAGGGAGCAAAAGAGGCTGCTGAGAAGAATATGGAATTTTCTGCAGAGGCCAGAAAAGAAATTAAGGTATTAGTACAGGCAGTAAAGGATATTATAGAGATTACAATAGATGCATTTATCAATGATGATGTTGCTTTGGCAGATAAGGTTGAACCATTAGAGCAGGTTATTGATGATTTGAAGGCTGAGCTTAAGAAAAGACACGTTAACAGACTTCAGCAGGGACAATGTACAATTGAACTTGGTTTTATACTTTCGGATTTGTTAAATAACTGCGGAAGAGTATCAGACCACTGTTCTAATATTGCCGTTTGCGTAATTCAGATTAAAGAAACAGCATTTGAAACACATGGTTACTTAAATGAGATTAAGACCTCAGGTGAGCAGTCATATGTAAGAAGATATGAAAGATATAAAGGAAGATATACATTACCTGAATAAACGAAATACCACCAGTAAAGCTGGTGGTATTTTTATTATATGTACGCATATTATTCATTATCAAATTGCGCCAAAATTGCATCAAGCTCTGCAGCACGTCCAACAAACTGGCAACCATAGTGAAATTCTTCGGCTGTAATTGGTTCGCATCGAATTATCTTTACTACACAATATAACTCAGAATCGTCACTTCCAAAATTCAAATTAGCATTAAAATAAAAATTTAGAGGAAGGATGCTTGAAGATATAAAGCCGATTCCATCCTTGGAAATGTCGATAATTTTGATAGGAGCATCAATGTCCTTGATTCGTAGATTATCCTGTTGGAATATTGAGGATATTGTTAGTTTCATATCTGCGTTAACACGCTTATATCGTCTTTTTTCTTGCATATAATTCCTCCATTCATATCATTAGTTTATATTCTAATTTTACTATGAAAAAAATTTATATGCAAGGATTTATTGTGTTTAGCTTAACAATGTTATATAATTTTATCAGATAAAAGTCCTGATTAATGGAGGAATATAAGTATGAAGTTAGAAAAATATCTTGATTATACTATTTTAAAGCCTGCCGCAACAAAGGCGGATGTAGAAAATTTATGTAAGAAAGCTATACAGTTAGATACGGCATCAGTATGTATTAATCCATGCTACGTGGCGTACGCAAAAGAACTGTTACAGGATAGCAATGTAAAGGTTTGTACAGTTATTGGATTTCCTTTAGGAGCAACAGACACACAGACAAAATGTTTTGAAACAAGACAGGCAATTGCAAATGGTGCAACGGAGCTTGATATGGTTATTAATGTAGGAGCCTTAAAGGATAAAAATTATGATTATGTAAAAAATGAGATAGCAGCTCTAAAAGAGGTTTGCAAAGACCTTGTATTAAAGGTAATTATCGAAACCTGTCTGCTTACAGATGAAGAAAAAATTAAGGTGTGTGAGCTTGCATTAGAAGCAGGAGCGGATTTTGTTAAGACTTCAACAGGATTCGGGTCATATGGGGCTACCATTGAAGATGTTAAACTGATGAAATCAGTTGTAAAAGAAAAGGCATCTGTCAAAGCCTCAGGTGGAATAAGAGATTCAAAAACTGCTAAGGCTATGATAGATGCCGGTGCATCAAGAATAGGAACAAGCGGATTACTTGATTAAGCGAGATATCTGCTTAAATTCATCGCTTCCAGCTTTTTCTAAAAGTTCATATAAAATTGCTTCGTAAGTTGAGATTAATGCGCCCTCCTGTTCAGCACGAACAAGAGCAATCGCTTTGTTTTCAACACAACGTGAAGCAATACAGTCTTCAACTAATACGACATTATAGCCCTTTTCTCTAAGGTCTATAAGTGTCTGAAGTACACAAATATGGGCTTCGGCTCCGCATAGAATAATATTTTTCTTGTTTTGCGAAGAAATAGCAGTAGCAATAGCTTCATCACCAAGCACGCTAAAGCTGGTCTTGTCGAAATATTCATCATTGCCAATAGCATTTCTTATTGGCTCTACAGTTTGACCAAGACCCTTAGTGTATTGTTGAGTTACAAGCATAGGTACACCAAGGATGTTAAGTCCTTCGATGAGAATGGCAGATTTTTTGATAAAGCTTTCCATATCGGCCATCGCAGGCATCAGACGTTCCTGATAATCAACTATAATTGCAAGAGTATCATTTTTATTTATTCTCATAAAACATTCATTCCTTCCGATTGAATTAGTATTTTGAGTATAACATTTAGATATTTTATTGTAAAGTGTGGAGAATGATATGGAGATAAAAATATTTAGACAGCTAAAAGAGGATACATATAAACAGATACAACAAATGCTTTCAACCGAGGAATATGAGCTTTTTTATGATTTGGATGAGTATATTTATGATATATATTTTATCGCCTATGAAGAGGATTCAATAGTATCGGTTATAAGCCTTTTTTATGAAGAATCAAAGGTATTTGTAACTGCATTTACAAAAAAGGAATACAGAAAAAAAGGTTATTTTAAGGCACTTATGGAAAGTGTATGCAAAAACGTAAAAAAACTTGGTATTACAGAACTATACTCGCAGGATGAGGCGGCAGCTAAGCTTGGCTTTGAATATGCATATTCCGAGTATCTTATGAGCTTTGACAAATTTTACAATCAAAAATTAAAAGGAATAAAGGCAAATAGCGATAAAATATATATTAGTGAAGGACGTAAAAGGCTTGGAGAACTTAGCTATTATGTGGGTGAGCACTTTGTGACGATTTATGATGTAGAAATATATTTTAAATATAGAGGACAGGGCTTTGGCAAAAAGCTTATGCAAGGCGCGATAGACTATATTTATACTAATTTAAAAAAGCCAGTTATATTGCATGTTAGCGGTGAAAATGTGACCGCATTTAATCTTTATAAAAAGCTTGGATTTTTGGTAAAAGAAGAATTACAGGTAAGAAGGAGGACTATATGATACAGGAAATACTAAATTACAACAAAGAATTTGTGGAAAAGAAAATGTATGAGGAGTACCATACAGACAAATATCCTAATAAGAGAATTGCAGTTTTATCGTGTATGGACACACGTCTTACACATTTACTTCCGGCTGCGTTAGGTTTTAAAAATGGTGATGTTAAAATTATTAAAAATGCGGGGGCGCAGATTTTACATCCTTACGGAAGTATAATGAAGAGTCTTTTGGTTGCAGTATACGAGCTTGGAGTTGACACTATACTTGTCATTGGTCATGATGATTGTGGAATTCAGGAATTAGATGGAAATGTGATGATTTCACATATGTTAAAGCGAGGTATTCCACAGGAAGAAATTGATAGATTTCATGTGGAAGAATGTAACCTTGAACATTGGTTGTCAGGCTTTCATAATATTGACCACTCGGTTTGTTCTACTGTAAGACACATTGAGGCATGCACATTACTTCCCAAAGACGTTAAGGTTTATGGACTTATTATGGATCCTATAACAGGAGAGGTAAGAATGGCGGATCATTCAAAGGAATAAATATGAATATAGTACAACATTTATTTGAAATGCAGGACATAGAATATAGGGAATTTCACAGTAAGCTGATGCCTACTGTGAATAAGGAGAGCATTATAGGTGTGCGCACCCCAATGCTTAGAAAATATGCAAAAGAATTAAATTGGACTAAAGAGGCAGAGGATTTTCTTAATACTTTGCCTCATACATATTATGAGGAAAATAATTTACACGCATTTTTGTTAGAGAGCATAAAAGATTATGATAAATGTATCGAAGCAATAAATGCATTTTTGCCGCACATAAATAATTGGGCTACTTGCGATATGATGTCTCCAACAGTATTTAAAAAGCATAGGGATAAGCTGTTTGAACAGATAAAAATATGGATAGATGCAGATGATGTATATACCATACGTTTTGCTGTAAAGACACTAATGAGTCTTTATCTTGATGAATACTTTGATGAAATACAGCTTGAAATGGTTGCGAGTGTAACCAATGAGGATTACTATGTAAAAATGGTTGTGGCATGGTATTTTGCAACTGCACTTGCAAAGCAGTATGAGGCGACATTGCCTTACATAAAGGATAAGCGGCTTGAACTCTGGACACATAATAAGGCAATACAAAAGGCCAAAGAAAGTTATAGAGTGAGTAAAGAACATAAAAAAGAATTGAATAAATATAAGATTAAGGTCTGACAAAGTTCAGGCCTTTTTTGTGAAAAAAATGTGTATTATATAAAGTAATCTTGAAGTTAAAAATGTACTGTGTTATTATAGAAATTACGCATGTGACTTGCAAACGTAAGTCAATTAGGAATATGTTACGGAGCTGTATATTTTACGATGTGCTAAGCATAATTTCGTTGATGCTCCGAGAAAGGCGACAAGGATATATGTTTCATTTATTTAAATATTTAAAGGTGAAGGACTGGCTTATTTTACTAGTTTGTGTGGGATTAATTGTGGCTCAGGTAGGGCTTGAACTTAAAATGCCGGATTATACAAAGGAGCTTACTACTATTGTTCAAAGTGGTACAGATGTTATGGACGGTGTATGGAAAAATGGTGGACTTATGCTTGCCTGTGCTGGTGGAAGTCTCTTGATGGCCATTATATGTTCTATACTTATATCAAATGTGGCAAGCTCATTTTCAAGAAATTTAAGAGAGCAGCTTTTTAATAAAATTGCAGATTTTTCCAATGAGGAAATGAATTTATTTTCAACACCAAGTCTTATTACAAGAACAACTAATGATGTTATGCAGATGCAAAATTTTATGGCTATGGGTGTACAATTATTGTTTAAAGCACCAATTATGGCGGTTTGGGCGATTCTAAAAATATCTTCAACTAATGTAAGCTGGACAGCAGCAGTAGCTATCTGCGTAGGCGTTATTGTTGTCTGTGTAAGCATTTTGGTTAAACTTTGTCTTCCAAGATTTAGAAAAATACAAAAGCTTACAGACGAACTTAATGATGTAACAAGAGAAAATATTACAGGTGTAAGAGTAGTAAGAGCATTTAATGCGGAAGCTTACCAGGAAGCCAAATTTGATAAAGTAAATAATGAAATTACCAATAATCACTTATTTACATCAAGGGTTATGGGGCTTTTAAATCCTGTTATGAACATTTGTATGAATGCACTTATACTTGCAATATACTGGATTGGTGCGGTTCTTATTAACAATATTGTTATGTCGGATTACACTAATCCTATGGAATTTATTGGTGATAGAGTAAGTGTTGTAGGAAACATGGCAGCGTTTTCACAGTATGCAATGCAGGTTGTTATGTCGTTTATGATGCTTATATTGATATTTATTATACTTCCTAGAACTATGGTTTCAGGCAATCGTATTTATGAGGTTTTAAAGACTGTGCCAAGCATTGTTTCAGGTACATTTAATGGAAAGACGGATAAGTGTGGAACAGTTGAGTTTAAAAATGTGTCATTTGCTTATGGTGATGAGGCTGAAAATGCAGTAGAAGACTTGAATTTTACAGTAGATAAAGGTGAAACCTTGGCAATCATAGGTTCTACAGGATGTGGTAAAACTACAATAGTAAATCTGATTTCAAGATTTTATGATGTCACAAAGGGCGAAATCCTTGTTGATGGAATTAATGTTAAGGAATATAAAGAGGAAGATTTAAGAAATAAAATATCTGTAGCAGCACAAAAAGCAGCCCTATTCAAAGGTTCTATTAAAGATAATGTGGCTTATGGCTGTGAAAATCCTGATGAAAATAAAATAAAAAAGGCACTTGAAATTGCAAAGGCAGATTTTGTAAATGAGTTAGATAATGGAATTGAAAGTGAAGTTGCTCAGGGTGGAACTAATTTCTCAGGTGGACAAAAACAAAGAATTTCCATAGCCAGAGCATTATATAAGGATGCCAAAATTGTTATATTTGATGACACATTTTCAGCCCTTGACTATAAGACAGATATGCTTGTAAGAAAGGGAATTAAAGAAAATCTTACAGATACAACGGTGATAATTGTAGCTCAGAGAATAGGAACAATTATGCATGCTGATAAAATTATGGTTCTTGATGAAGGCAGAATAGTAGGAATGGGCACTCACAAAGAATTATTAGAGTCTTGCGATACCTATAAAGAGATAGCATTATCACAATTATCAGAGGAGGAAATATAATGGCAGGATTTGGACCAGGCAGACATATGCCTGCAGATAGAGAAAAAGCAGATTTAAAATCCCTAAAAAGTTTGTTAGCGTATTGCAAACCATATTTTCCAGCGATTATAATTTCGCTAGTATTTGCCACAATAACAGCGATTACAACAATTATTACACCTGATAAGGTAAGTGAGCTTATGGATATTATTACCGCAGGTATCGCATTGCCAGATGGCGTTAATATGGATGAACTTCTTAAGGTTGTAATATTTCTTATATGTACTTATGGAGTAGGTATAATTGTGGGCTATCTTCAGCAATACATTATGGCTGGAGTTACTCAGAGTACATCAAAGAACCTTCGTACAGATATTGACAGAAAGATAAATAAACTTCCATTAAAATATTTTGATACAACAACAAGAGGTGATATTTTATCAAGAGTAACTAATGATATTGATGTTATTTCGCAGACTTTAGGCTCAACTATTTCAAATCTGGTAAATGCGATAGTGTTATTTATTGGTGTACTTATTATGATGTTTATTACAAACTGGGTGCTTGCTCTTGTTACAATAGCAGCTTCTTTAGTTGGCTTTATATTAATGTCTTTGATTTTAGGACGTTCACAAAAATATTTTAATCGTCGTCAGGAAAATTTGGGCGAATTAAATGGTCATATAGAAGAAATATATACTTACCATAATGTGGTGAAATCATATAACGGCGTAGCAAAGGCAAAGAAAGAATTTACTGACATAAATAATAAGTTATTTATTAACAATTGGAAATCACAAGCTCTTGCAGGGCTGATGCATCCGCTGATGAATTTCGCAGGTAATTTTTCTTACGCAGCAATATTTATTGTTGGTGTTGCATTAAGTATAAATGGCAGTGATGCGGTTACATTTGGTACTATAATTTCATTTACAATATATGCCAGATTATTCTCACAGCCACTTACAACCTTTGGCCAAGCAATGATGTCTATTCAACAGGCAGCAGCAGCTTCAAAGCGTATATTTGAGATGCTTTTAGAAGAAGAACTTGAAGATGAAAGCCATAAAACAAAGGTGTTAAAAGATGTTAAGGGCGATGTGGAATTTAAAAATGTTCAATTTGGTTATGAGCCAGACGAATTGATAATAAAGAATTTCACTGCTCATTTAAAGAGCGGTCAAAAGGTTGCCATAGTAGGTCCGACAGGAGCTGGAAAGACAACAATCGTTAACCTTTTAATGCGTTTTTACGAGATTAACTCGGGCGATATAATGATTGATGGAATTTCGACGAAAGAGCTTACAAGAGAAAATGTACATGACTTGTTTGATATGATTTTACAGGATACATGGTTATTTAAGGGCACAATACGTGAAAATCTTATATACAACAAAGAAAATGTAACGGATGAAGAACTGGATAAAGTATGCAGGGCAGTAGGCTTAAGACATTTTATTAAGACACTTAAAAAGGGATATGACACTATGCTTGATGATTCTATAAGTCTATCAGAAGGTCAAAAGCAGCAATTAACCATTGCCAGAGCAATGATTAAGGATGCACCGTTACTTATATTAGACGAGGCAACTTCAAGTGTTGATACAAGAACAGAATTAGTAATACAAAAGGCTATGGATGAACTTACAAAGGGCAGAACTTCATTTGTAATTGCTCACAGACTTTCTACAATAAAAAATGCGGATGTAATTCTGGTAATGAGAGATGGAGATATAATAGAAATGGGCAACCACGAAGAATTGATTGGAAAGCATGGCTTCTATGCAGAGCTTTATAACAGTCAGTTTGAGAAGGTGTCGTAGGGAAAAAATACAGAAAAAACATTATTAGATTTATTTATTTGTGGGTATAAAAAGATAGATAGTCTATGTCTTAAATATAAATCAAGGTATTTTTGAATATATTTGAGGCGTAGACTATATTAAGTTATAATTATTTTATAATCATACTTTTGGTGTAAAATATTATAAAACTATCTGGAGGCCAATACGATGAAAGGAAGAAAATTAAACCAAAATCAAATAGAGGAATTTGCATCATATCTCAAGAGAGAAGAAAAAAGTGAAAATACCATTGAAAAATATATTAGAGATGTAAAGGTGTTTAGAGCTTATGTGAATGGAGCAGAAGTTACAAAGGAGATAGTTGTTGCGTATAAAAATAAGTTACTTTCAGAGAATTACGCAGCACGTAGCATAAATTCAATGATTGCTTCTATTAATAGCTTGTTTTTATTTCTTGGATGGTCAGATTTAAAAGTGAAGTCCATCAAGCTCCAACGACAGATTTATTGTCCAGAAGAAAAGGAATTGACTAAAGAAGAATATATACGTTTAGTACACGCTGCAAAACAAAAAGGTAATGAGCGTTTGAACTTGATTATTCAGACGATATGCAGTACTGGTATTCGTGTAAGTGAATTGCAATATATTACAGTAGAGGCGATTAGGCGCGGTAAAGCAGTGGTTTCTCTTAAAGGTAAAATACGCACGGTGTTTATTGTTAGTGACTTGCAAAAGAAATTGCTCCGCTATATAACTGAGCAAAAGATTACTTCGGGTGCTATATTCATAACTCGAAGTGGTAAGCCGATGAGTCGCTCGAACATTTGGCGTGAAATGAAAAGTCTTTGTGAACAGGCAAGGGTAAACACACAAAAGGTATTTCCTCATAATCTGCGCCACTTATTCGCCCGTACATTCTATGGTATTGAAAAGGACATTGCAAAACTTGCAGATATACTTGGTCATAGTAGCATCAACACTACACGAATTTATATTATTACTACGGGTGATGAACACCGTCAACGTATGGAAAATATGCGACTGATAATATAAAAATATCCACCTAAATGGTGGATGATACATAATCTATATTATGTAATATACAATTTGTTTGTTAATTAGATAGAAATCCATAAATTCATTGTATCACATAAACTTACAAATAACAACACGATAACTGTCAAAATATGTTTTGGATAGACTTATAAAAAATAGTATACCACATAAAGCCTTTACTTTTTTATATGGTAAAGGCTTGTTTTGTGATGTTTTAAATTTAGTGTAATTATACAAAAATCAACAAGTGTTAATTAAACTCTGTAAATTTATTACATAATATAGATTATGTAATTTAAATGGAGGTGTTTAATGTGGCAATGATAATAAATGCATGTAAAACTTGTGGGGGACCTGTTAAGCGTGTAGGTAATTATTATGTTTGCGAATATTGTAGAAATAAATGGGAAATTGATGGTGGAAATGATATTCATGCTGTAGATCGTGCGAATGCATGGGCGGCACTTCGCAATGGAGATTTTGAAAAGGCTACTGAACTTTTTGAAAATATTATAGTTAAAGAAGGAAAAAATCACGAAGCATATTGGGGACGTGCACTTGCTTTGGCGGGTATCGTATATGTTACCGATATGAATGAAAACAAAAAGGTTCCAACTTGCAATAATATTACAGAGGATTCCTTTATCAACAACAAAGATGTACAGAAGGCGATTTCTCTTGCTACTGCTGATATTGCGGATGGCTATAAGCAACAGGCTGAATACATTGAGAAAGTTCGTATTGAATGGCTTGAAAAAGCGAGTAAAGAACCAGCGTATGACGTGTTTATTAGTTTTAAAGATAGTGATCGTGAAAACGATATAGAGCGTACTCAAGACAGTATCGATGCTCAAGATTTATATAATGCTCTTGTTGCAGAAGGATATAAAGTATTTTTTAGCCGTATTAGCTTGCGTGATAAAATTGCTGAACAATATGAACCTTATATTTACAATGCTATAAAGACTGCAAAAGTTATGATTGTATTTGGTGAAAGGCCAGAATACTTTAGTTCCGTGTGGATTAAGAATGAATGGAGCCGTTTTAAGACAAGAATTGAAAAAGGCGAAAAACATAAGAATTCGCTTGTAGTCGTATACAAAAATATGAGCCCAGCTGATTTACCAAGTGTACTCAAATCTCGCCAGTGCTTAAATGCTTCTGACATGACATTCCTTTCTGACCTTACTCGTCATATAAAGCGTGTGCTGGAAGAATCAAAGAGAAATGTACACTTAGAAAAGATTGAAATTACTGGCGGTCAGATTGCTAAAAAGGCGTCTACCATTGCTGTTAATTCTGTACAGACACGCGAAGTAGGTGCAGATGCTATTGTAGAAACAAGTATTAGTGAAAAACAATCTATAAGTTTGATTTATACATATTTGGAAGAAAGACAGTGGCGAGAAGCAACAAATCTGATTGAGGATGTTTTGTTTAACAATCCTAGTTGTGCGGAAGCGATTTGGTGTAGACTATTGGCTACATATCAAGCAACCACCAGCGGAGAACTTGTAAAAAAAATAAGTAGATTTAATGCAAATGATTATGGTAGTATAGAAAAAGTTTTAAACTGTGCATCTAAAGATTTTGCAGAAAAAATATTAGTTTTATTGTATGATTCTGAAGAAAAAAATTCTGGAGAAATATACAAAAAGATTTTAGAAATCATTTTACCGTTCTCGTTTAGTAAACGTCAAAGCAAGATTGATTCCGCATTTGATGGGGTTATTGAGAGAAGTAAATATGGACCTTTTAAATTATTGCTTAATACATTAGAATCATCTGATATTGATAAATATATAAGTTACAATTATAGATATGCGACAGTTACTTTTAATATTGAAGAAAAAATCGAGTGTTTAAATAATGTGCTTAATGTTGATGGAGGTAATGTTGATGCATTAAGAAGTGTTGTTTATATTGATTTAGTAAATAACAAGTCTGTTCAAAACATTATTACAGATTTTGAGTCGTTACTAAAATACTCTACGAATGCAAAGAAAGAAGTACTTTCGTATTTGCAGTGGCTTGGCGAATCTTTAGATACAGCAGAACATTGTTATTTTGCGAAACAATTATTGCGCTATTATACAGATGAGGTGGCAAAACTTAAAGAGTATTTAATAACTTTAAGTTATAAAATGATTGAAAAAAAGTTCTTTGAAGAAGTGAAATACTTCCTTAATCTAATCCTTTCATTTGAACAAAATAATTCGGATATTTATTGGGCAATTTGTTTAATGAAAATACAGGCAAGATTTGAAGAAGATATAGTGAATAAGGATACATTAATAAAAGATATTCCTGAATTTAATAAATATCTAACATTTGTTGATGAAAAACGCAGAAAAGAATGTATATCAATTTCTAAGAAACAAGAAGAACAAAAATTGTTACGTATAAAAACAAATGCAGAACAAAAATTGTTACATATAGAAACAAAACTTGATGATGAAAAAGATACTCTTAATAAAATGAATGAAATGAAATTTATTAGAGTAAGTATAATAGGTCGTGTTGTATTATTGACGGTGATAATTGTATCAGCAATAATAGTTTATTCAATGTTATGTTATATGCATAATACTGGTAACGATGTTTTTGGTGAATATGATCAGTATATTGTAGGTTGTGCATTGTTTGCGTTTATTTTTTGTTCGTTTTTGTCCGGAGCAATTAGGAAAGAGGCTTTTAGTTACGATGTAATTACAGCTTTATGCTATTATGCTTTATGCAGTATTTTTGGTGGGATGTTCTTGATTCCTAAGTTGAAAGCGGAATTAAAAAAACGTTCAGAACTTATTAAGGAATATGGAATAAGTAAACTTTCAGAATTTAAAGATATTATTGAAAAACAGAAAGAAAGAATTAAACAACTAGAAAAAGAATATCAAGAAATGAAGGATTATGTTGATTCATTTAAGTGATATTAGCATATATGGAGGGAAAGAAATGTCAAAATATGTGATTGAGTGTCCTGATTGCGGTAGTTATGTGGAAATTGGAACAGGATTATTTGCAAAGAAGAAAGTGAAATGTACTTGTGGTCATATTATTAACGCCAGTACTGACAAAATGACAACTAAAGAATGTCCTCATTGTGGCAACACTGTTATTTATGATCAAAGTAAGGGTGAAACGGCGGTTTGTCCCGTTTGCCATGAAAAAATTAATACGAGTGCTGATAAATCAGTATTAATTAAAGTGACATGTCCTTCTTGCGCCTGTAAGTTAATGGTGGACAAAAATGCTAAAAATTATACTTGTACACTTTGTGGTATAACATTTGATGTCCAGCGTCGTATTGTGCAAGAGGAAGTTAAAAACAAAGGATTAATAAGTGTCATTAAATGGGAAGCTAATAATGATGTTTTTGTTTGGAAGCACCCAATTGAAGATTTTAATTTGGGTTCTCAACTTATTGTTCACCAGACGCAAGAAGCATTGTTTTTCCGTGATGGTAGAGCATTAGATTTGTTTGGCGCAGGTAGATATACATTGGAAACGCAAAATATTCCATTACTTGAAAATATTTATAAATTACCGATTGATACTGATAATGCACTGCATACTGAAATTTATTTTATAAATAAAACTGTGCAAACTGGTATTAAATGGGGTACACCTAGTCGTGTACGCATTATTGAGCCTTCATCTAATATTCCTATTGAAATCGGTGCAAGAGGTTCTTTCAACTTAACGGTTGCAGATTCTCGAAAGTTGATTCTTCGCCTTGTGGGTACTGCTTCAAATTTTGCACAAAGTGATATAAATGAAGGAGGAGAGGCATATAGCATTGAATATATGCGTGGTAAATTTGCTGACCTTATTGCAATGAATGTTACTTCTTTGCTTGCTCGTGTTATTACAGAAAATAAACTAAATGTGTTAACGATTGATACAATGAAGCCAGAAATATCGCGTATTCTCGGTAATGCTATAAATGAAAGTCTTATGGAGTATGGATTGCAGATTCCTACAGGCCAGTTTTATGTTACCGACATTATGACGCCAGATGATGACCCTAATTATATTCGTCTCAAAAATCAGTATGTGTCTGCTTCACTTGATATTCGTGATGAACAGATTGCAAAGGCTAGAATAGAGGCTTCCGAAGGTAGAATAATGGCTGAAAAGACGATAGAAGCAAAGGTCAATATTTTGGAATCACAGATTGCAGCAGAATCTGTAAAGATTTTCGCACAAGGAACAGCAGATGCATATCGTATACAAGCAATGGCTGAAGCAGAAGAAATGAAAGCTAAAGGATATACCTATCAAGATGAAACAAAACGTCAGGTTGGACTTGAAGCTATGCAAAATGGTATTCCAGGTACGGGAAATTCTAGTGGTGGAAATAGTTTAGTTAGTGATATTGCTAGTTTAGGTGTTACGCTTGGTGCGGTTGGTGGCATTGTTAATATGACAAAGGATATTATTAACCCTATATTTTCTGACACTATTACAGTTGATTCGCAAACTAAAAATACAGTTGTAACTACTAATCCTGACGGTTGGGCTTGTGTTTGTGGTAAAATTAATATTACTTCTAAATTCTGTCCTGAATGCGGAACTGCAAAGCCTACTTCTTTAGCTAGTTGGAATTGTTCATGCGGTCAGATGAATATAATGTCAAAATTCTGTCCTGAATGTGGAAATAGAAGGGAGGGCTAAAAATGAATATGAAATTAGACAAAAAAGAAAAATCAGTTATTGTAATATATGTCATAGTTTTATTTGTATATGTGTTCACCTTTTTAATTGTTCCATTTCATAAAGCTGTAGCAAGTTGGATTGCTTTCGTCTTTACAATAGTTGCTTTGATAAGCAGTTTGCTTATTTCTAGTATTGCCTTTAAGTCTAGAGAAACTGTTATAAGTCAAATTTATGGCTTGCCTATTTTTAGAGTAGGTGTGATATATGTTATTACTCAATTTATTATTGGAGTAATCATTTGTAGCATTGCTACATTTGTAGCAGTTCCTTATTGGCTTGTTTTACTGCTTTCTGTGATACTTTTAGGAGTGGCATTGATTGGTGTTATAGTTACTGACAATACTCGTGATATGATTGAAGTTATTGATGAAAGCGTAAAGATTGAAACAAAAAATGTTACATATTTTCAAATTAACATCGCTGGTATAGTCGATAACTGTAAAAATTATGATGTTAAATCTGAACTTGAAACACTAAATAACCTTTTTAAGTTTAGTGATCCTGTAACAAACGAAGCAACGAAGGAAATAGAAGAAACTATTAAAGTAATGATTGATAAACTTAAAGTGCTTGTTGCTGATGGCAGTACCGAAGATATTAAGCTACTAATCGAAGAACTTACGAACACACTTAATCAAAGAAATCGTATTTGTAAAGCAAATAAGAGGTAGAAATATGAAAGAACAAGAACATTATATAAAAGCAGTTGAGAATAATAAAGAAAAAGCATTATCATATAGGGAAAATTTTAAACGTTATAACAAAGCCAAAAATTCTGAATTTTACTTGGAATGTTTGTGGATTCTTTATGCTATGCTAGAAGATAGAACATCTGCTTTTCTTTATTATTTAGGATTCACAAGTGATAGTAAAAGAACATCAGTAACAGGATGTAAAAGGATTAAAACGCAGATTCGTCAAATATTTAAAATGAATGAAACCAATAATAGATATCAGTTTGATACGATGTTTGGCAAGATTTCTAGAATGAATGAGATTATTGATTGGAGTTTAAAAGATAGTGAAGGAACTACTGATTACCAAAATGCTGTAAAAAGTGCGGTAGAAAATATCTCGAAAAATAATGACTTTTTAGAAACTTTAAAGTATTTGAATACTGAGTGGAGAGATAAACGTAATCAACTTACACATGCATTGTTTAATAAAAGACCAGAGATGGTTAATAATGAATTAAAATCACTTGTTGATAAGGGATATACTGCAGTGCGCGATTTGGATAATGCTGTGGCAAAATTAAAGAAAGAGAAAATTAGAAGGCGATTTAAAATACAATAAAACAAAAAATAACATCCATTCAAGACGGGGAGTCGAACATCGCAAATCGCTTTAGCGATTTGCTTTATAAGTTGCTTACGCAACTTACCGCATCGTGATTTCTCACAGACTGTCTTGTGGTTAAAATAAAAAAAGCTATCCGAATGGATAGCTTTTTTTATTTTAAGCGCGAGACGGGGATCGAACCCGCGACCCCCTCCTTGGCAAGGAGGTGCTCCACCGCTGA
>SVDX01000005.1 GCA_015057605.1 Lachnospira sp. | reverse complement strand
TATTAGTGGTATCAAAAGTGATAGAACTAATAAAAGAGCTACTAACCTTTGTGTCTTTTTGCTGTTTGTCATGTGTAATTCCTCCCTTTAATAATTGATTATATTTTAAGCTACCAAAAACTTGTTGAGGCAAGTTCTAATTTCTTTATACCATTTCCCATAAAAATTTCAATACTTTTTGCATGAGTGGTCAAAATATGACATGAACGGTAAAAAATTGCTTAAAATTTTGCTTGACAAAAGCAAAAATAAGTCATACGAAGAGACGACTCCAAAGGCTCTTCTTTATGACTTTTGTTTTGCTTACATTCTCTACAAGTATAATCACACCAACATCATCTTTAATATCCAGCCAAAAAACAGGCAGAGCCATCGCCCTGCCTGCTAAAAATTCTATTTCACTACTTCAATTTTTTCCTTGCCACCCATATATGGTCTTAATGCTACTGGAATATTTACGCTTCCATCTGCATTTAAGTTGTTCTCTAAGAATGCGATTAACATTCTTGGTGGTGCAACTACTGTGTTATTAAGTGTGTGTGCGAAATATTTGCCATCTTCGCCATTTACACGAATCTTAAGTCTTCTTGCCTGTGCATCCCCTAAGTTAGAGCAGCTACCTACTTCGAAGTATTTCTTCTGTCTTGGTGACCAAGCTTCAACGTCGATTGATTTAACCTTTAAGTCAGCAAGATCGCCTGAACAACATTCTAATGTTCTTACAGGAATATCAAGTGTACGGAATAAATCAACTGTGTTCTGCCATAATTTATCGAACCACATCTTACTGTCTTCCGGCTTACATACAACTATCATTTCCTGCTTTTCAAACTGATGAATTCTGTATACGCCACGCTCTTCAATACCATGTGCGCCCTTTTCTTTTCTAAAGCATGGTGAGTAGCTTGTAAGAGCATGTGGTAATGTCTTCTCATCAATAATTGTATCAATATATTTACCAATCATTGAGTGCTCACTTGTACCGATAAGGTAAAGGTCTTCGCCCTCAATCTTGTACATCATTGCATCCATTTCAGCAAAGCTCATAACACCTGTAACAACTTCGCTTCTAATCATAAATGGAGGTACGCAGTAAGTAAATCCTCTGTCAATCATAAAGTCTCTTGCATAAGAGATAACTGCTGAATGTATTCTTGCAATATCGCCCATAAGGTAGTAAAAACCATTACCAGCTACCTTTCTTGCAGCATCAAGGTCAATACCGTTAAATGTCGCCATTATATCTGCGTGGTATGGAATCTCGAAATCTGGTACTACTGGCTCACCATATTTTTGAACTTCTACGTTACAGCTGTCATCCTTACCTATTGGAACTGAAATGTCAATGATATTAGGAATAATCATCATAATCTTTGTAACTTCTTCTGAAAGCTTAGCTTCCATAGCTTCAAGTTCTACTAACTTCGCATTAGCTTCTGCAACTCTTGCCTTCATAGCCTCTGCTTCTTCTTTCTTACCTTCCTTCATAAGACCACCGATTTGCTTAGAAAGGACATTCTTTTCAGCTCTAAGGTCATCTGCCTCTTGTTTTGTCTTACGGCTTTCAAGGTCTAACTTAATAACTTCATCCACTAAAGGAAGCTTTGAATCCTGGAATTTCTTTCTTATATTTTCTTTTACCGCTTCAGGATTTTCTCTTAAAAATTTAATATCTATCATAACATTCTCCATTCTGGAGCGTAGCGAAAGATTTCACTATTCTCCTTATTTTTGTATTTTATTATGTTGTTCTAATAACTCTATTCTAAGCTTATAAAGCTTATCTGACAAGTCAATGTGAGCACTGTGTGGATTAACAAGACGTCTTGTTTCGTCTGATAATGTGTTAAGCTCCTTCTCACAATATGCTTTAATATCCATAACCTTTGGTGATTCATATACACATTCACCCTTAATAAATACTGGTACTAAAAGCTCTCTCATTGTATATTCGCCAGCTTCAAGATAAGTCTTTTTCCAAGTTTCAATCGGATCAAATAAAAGCAATGGTTCATTTTCCGAATAAACCTCATCTGTTAAAGCTATAAGATCTGCTCTAAATTTGCCATCAAGATCATATATTCTGTATACTGTCTTGTCACCAGGATTAGTAATCTTTTCAGTATTTTCCGAAAGCTTAATCTTAGGAATAAATTCCCCTGTTTCCTTATCATATACAGCGGCAAGCTTATATACACCGCCAAATGCAGGACAGTCCTTCGAGGTAATTAGGTTTGTGCCAACGCCCCAAGATGTAATCTTTGCACCCTGGGTCTTTAAGCTGTCGATTAAATATTCATCCAAATCGCTTGATGCTGAGATAACTGCATCGCTAAAGCCTGCCTCATCAAGCATCTTTCTTGCTTTCTTAGAAAGGTAAGCAAGGTCACCACTATCAAGTCTGATTCCGTAGTAGCTAAGCTCTATTCCTGCTTCTCTCATTTCTGTAAACACACGAATCGCATTAGGAACACCCGACTTTAAAGTATCGTAGGTATCTACCAGCAAAATACATGCCTTTGGATATAAATTTGCATAATTCTTAAATGCAGTATATTCATCCTTAAAGCTCATTATCCAGCTGTGAGCGTGAGTTCCTTTAACAGGTATGTCAAACATCTGGCCTGCAAGCACGTTACTTGTACCGATACAACCGCCAATAACTGCAGCTCTTGCACCATATATACCTGCATCAGGTCCTTGTGCACGTCTAAGACCAAACTCCATAATACCATCGCCCTGAGCCGCAAATGCAACCCTTGATGCCTTAGTAGCAATAAGACTCTGATGATTAACAATATTTAAAATAGCTGTTTCAACAAGTTGTGCTTCCATCGCAGGAGCAATTACCTTAACCAATGGCTCCTTAGGAAATACAACTGTTCCTTCCGGAATGGCATATATATCTCCGGAGAATTTGAAATTTGCAAGATAATCTAAAAAATCCTCTTCAAAAAGTCCTGTACTTCTTAAATAATCGATATCATCCTTATCAAACTTAAGGTTCTTAATATAATCAATTACCTGTTCAAGACCACAAGCTATTGCATATCCGCTTCCACTTGGGTTACGTCTGTGAAATGCATCAAAAATAACTGTATCATTCGCGTTATTCTTAAAATATCCCTGCATCATTGTCAACTCATATAAATCTGTAAGTAAGGTTAAATTTCTCATATATTCCCTTCCTCCCATTCCGTCTGATAATACTTAATTTTATAACACTATCCTAAAAAAAACAAGCAATAATTCAAAAACAATTGCATATACTAACAGCAACAAGGAGAATAAATATGACTAAACATTTATTTAACGTTCTAATAGACCAAAAACATCCTCTTTCGCCTAATTTTATTCCTGCTCATCTTGTAAATGTAGACATACCATTTTTATGCGAAAAAAATGATGAAAAGCGTAAAATGTATAAGCCCGCCGCAAAGGCAATGCAAAAAATGTATAAACAAGCCAAACAGGAAGGCCTGCAGATATATGGAATTTCTGCATACCGCTCATACGAGCGACAGGCTGAAATTTTTAATGAAAGTCTCGCCACGAACGGTTACGATTATACTATATCAAGCATAGCAAGGCCAGGATGCAGTGAACACCAAAGCGGACTTGCAATTGATGTTTCTTCTCCTTTATGCTCATTTAAGTTAGACGACAGTTTTAGGCGAACCCCCGAATATCTATGGCTTTCTAAATACTGCCACAAATTTGGATTTATTATTCGTTACCCTTATGGAAGCCAACACATAACAGGCTTTAGGGCGGAGCCATGGCACCTTCGTTATGTCGGCGAGAAAACCTCAACAATAGTTTATTCTGAGCGTATAACCCTTGAAGAATATTTGCAAATGTATTAAAATGAACATAGATTTCAAAAGAGAGGTTTGACAAATGATTAGATTTATATCTATCGTCTTATTTTTAGGCGGGTATTTCATTATAAGTATACCAATGTGGCTTATAGTGCTGATTATAGGTATATTTAACAGACATGCACGAGACATTTTAGCTTTACGATTAGTTCAATTTGCATTTCGCGTAATCCGACTCATTTCTGGAACCAAAACAACCATAATTGGTCTTGAGAACATTCCAAAGGATGAGGCCGTACTATTTGTCGGTAACCACCGTAGCTTCTATGACATAATTATTCCTTACTCAATTATGCCAAATGTAACCGGATTTGTTGCCAAAAAGCAGATGCGTAAGGTTCCTTTTATAAATGTATGGATGAAGTTTTTATATTGTCAGTTCTTAGACCGCGAGAACATTAAAGAAGGTCTTAAAGTTATAATAAATTGTGTAGATTTAGTTAAAAATAACGATGTTTCAATTGCCATTTTTCCAGAAGGTACGCGTAACCACGGCGACGAGATGCTACCCTTTAAGGAAGGCAGTATGAAAATAGCCGAAAAGAGTGGTTGCAAGATTATTCCTATGGTACAAAACAACACCGCTTCAATATGGGAAAATCAAGCCCCTCGCGTAAAAAAGGCTCATACAGTACTTGAATTTGCTAAACCAATAGATGTTAACTCCCTTTCAAAGGAAGAGCGCAAATTCCTCGGTGCATACGTAAGAGACCGTATTCAAGAGATTTATGAAAAAAATCAGAAGTTAGTATAAAAAATGAGGTCGTACGGATTCGATTCCCGTACGACCTTTTTTATTCCACATAATAATATATCTTTTCTAAATAATCCTCGCTATGCCATATTTCCTTAAATTCTTCATAACCCACGTTAATGATTTGATTACTAACGCCATCTTCTAACACAAAACCATATTTTGAATAGCCTTTTATAAGCACAAAATAATTATCTTCACCTTGTTTTATCGGTACAAATACCATCTTATTCTCGCTTACACGACTTAATAAGCTTTCTATGCTACCCTGACAAAATTGTGGATTATCAAGACAGGCTGCAAGGTCTGTTTTTTTGTAATCTTTTGCATAAGTCTTATAGGTTTGTAAAACATTTTCATTATAGGTCACTTCGTATGGATTTGGCACTTTGTCATATATATCCTTGTCGCGCTTTGGCATTTTGCCTGCAATAGCAAGATTTAATACAACAAATGCAACCGTTATTGTCACTGTAAATATTATATATTTTTTCATATTACATCATACCTTTAATAGCTTCAAAAAGCTGCATATCTGATTCTGTAAGCTTTACATTTGTAGAAATGCTTTTGCCGTCTGCAGTTGTAATTGTCACATCTATAATGCTTCCAACACTAATTCCATTATCCTTTGCTGCCCTTAAAAATAATGGAAATTTAGGGTGATTTGCAACAAAGGTTTCCCAGTGCTTTTTCATTTGAAATATCATTGCCGGATTCATAATATACCACCTTTTCTATTAACAATAGAGCTTTCGCCTTAGCAAAAGCTCTATTGTTATATTTTTAATTATTCAATTACATTTGTGTAATCGCCAGTTGGTGTATATGTCACATCATTGTGAACAACTAATTCACCATCTACAATTGAGAATACTCTCCATGAAATACCATCCATACTTGGCATATTGAATGTCTTTGGAGCACCCTGACCAGGTAAGTAAAGCTTAACTACTACACCTGAAAGTGCCATTTCCTCTGAGAATTCTGCCTTTCTGTTACTGTAATCATGTACATAGAATGTATATGTACCTTCTGATAACATATTGTATACTGTTGTTGTTTCAGGACCGTAGCTGTATCTGTCATCTACGTCAAGATTTGCAACTAATTCACTATTATAGTAGTAATTCTTGTCACTGTAATATACATGGAATGTGCCTCCTGACATACCTGGTCCAACTAAATGTGCATCCACATCAAGTGGTGTTTGGCCCCATGTAAGAACGATTCTCATTTCGCCTTCTTGTAAAATTGGTGTTAATGAACCATTCTGTTCTGTTGTATATTCTCTACCGATTACTACGATTGAGAAGTAGTCTGACTGATAGTTTTCAGCTTCTGCGTATACTGTATATACGCCAGGTGAAAGCTCTGCTTCATAAGTACCATCTTCGTTAGTAGTTGTTGTAAATACTATATCACCTGTCTTAGCATTTGTACCTCTTCTAAAGCTTAAAGTTGCATTTCCTATGCCATTTGCATTAAATGCATTAAATAACTTACCTTGAGCTATACCAAATGTACCTTCTTCACTTGCAACCATTTCAAGTAACGCATTGTATGATGATGTACCTGTTTCTATAACAACATCATATACTTCTTCCTTGATATAACCGGTTTTTTCGAATGTAATATCGTATGTGCCTGGTGTTAAAAGAACTTCGTAAAGTCCTAATACTGCTTCATCCTTACCTGTATATGCTACATATACTTCATTAGTTGTCTGATTTGTAAGAACTACCTTAACATCTGAAAGAAGCTTATCTGCGATAACGTCTCTTACTGAACCAACTAAATAACCATATTCAGGAACTGCTATTTCTGTTGTATCAGCTGCCTTTGCTGCTTTTGCAACAAGACCTGCATTAAGGATTGGATATGTTGTACCTCTTCTTAATGCATATAATTTTGTCTGAGAAATAAGCATATCCTTAACCTGTGCTGATGTTAATGATGGGTTGATTGACCATGCTAATGATGCAACACCTGTTACATGTGGTGCAGCCATTGATGTACCGCTCATATTACCATATTTGTTATCTGGATATGTATTATAAATATCACTACCTGGTGCTACTATATCTACTAAATCTCCATAATTTGAGAAATATGAAAGGTTGTAGTTAGGTGTAGTACCATCTACATGTGTTGTTACATTTACAACACTACCAACAATAATTGTATGTTTAGAAGAATATGTTCCTCCTGTTAAATATCTGTTCCAACAGTCAACAGATGCTTCCTTACCAGAGTTACCTGCTGCCTTAACAAATAAGAAATCATAACCATCTTCTTCTAATTGTTTGAAAATGTTGTTAATATATTCTATTTCATCTGCATCTGCATCAGAAGCAGTTGTATTTCTTGCGCCACCGATACTAAAGTTAACTACCTTACAATCAGAATATACTAAATATTGTAAACAATACTTAAAGCCTGTCAATGATGAGTAAACCTTAACATCATCGCCGTCTTGAACATATGTCCACATATTTGCGAAATGTAAATCACTCTTCCAGTTAATACCTGTTGTACCCTTGCCGTTATTAGCAGTTGATGCAATTGTACCTGCAACATGAGTACCATGTGAATACATACCGTCGCTTGTTAAGCCAAGTGACTTATAAAGTCTCATAATGTCTTCTTGAGTCTTAATTGAATTTGACTGTAATGTAAGAACATTTTCCTGATTTACAACGATATCTTCATGGTCTGTATCAAGCATTGAGTCGATAACACCAACCTTAGATGTTGCTGCATCATTTAAATAATCCCATGCTACTATTGCATCAATCAATTCTAAGTTCCAGTTTCTACCCGATGGTTTTGTTGATAACCAGTCATCAGATGAATATTCAGCATCATTTGGTACTGCATCAGCATCACAAAGGAACGCCATATCCTGATATAAACTTACAACATTTTCATCTGCACGTAGGCTACTGATAATTGAAGATAAGTTTCTTCCGTCTAAAGAAAACTTAATCTGATATTCATTATCACCGTAAAGTGCACCAACGATAGTACCATCATATTCTTTAATTAAATCTTTAACCTTTGTTTCGCTGTAACCTTCTTTAAATTTTACGATGAGCTGGTCCCTAACCTCGTAAATACCATCAGCTACTTCATTTAAAGAATCTGCGTCAATTTCTGCAACAAATCCTAATGAGTAATTATAAGGTACTTCAATAGTTTTTGCTGTTGAGAACTGGCCCTTTACAACAAAGTAAATAGAACCCTGTCCTGGCTTAACTGCGATATCAGGTAACTTAATCTCTACAGTCTTAGCCGCCTCAACATCCTTAATTGCCTTATACTGTTTCATATCAGCAGGATCTGTTGGGTCTACTGCATACAAAATCTCTTTAATCTTTTGGTTAGATGTAAATTCAATCTTTTCATCTACCACTTTATACTTAGTATCAATCTTTTCTATGTCAGCTGATACCTTAATTGGAAATGTATTGATTGCAAATATAATACCTGCAACTATGGCTACTACTAATACCGCAGCTACCGAAAGTATTGCGATAAGCTTGCCTTTTCCCTTCTTTGCTTTTTCTTTTTTAACTTTTTCTTTCTTAGCTTTCTTTTCCTTTGCAGGCTTCTCTGCCGCAGGAGCTGCTACTGGCTCAGCCTGTGGAGCTGCTTTAGGAGCTTCTTCTTCTTCCTTCGCTACAACAGCTTCTACTTCAACCTTAGTTCCGCACTTAGTACAAAACTTGGCAGTATCTGCTATCTCAGCATTACAGTTTTTACATACCATATTGCTTCCTCCTTGTGTTTGTATTGGAAATATTATAACACAGTAATATAAATTTTCAACAAATATATTTTTACTGCCTATTAATCAACAATATTATCTTCTTACGCATCATACGTTCTAATGGTATTATTGAAATCAATATTAGTAAAAATAACACCACACAGCTATATATAGCAATCGAATCAACTCTTAACATAAAAATACTGATGTTGTTCATTAGGAACATACTACTTATTTTGTCATTAAGTTCCTTTACAAGCACTCCTGTAACAAACATTGCGAGGATAATTGAAATAAGACAACAAATAACATTCTCAATCAGAAATGTCATAAATATATCTCTTCGTTCAACACCTATAGACCTATATATACCAATCTTATATCTATTATCTTTTACCATATTTAAAATATGGTAAATCATTAACGTTAACATAACTAATCCCATTAGCACTATTAACCCTTTTAACTCAAAAGAAAACTCTTCACCTAAATTCACAAAGAAATATATAATATTGCTTAATGGAGTTTCTATTTTGTAATCCTCGTCATGCAACTGTTTTAAGTAATCATATGTTTTTTCGCTATCAAAATCTACATAATATTTATCGAAGAAATAATACTTATAGTATTCATTTTTAACTTTATTATAAACATCATTATCTATAAGAATTTCATAATCTATATCACTATCATAAATTCCTGAAATCACAATATTTTTTCCCATATAATCATACATATTGATTATATCATCATATTTCCCTTTGTATTGTTCACTTCTCAAGTTATGTAACCTGTATTCAGTAGGAAATTTTTTATCAATCTCAAATCCCATATTTTCTACCAATTCAAGTGATATTAATATTTCATTTTCACTTTTAGGCATACGACCATATACTAAAGTAT
Organism: Lachnospira sp.; assembly: GCA_015057605.1. Classification (GTDB taxonomy): domain Bacteria; phylum Bacillota; class Clostridia; order Lachnospirales; family Lachnospiraceae; genus SIG291. The sequence continues at coordinate 104,000 of SVDX01000005.1, read as the reverse complement.
CTGTATCTTTTAACACATCAACATATCCCATTTTTACCGATGTAGACGTAAAAGTACTTACAGCTATAGAATTAATTAAATGATTTCCCTCAAAATTCAGATAATCATTATTTTCAATATAATAATCAATATATGACTCATCTAAAAACATAAAGTTAGCATTTTCAGATTCAAACTCTACTATTCCAGTAAGCATCATCTCTTGTTCTCCAACTGTCATATTTGAATTGATTTTTTCATTTCCTATATTTAAAATCTCTGCCGTTTTTCTGTCAACTGCAAATTCGTTTGCATTATTCGGATATCTCCCAAATATGCTATATTTATGAAACTTTGAATTGTCATCCAAAATAATTATATCTGCCGTTTCAAAAATATGTCTTCCATACTTATCTATGTACGCTATTTGTTGTTCTCTTTTAACTTTAATTAAATTTTCACCTAATATTCTGTTAAGTTCTTCATACACCACCTTACCTCTATATATCTCTTGAGTATTATCTTCATCTCCTACTTCTTTATATACAACCGCCTCTGTCAAACCTTTCCCATTTATATATTTATACATTGATAATTCATAATCATTTATATATATTGCTATCAGCAAATAAGAACTTACAATTACAACCATCATCAAAAATGTTATTATTACACATCTCATTTTGTTGGTTTTCATACTTTTAAAAACATCTTGTAATATATTTTTGACACTTATATGAGTAGCTTTAAATTCTGGTTCATCATTTTTTTCTTTATTACAAATCTGTTCTTCTTTCTTATCTATATGTATAGTCAGATTTAATTCAACTTTATTATTTTGTGATAAATCAAGTTCCTTCTTACCTATTTCTTTTACTATATCGAATTCACTTATAGGATAACTTTTGTCATCTATTAAAACTGTACTCTCATTAGAAATTATTTTTAACAGGGTATTATCTACATCACTAATTATATTTCCTCTATCTAACGTAATTATTCTATCTGCATATTTTTCTGCAGCTGTTTTATCATGACTAACCACAATAACTAATCGTTCTTTTCCTATTTCATACAATAATTTGAATATATTATCTGCATTTTTTTCATCCAAATTACCTGTAAGTTCATCTGCAAGCAATATATCTGGATTTTTAACCACAGCTCTTGCAATAGCAATTCTTTGTTTTTGTCCTGCACTAAGTTCTGTTATATTTCTTTCTTCATATCCACTAAGTTCTACGTAGTTTAATACATTTTCAATTTTAGATTTTATTGTTTCCCTATCATATCCTGCAATTTCAAGAGGAAGTGATATATTCTCATATACCGTCTTATCTTCCAAAAGGTTAAAATTTTGAAAGATAAGGCCTACATACTTGTTTCTGTATCTATCTAACTCTTGTTCGTTATATGCAGTTATATCTTTTTCATTTACACATATTTTCCCTGAAGTAACTGAATCTAAACCCGAAATCAAATTAATTAAGGTTGTTTTCCCACTTCCACTTTCACCTAAAATAAAAATTAAGCCCTTATTGCAGAGCTCAATATTTATATCATTTAATGCTGTTATATGTTCTTTTTTTAATTTGTATACTTTACTTAAATCGCTTATTTTTATCATTTTTCTACTCTTCATTGCTTTGTATTATATTTTTAATAGACAACACTATGAGTTCTTCCAACAAATCTTCATTTTTTTCAAGATATTGCATATTTGACTCTGACCATATCCCTGTTATCACGCCTCTTTGGCCGTTATCCACAACATAAGACATACTCATATCGTCCGTAAATGAAAGATGTTCTTTCTTATTGTCAATAAAATACTTATCTATCATAGGAAGTTTATCTCTTCCAATATATATATAATTAAACCATATATGCTCATCTGCAAAGTCTGTCAGATATTTTAAATCTTCTTCATCAAAGGTCACATCGCCGTCAAAATCATTTATTATTAAATATACATAGTTTGCTTTGATATCTTCACTCACAAATTCAATATTTTCTACGGTATTATATTTTAAGGATTCATGAAACTGTAATGTCTTCCCGTACACATATACAACAGCACCTTTCTCATTTATATATTCTATTGATTCGGTCTGATGTAAATCAGGGTCATATGTAAAATGATTATATATTCTCATTCCTAATCTATATAACATAAATGTTGCAATTAGCGCAAATATAGTAATTATAATTACTTTTCCTATTTTTTTCATGACTACTCCTTTTTCAAATAATCAAGCCTACATTCAAATATAGGCTTGATTATTTACTTACTATTAAATTTTACTCATTCATATTTATGTAACAATCTGCATATTTTTTACTTGAATATACTTTATTCAAGTGTATATTCCATGGAGAGGCTGCATTATCAACCGCCACGCCAAAACGTGCTTCAAAAGTTAAAGATAAATTAAACCATTCTCTGTCTGTTTCAAACTTAACCATTCCGCGTTGTTTAGACTGATTCGCTAAATAATAATTATCATTCCATGGTAAAAAACCTGGTTTATAATCATATACTGTTTCGTATTTTCTAATAGACTCAAGTGATTTATCTGTAATCTTTAAATTACTCAGATTTATATCATATGACAAACCTATGCCAGCTGATTTTCCGTCTATTCCTAAAGACAATGTTCCTGTTCTCTCGGTAGGTGTATTAACTGGCTGATAATCATCCATCGAATCCATAACTGGAACTCTTACTGATAAATACTCAGAAAAACCATAGCCATTATTTCCACCACCAAATTTTGCTTTTTTATCACTAGGTTCCATTACCATTTTAAGCATTAATACATATTGGTTGCTTTCTTTATCCTTAAGTACTCCTCTATGGTACGTTACAATTCCTAAAATATCACCATCATCCGACTTTACATAAAATTTGGCTGCTGTTTTCCAACGAACATCATAATAATCTGTATCATATGTAAAACCATTTTTACTGGTTTCACGTGCATTAATAATAACATTATTGTTGCATACGCACATAGCTATCACTAAAAGCATTGCAATCAGTGAATTCAGAATTTTTCTTTTTTTCACGTAACTCTCCTCCTTTCCTCAATATTAATCATCTATACTTCGTCGACCAAGTTAAACAATTCTCCATAATTATATTATTATTATTATTATTATTTGTCAATATCGCCTAATTTTTTGTTTATTGTTTTTTAATTATTCATCATTAATCTCCTTTTTTCAAACAAATAGAATATCTCCTCTTTCTTTCTTGCCATATCCTACAAAAAATGCTACAATTATATTAATTATGCCATTTAGGAGGTCAGCACAATGATATGGTCAAAAGAAGAAACTATGTCGCGTAGCGAAATTGAAGCAATTCAGCTTGAACGTTTACAGCAAACCGTTGCGTACATATATGAAAAGGTTAAGCCATACAGAGATAAAATGGACGCTGTCGGCATAAAGCCAGAAGACATCAAATCCCTTGATGATTTGAAAAAGCTTCCATTTACAAACAAGTCCGATTTTAGAGACAATTATCCTACCGGACTTTTTGCCGTTGATAAGCACGACTTAGTAAGAGTTCATGCTTCATCAGGTACAACAGGAAAGCCAACTATCGTTGGTTATACAAAAAATGATTTAGAGGTTTGGAAGAACAATGTTTCAAGAATCGCCTGTGCAGGCGGTGCTACAAGCAAAGATATCGCACAGATTTCCTTTGGTTACGGTATGTTTACCGGTGCCTTAGGCTTGCATGCAGGACTTGAAAATATCGGCGTTACAATTCTTCCTACATCTACAGGCAACACAGAAAAGCAGTTAATGTTTATGCAGGATATGGAGACAACAATGCTTATTGCAACACCTTCCTATGCCTTAAGAATAGGTGAAGTTGCTAAGCAGCTGGGCATTGATCCACAAAAGGATTTAAAGCTTAGAATCGGTCTTTTTGGCAGTGAGCTCATGACAGAGCCTATGCGTGAAGAAATCTACAAGTTATATGGTAAGGATTTCAAATGTACACAAAACTACGGTATGAGCGAGCTTTGTGGTCCCGGCGTATCAGGCGAATGTGAATACCTTTGCGGTATGCACGTTAACGAAGATTATTTCATTCCTGAAATTATTGATTCCGAAACAGGTGAAGTACTTCCTCCAGGTTCAAAGGGCGAATTGGTTATTACCTGCCTTTGCAAGGAAGCTCTTCCACTTATCAGATATCGTACAAAGGACATTTCAAGACTTAACTACGAGCCTTGTAAATGTGGCCGTACAACAGTAAGAATGGAAAACATTATGGGACGTGCCGACGATATGTTAAAGATTCGTGGTGTAAACGTATTCCCTGGCCAGATTGAAGAAGTTCTTCTAAAGATTGATGAAATCGGTCCACATTACGAGATTCTTTTAGAGAGAGAAAACTACTTAGACAGAATGACTATTTCCGTTGAGCTTGCAGATGAGTCAATCCTTGATTCCTACGCAAGACTTAGCGAACTCGAAAAACGTATAAAATCAAACCTTCGTACAATTTTAGGTCTTGATGCCAACATCAAGCTTGTTGCACCACAGACTTTAAAGCGTTTTGAAGGAAAAGCAAAAAGAGTAACTGATTTAAGAAAGGATAAATAACAATGGCAGAAAAAGTAATTATGCTTGGCAACGAAGCCATCGCCCGTGGTGCATACGAAGCAGGCGTTAAGGTTTCAGCAGCCTACCCTGGTACTCCAAGTACCGAAATTAGCGAATCAATCGTTAAATACAAAGATAACATTTATTCAGAATGGTCGCCTAACGAAAAGGTTGCAATGGAAGTTGCAATTGGCGCTTCAATAAGCGGTGTAAGAGCTATGGCTTCAATGAAGCACGTTGGTGTAAATGTTGCAGCTGACCCACTTTACACAGTTTCATACATAGGTGTTAACGGTGGTCTTGTACTTGTTGCAGCTGATGACCCAGGTCTTTACAGCTCACAAAACGAACAAGATTCACGTATGATTGGCCGCGCAGCAGGCGTTCCTGTAATCGAGCCATCAACAAGTGCAGAAGCTAAAGAATTTATGAAATATGCTTACGAAATAAGCGAAAAATATGACACTCCAGTTATTTTAAGAACAACAACAAGACTTGCTCACTCACAAGGTTTAGTAGAGCTTTGCGACAGAGTTGAAGTTGAAGATAAGGTATATGAAAGAAATATTGCAAAAAACTGTATGATGCCTGCTAACGCTAAGAACCGTCATTTAAATGTTGAAGCAAGAACAAAAGCAATGATAGCAGATGGTCCTTCAATGCCAATCAACCGCGTTGAAATGAATGACACAAAGATTGGTGTTATCACAAGCGGTATCCCATACCAATACGTTAAGGAAGCTCTTCCTAACGCTTCAGTATTAAAGCTTGGTATGGTTCATCCACTTCCACGTAAGATGATTGAAGAATTTGCCGCAAAGGTTGATACTTTATACATTGTTGAAGAATTAGATCCTGTTATCGAAGAACAGGTTAAATCATGGGGCATCAAAGCCATCGGTAAGGAAATATTTACAATTCAGGGTGAATATAGTGCAAATATGTTAAGAACAGCCATCTTAGGCGAAAAGCTTGACCTTGCAACACCTGAATTAGTTCCTAACAGACCACCAATCCTATGTCCGGGATGTCCACACAGAAGCGTATACTCAGTACTTAACAAGTTAAAAATTCACGCTGCTGGCGATATCGGATGCTACACACTTGGTGCTGTTGCTCCACTTAGCGTAGTTGATACAACAATCTGTATGGGTGCAAGTATTTCATCACTTCATGGTATGGAAAAAGCTAAGGGCAAAGACTACATCAAGAATTGGGTAGCTGTAATCGGCGATTCAACATTTTTACATACAGGTGTAAACTCTCTTATGAATATGGTTTACAACAAGGGTACAGGAACTGTTATGATTCTTGACAACTCTACAACAGGTATGACAGGTCACCAAGACCACGCTGCAACGGGTAAGACATTAATGGGCGAAGCAACATATGCAATCGATATCCCAGGTCTTTGTCGTGCAATGGGCATCAAAAATGTTGTTGAAGTTAATGCATTTGACATTGCAACACTTGAAAAGGTTGTTAAGGAAGAAGTTGCAAAGGACGAAGTATCTGTTATTATCACAAAGTCTCCATGTGTACTTCTTGACAAATCAAAGAAGCCAACTTACATTGAGATACCTGATAAATGTAAGAAATGTGGTATGTGTATGAAACCTGGATGTCCTGCAATGGCTAAGAATCCAGACGGCACAATCACAATCGACCAGACAATGTGTACAGGTTGCGGTTTATGCGCTACTCTTTGTAAATTTGATGCAATCAAGAAAGCAGGTGACAATTAATGGAAACTAAAAATATTATGATAGTTGGTGTAGGCGGTCAAGGTACTTTGCTTACAAGTAGAATTTTAGGCGGTCTTGCTATTGCTTCAAATTATGACGTTAAATTGTCAGAAGTTCACGGTATGGCTCAAAGAGGTGGTAGCGTTGTAACATTTGTACGCTACGGTGAAAATGTTGCAGAACCTATCGTAGAAGAAGGCTGCGCAGACGTACTTATCGCATTTGAACAGCTTGAAGCTTTAAGATATGCACATTTCTTAAAGAAGGACGGCATCCTTATTACAAATACACAAAAAATCAATCCAATGCCAGTAGTAATCGGTAACGCTACTTACCCAGACGATATCATTCCTAAGCTTGAGTCAAAATACACTACATTTACAGTAGATGCAATGGAAGAAGCAATCAAGCTTGGCAACTCAAGAGTATTTAACATCATCGTTCTCGGTATCGCTGCAAAGCATATGGATTTTACAAAGGAACAATGGCAAGAGGTTATCGCTAAGACAGTTCCACAAAAGACTGTAGATATTAACCTTAAGGCATTTGAAGTTGGGTATAATCTTCACTAAGGCATTTATGCTCGAATAGGAGGCCATATGACTAGTATTGTCTGATGACCAATACTAGTCATTTAGAAATTTGTGTCGGAGTCACAAATTTCGTTTATCGCAATGCCAAATCTGATATTTGGCATGCGTTCTACGCATATGACTTGTCAAGACAAGTCATTTATGCTCCGAGAAAGAGGTAATTATGTTAAAACAAATTTCAGTTTTTGTTGAAAATCAGGCAGGAAGTCTTATGAATGTTACTTCTGCCTTAAAGGATAACAATATAAGTATTCGTGCCATAGCTTCATTTGACACACCTGAATTTGCTATTTTAAGACTTATCGTAGATAAGCCTGAAGAAGCAAAAGAAGCCCTTGCAAAATTAGGCTTTATCGTTCGTCTTAACGAAGTAATGGCTATTGAGCTTGAAGACAAGGTTGGTAATCTTAACGACTTACTTACAACACTTGCAACAAATGAAATTAGTATCAATTACATTTACTCATTTGTTATAAGACAAAATCAAGCACCAGTTATGGTACTTAACACAGATAAGCCTGAAGAGGCTACAAAGATTCTTGAAAGAGAAGGATTTCAAATCGTATAAACGCTTTTATGAATATTAGACTGGGTTTAAACAAACCCAGTCTTTATTATTAAGTAGAAAATTTCATTTTTATATGATATGATATAATCAAATAGATAAATTGACCGAGCTCTTTTGAGCGATGGATACTTCTTGTCCGAAGGTCAAGAAGGCGGACTTTAGAAAGAATAATATAACTATGAATTTGGGAGGTTAAAATGAAAAAGTTAGTTTTTGTTTTTATATTGGTGATTGTGTTGAGTGCTATGCTTCCGGCCTGTGGAAGAAAAAATGAGATTGCGGGCGAAACTTTCACTTCAGGTAATTCGGATACCGAGGGCTCGCAGAACAATATATCTAAAGAAATGGCTTACAAAGGAGTAGATAATTATTGTCACAGTGTGTATGATTGGAGTGTAGCGAAGGATAATCCTGACATTATGTATTTGAAAATGGGAGAAGAGACAGAATCAGAGTATCAGATGATATTCCGCAGTTATACGGGTGCATTTGTCTATTTTTATGTTAATAAATTAAGCGGAACTACACGGTTGATAGAGTACGTTCCAAATCTTGAGATTGAAGAAGAAGCAGGAACCATAAATCTATACGATTATCTGGAATCGGATGAAAAATAATTGAAACATTGAATCAAGATGAGCTTTTTTGGGGGATAAACGCATAAAGACTCCATCGTCAATTACATCTTGTGAATTTTATAAAAAGGGCCATACGCACAAAGATGGTATTACTGTTGTTAATGACGAGCAATTGTTTTGTTTAGAGAAATATAGACAAATCCCAATTTATAGTTCTGTTAATAAATGCAAGAAAAAAACACATTTAAGAAGGATGAGCCTTTTAAATGTGTTTTTTCTCATTTATGCATTCGCGCCACAGCACTTTTTATATTTCTTGCCTGAACCGCAAGGACATGGGTCGTTACGTCCAACCTTCTTGTCCTTAACTACTGTTGTAGAAAGCTTTTGCTTCTTATATAGTTCCTTACGCTTTTCTGCTGAAAGTAAATCTTCCCATTGTGGTAATTCATATAACCAGTCAGCTCTTGCAGCAACCATATTATAGTATAACATTTCCTTATCGAAATCTAATGAAACTACTGTATCTTCTTCCATTGTTTCGATTGGATTCTTTTCCTTAAGGCTTTCGTTGATGCCGTCTAAGAAACCAACCATAATAGGTAATTTAACATCAAACTTTTCTGCTAATTCTTTAACTGTTCCCTTTGTTACTTCCTTGTCTGCAAGGATTTTTTCATAAATGCTTTTTTCCTGTGAGAAATATGAACCCCAGAACATCTGAGCCTGTTGGTCATTCATCTCTACTTCGTATGCGGATTGTCTCCATTGTTCTAATAATGTCATTAGTTTTACCTCTTTCATTTGTAATTAACTTTGTTAAGTATATACTATTGGCCTTGTTTTTGCAAGCTAAATGTTATTCCATCGCCACTACTTATAGCTGTGATGTGTCCGTGAAGGTCTGTACGGTATACTATAGCATTTTTTTCAGCCAATCTTTCAAGTACTCTATCCTTTGGATATCCGTATTCATTATCTACGCCTACCATGATTACTGCATAATCAGGATCTACCGCATTTAAAAACTCATACGATGTTGAATCCTTACTGCCATGGTGATTTACCTTTAAAACATCTGACTTCATAGTTGCACCGCTATTTACCATGTCAATTTCTGCTGCCATTTCTGCATCTGCACACAACATAAAGCTGTCATTACCATTTACTAATCTTAAGCCAATTGACCAGTTATTAATCTCATCTCCGTAATCCTTCACAGGTCCTATTATTGTAAATGATGCATTTCCAAGGGTATACACATCGCCCGGTACAGGAAGTGTAATTGTAAGCTTTTTCTTTTGAATTGCCTTAAGCACCCCTTCATAAGTAGAGGTTGCCTGTGACTTATCCGGCATAATAACCTTGCCTACTTCAAATGCCTTTATAACATTATCAAGGCCTCCGATATGGTCCTCATGAGGATGTGTTCCAATTACATATTCAAGTCGTGTAACGCCTTCTGATTTCAAATAATTCACTACCATAGTTCCATCGTCATTGTTTCCGGCATCAACTATCATAAATTTACCTGCTGATTCTATAAGAACACAGTCTGCCTGTCCTACATCAATAAATGTAACCTTCATATCTGATTTGCCTGCGTCAGTTGTAGGAGCGTCTGTAGGTGTATCAGTTGGTGAATCTGTTGTTCCATCGACCAACGCACTCGTAGTTTGTCCCGCTTCTTCCTTGCCATTATCACCCTTACCTGCAAGGATTATTGCTTGCACTATACCAAATATAAGGATTACCGCTAATATTGCCAATTTAATCTTTTGTTGTTTTGTCATACTTAAATCTCTCTTTACATTTTTTTCTTATTGCCATTATATCATTTTATCGTTATAATTTAAATATCAATTTTTTCAAATGGAGGATTCCCATGAAACTAAAGAGAATTTTGGCAATTGCCGGTGTTGTAATTTTAGTTGCTCTCTACCTTTCAACAATCGTATTTGCAATTATTGACAGCGATTATTCAAAGGGGCTTTTTATGGCTTCTATATACGCATCAGTAATAATTCCAGTTATGATTTACATTTATACAGTTATATACAAGGTAGCAAAGAAAAATGAAGCTGAGAACGAAAACTAAATTAGTACTTTTACTTATTGCAGTCAATGTATTTACTATCATTTTAAATGTGCTTGCCCGTAAAAATGTTGATTTTGCCAACTTTTACAGCACCACCATATACACCGCAATTGTAAATGTTAACGCACGTATTTCTAATATTTTTCCGTTTTCAATTGCAGAATTAATTATAGTACTTTTTATTGTGTCTGTAATTACATATTTGGTTTGCATGATTATTAAAATGTTTAAAAAAAGACAGTTCAAGCGAAGTCTTTCGCACATTGGACTTACTCTGTTTTTACTTGTTACAGCAATATTTTTGGTATTTACTCTTACCTGTGGTATCAACTATCATCGTTTTCCATTTTCTAAGTATTCTAATCTTACTATTGAAAAACACAACAATGATGATTTGATTAAACTTTGCAACATTCTTATTGAGGATGCAAACCGCTATGTTACGGATGACTTTGATGAAGAGAATATGGAACAGACCGCTATTTTTGCTATGGAAAAGCTTGCAAAGGATTATCCTGTTCTAAAAGGCTATTATCCTAAGGCTAAGCCTGTTTTCTTTTCTGAATTTATGTCATATCAATTTATTTGTGGCTTCTATTTCCCATTTTCAGTAGAATCTAATTATAATAACCATATGCCACTTGTAGACAAGCCTTCTACTATATGCCATGAACTTTCGCATTTACGTGGCTTTATGCGTGAGGATGAGGCTGAATTTATATCGTATCTGGCATGTATAAATTCTGACGATACTTATTTTAAATACTCAGGCACTATGCTTGCTTTGGGCTATACATTAAATGCGGTACATTCAAACTGTGACATAAGCATTTATAACGAACTTTATTACAAGCTTGATTCACGTGTTGTTGATGATTTTTATGAGTCTGCCAAGTATTGGGACCAATACCGTGGTGAAATTGCAAATATCAGCAACACAGTTAATAATTCTTATCTTATTATGAATAACCAAAATGACGGTGTTAAAAGCTATGGTCGTATAATAGATTTATTACTTGCATACTATATTAAGTAATTTTTTGAGTAACAAATTGAACAAAAAATAATCTCGCACTTTACAATGCGAGATTATTTTTATTTTGTCACTAATATATCGTATGCTTTTTCTTTTACTTCTATGGCAACCTCTCTTTGCAATCCGCCGTATTCACCATCTAATACCCATGGTAAATCTCTGTCTGAAGTTAATTTTACCTTCTTAACCTTTGTACTGTATATCGCCTTTGAGGTTCTATTTCCACTTATAAAGTCTGTAAGAGCACTTTGTACGTCTATTGGATTAAATGTCTTTCTTACAAATGTAAGCTCAAAGTATCCATCGTTCATTATTACATCTTTACCGGCAAGTCTTTTTATTCCAGCAATGGTAGTCGCATTGCTTATCATACCATATAAAAATTCATCTTCTTCTATTCCATACTCTGTTTCTATGGTCATTCTAAATGGTTTAATATTAGGAATACTTTTTACTGACTCTAATATGTATGCCTGATGTCCAAACATATTTTTCAAACCCTGTGAGGTATCGTAAGACACCTCTGTAAATGCACCGACGCCTGCAATGTAGTTAAAATATCTGCCGTTAAACATACCAACATCGCATGATTTTTGATGTCCCGTTACAATATGTAATGCGGCATTTTGCATATTCTTTGGAATACCCAAAGACACTGCAAAATCATTGGTTGAACCACTTGGAATGTATCCGATTGGAAGCTTTTCTTTGTATTCCATCATCGCAGACACAACTTCATTAAGTGTTCCGTCTCCGCCGCTACATGCTATGATATCATATTTTCCTTCATTTTCAATCACCTTATTATATCCGTCTTTTGAAAATTTTGTTGGATATACTGTAACATCATAACCACCATCAGAAAAAATTCTTACTATATCAAATAAATGATTCTTTATCTGAGCCTTTCCTGAGTTTGGATTATATACAAACAACATCCTTTTCACTATAACACCTACCTATCCCACTTATCCGATAGCGCATCAATTTGATCCGCAAATTTTGCAAGGTCTTTATTAGCTCCATGCTGGTTATGTGCAATAACTGCCATAAGTCTTCGACCTGCTGCCAACAATCTTTCATAAACCTCATTTGTTCGTTTCGGTTTATTCTTTCTTCTTTCCTTCTTTTGAGTATTTCCTACTACCAGACATTCATTTGAAATGAGGTCGTAGGTTGCTCCTGTATATGGCGCCTCAACATTATAATTGTACTCTGTTCTTAAACATTCTGCAAATTCTTCGCATACACTGTCTTCTCCGTGTACAACAAACACCTTCTTTGGTTTCTTTTCAAATGCCTGTAACCACTGTATAAGTCCATTTTTATCTGCGTGACCGCTTACTCCGTCAAGAGTAGTAATTTCTGCTCTGACTTCAATAGTTTCAGCAAAAAGCTTAACCTGTTTTGCACCATCCAACAAAGCTCTTCCCAATGTTGCCGTTGATTGGTAGCCTACGAACAAAATAGTCGATTCCGGTCTCCACAAGTTATGCTTTAAATGATGTCTTATTCTACCGGCTTCACACATACCTGAAGCAGAAATGATTACCTTTGAATTGTTGCTGTAATTAATAGCTTTTGAATCAGATGATGTAATCGAAAGCTTCAAGCCTGGAAACTTAATTGGATTGATGCCTTTTCGAATCATTTCTAATGCTTCCTCATCAAAGCAATTATCAATATTTCTGTTGAAAATATTTGTTGCTTCAACGGCTAATGGGCTATCTACATATACTTCAAAATCTGCATATTCTGGTACGAGATTACCTCTCTTTATCTTCTGTATGTAGTAAAGCATTTCTTGTGTTCTTCCAACTGCAAATGCAGGAATTACTACGTTGCCGCCTCTGTCAAAGGTTCTTTTGATTATATTTGCTAATTCAACCTCATAATTAGGAACCGCTTTATGAATTCTATTGCCATAGGTTGATTCCATAATTACATAATCAGCTTCCTTGATGTACTTTGGATTTCTGATTAAAGGTCTTTCAAGGTTACCGATATCACCCGAAAATACAATTTTTTTGCTAAATGAATTTTCTTTTACCCATATTTCTATGCTTGCAGAGCCAAGTAAATGACCTACATCTGTAAATCTTATTGTTATTCCGTCATCTAACGCTATTTGAGTATCATATTCGCATGGTACAAAATGCTTTAGAACTGCCTCAACTGCCTCCATATCATATAAAGGCACAAATTCCGCATAGCCTGATCTTTTTGCCTTTCTGTTACGCCATTCTGCTTCAAACATCTGAATGTGAGCACTATCACGAAGCATTATATTGCACAAGTCACAGGTTGCTTCTGTAGTATATATTTGTCCTCTAAATCCATTAACATATAGTAATGGAATAAGACCCGAATGGTCAATATGTGCATGTGTAAGCAACACATAATCTACCTCCACTGGATTAACCGGTATACTTTGATTTTCATATACATCTGTTCCCTGCTCCATACCACAGTCTATTAAAATATTTTTACCTGCCACATTTAAATAATGGCAGCTTCCTGTAACTTCATGATTTGCTCCTAAAAATGTAATTTGCATAGTAATCACCGTCCCTATCTTCTGCGTCTTCTTCTCCTATTTCTTTGTTGCACTACCTGAATATATTTTAATACAAGTAAAATTATTGCAAGTACAAGTAATATCACAAATAAAATAATAATCACTTTAAGGAATTGATTATTATCCTTTTTCTTAACATTTCCTGTATCCGAAGCTTTTAAAGTAGGAGATTGTTCTTTTGTTGGTTCCACCTTGGTTTCCGGCTCGCTTGTTGGCTCCTGCCATGTGTCTTGCGCTCCTGTTGGAAGCTCCGTTTCAGAATTTACTAAAGTTCCTTGTACCCAGTTAGCTGGCTTATAATGTACTCTTACATTTGTAATGTAATCATTATATCTTACTCTTACTTCATTTATTCCCTCAACCCATGGATTCATACTTACATGTGTTGGAGTTACCTCTTTAACCGTTCCATCGCTATATACTGCTTTTACTCTAAGCTTTGAATTTAAATCAAAGCTCTTTAATTGCGAAAGGTATGTTAAATAATATTTTTCGTACTGTGCTGCTATCTTTATGATTGTAGGCTCATTTACATTAACTGTACATTTTCCTGTTGTACCATCTGCAAATTTCACAGATATTTCGGCACTGCCACTTCCAACTGCAGTCACCTTTCCGTTAGCATCCACAACCGCTACTGATGTATTACTTGATGTGTAATTAGGATTAGTGGCAAGCTCTTTTTTTGTTTTCACTAAAAATCCATAGCTTTTTTCAAGTGTCACACTATTGTTTCCTGCTTCTGTTGCTTCTACTACACGCTTTTCAAGATTAAAATAATCTACTATTGCATTTGCCTCTGATAAAGCTATTTTATTAATCTTTTCCTTGTTAACATGCTTGCCACCGTCTGATACAAATAACACTTCATCAGCTTTATTAATAAAGCAATGCTCAATTAATATAGGTGTAACACCCCAAAATGTGCAGTTTTCCATTACTGTATAGTAATCATACCCTTCTGCTATTGTGGAATGCTTATATGAAGCACCCTTTGGCTTGTTGATAATACCGATATCATTTTTTAAATTATTGATTATACGATTTGCTAAATCTGTAGAAGCGGTCTTATGATCCTTATGAACTGAAGCATATACATAAGAACCTGCTACATATGGTTCATCCGCTGCGGTACTGCTATTCATATGAAGGCTTATAAAGAAATCGACCTTTCCATCTATACCGTCTCTAACTACATAACTTCTTCCTGTAAGCCATCCGCTTTGATAATAGTTACCATCCTTTGTTCTTGTAAGATATACCTTTATTCCATCATACGTCTCAAGCTCTGTCTTTAACGAATCTGCTATTTCCCAGACTACTTCTGTCTCAGTAAGTCCAGTTTTTGAATTAACTGCGCCTCCGTCAGTAGCACTATGTCCCGGGTCTAAAACTATAATTACGTTACCTTGCGCATCCTTAGCATTTACAGTAACGGTTCCCATAAGTATCATACTTATAATTACTCCCAGAACAATACTTAAACATTTTTTCATAGTTGCCTCCTAATAACAATGGTATTATAAGTTATTAATAAATGTAAATGACACTTTTCTATACCATTTTAAGTCTTCATATATTGCTGCTCTAAGCTTTAATAAATTGTCCCTAAACATTTCTGCAGCCTTTACATCAATTTGTGCTGACTCACTAAATTTTGCATATACTGCCAAATCTATCATAGCCTTGAAATCTACAACATTTGTGTAAGAACAATGTTCTTTAAGATGTCTTGCATACACCTTATAGGACATATCCTTTTCCTTAGCAAGCTCTATATATGCCAAAAGCTCTTCTAAATATTCATACATATCGATTATCTTTTGCTTATCTGCATTTGTTATTTCAGCCTTTAACATTCTAAGTCTCTTGTAAGAATAATAGCCATGCCTTATAAAAATAATAAGCAGCGCACTAACAATTAAGAGCATCAATAGTATTACGTATATCTGCAATCGTGATTTCTTAACAGCATTTCCAACGCTGTCACCATCATCCCCGTCTTCACCTAAAAGTTCTGATGCCTGTGTAGTTATCTGCTCTTGCGTTGATGGTTCTTCGCTTGTAGGTTCTGTTACCTGTTCTTTGCTTGTAGGCTCCTCATTAGAAGAGGTCTCCTCTTCTTTTGTTGTCGTCTCTTCATTAGAAGATGTTTCTTCTTCCTTTGTTGTTGGTTCTTGTGTTGTAGGCTCCTCTGTTGTAGGCTCCTCTGTTACTGGTTGAGTTGTAGGTTCCTGTGTTGGCTTTTCTATATTTGGTCTTTCATATGCTGAAGGTGTTACTTCAATTGGTAGCCACCCATAACCATCAATATATATTTCAACCCACGCATGAGCCATATAGTCTGTAATCTCTACATTATAAAGATTATAATTGTAATAGTTTTGTTCCCCATTGATGCTCATTTCCTGCGAGTAAGAAATCGCATATTCACCAATATCTTCCGGCAAAACCAAATAGCCTTCTACATATCTTGCCGGAACTCCTGCTGCTCTGTATATAAGAGTCGCAGCAGTGGCAAAATATACGCAGTAGCCTCTTTTATTTTCATATAAGAAATATTCTAACTCATTTTTACCTTTAGGTGCCTCCCCAGGTTTCAATGAATAAAAATAATTTTCCGTAAAATATGCCTGCAATTTGTCCGTAAACTCTGCAATTTCTTCATACGAATCAAAGTCATAGCCTTTGCATGCCTTTTGTACATCCTCTAAAACGCCATTTGGCATAGTAGTATATTCATCATATACAAATCTTCGATAGCTTTTTTCTGGTCCAAAATATTGCTCATAGGTGCTTGAATCACCTAATTGTCTTAATGCCTCCACAGCCTCAAGATAACCACTTACCGTGCCAAAACTCTTTTTATTTATATGAGTTCTTTTTATTGTATACTCAGTAATATCCGGAGCATATGGCTGCATGTCAGTATTAAATGAAAAATTGTCTAAATGTGCATCATATGGATATATAATATAATCCACACTATCATTTAGCTTATATACATTCATACTTCCTTCACCATAGCTATTACTAAATGCTTTAATTGAGGTAAAGCCGGTTGCATAAATGTAATCATCCTTCTTTTTTATAAGCCTGTAAAATTCACTTTGCATTGTGTGTGGCTTAAAATCTGTACTAACAAGCTTTTCACGCATACTCTTATAGTCAGATTTTGTGTACAAATATTCTGTATCCGTCCAACCAGTAGAGGTATATCTGTTACCCACATATGACTTTAAATACAATGGCTCTGATATTTTTTCCATTTGTACCAAAAATAATACTTCACCAGTCTGTTTAGGACCATCAGGATTTAATTGACCACGTTTTTCACCCACTAAGCTTGAGTATAGCTTTCCTAAATTAAGATCATAAATTTTTTCCTGCAATGCAATAACAAATGCTGGTTTTTCATGTTCTTTACCAACTATTGCCCTTGAAACTAACGACGATGCTATTATAATTCCTGCAATTATTGCCACAATTACATACCCTGTCGTTTCCTTCATAATCAAACGACTTCGAATTATAAGAAATGCAATTGAAACCGCTGCATAAACCATCGTCCCAAAAAATGATATATCTATTCCAATAACAATAGATACTACAATAATGGCAAACTGCAAATGCATAATAAAATACGGTACCTTTGTAGCAAGCATTTTGCTTGTCATAATAAGTGTTGTAACAAGCATTACATACAACCAAAAATAATCCTGCGCATCATACTTTTCGCTAAATTTAAAATATTCTGTCACAAAGCTTAAATCAACCACAAGACCTGTATCCAAAGAAAACAAAATGTTATTAATACAGTCATATAAGCCCGTTACAATAATTCTAAACATAAGTATCAACGGTAATACTGCTAAAGAAATCTTAATTATCTTTCTAAGCCAATCCTTATGCACAAAAATATTTGTAAGTGTCACGATTGTTGCACAGCAAAAAATCGCACATATATGAATACTCGGTGCTATTTCAAGGTCATAGGCAACCTTAACTGTACTTATAAAGCCCGCATTTATAAGAAATACTGTAGCTATTACAAGCACATAATAAGGAACGTCTATATATTCCTTAGACACGTTCGATTTTATAGTATCGTCATTTATCTTAAAGCTAAATTCCTTATTTTTTTTCAAAGTATCCTCTCCATAGAATCTAATTTGACTCCTACTGCCTCAAATTTATCAAGCAGTGTATTCTTTTCATTTTTATCACCTATGTAGATAAGATAAACCTCTACCTTTCTACACAATTCAGCCAACAAATCCAACTGTGATTCATCTATCTTAGTTGTAATATAATAAATATTACCTTTATTACGGTCTTCAACTACATCGTTATAAACATCCAAAACTACCGGCTCTTTATATTTCTTTGCCTTGTAAGCCTCCGAAATTGTTGTTGTAAACTGCTCTGTCTTTTCAACTCTTTCAAGGAAAATATTTCCCGAAATCATATCATAGTAACCTACATTATGTATAAGCTCTATACTGTTTAAGAATAATGAAATAGACATAGCGGCTTCATACACCTCGTCCATATTATCCTTATTTGACTCACATTGTTCTATCAATATTACATCTGTAGTTTTTATTGGAAGACTGAATTCCTTAACAATGTACTCTTGCATTTTCATTGTAAGCTTCCAGTGTATTCTATTAATTCTGTCACCTTCCTGATACTGACGAATACCAAATATCTCTAACGGGTCGTTTCCAGGCTTATTAGCCGAAAATTCATCACTATCAATCATCTCAGCATCATTTTTCACAACTGAAACATTTTCAACAATATTTGGTTGTGGCGCTACCATAACTCTATGCACCTTAAATTTCTTAAATTTTTTTGCAAAAAATGCAAAATAATCTTCTATCGTTACTGCTAAAACCTTTACAATTACATGACCACAATGTTTACATTCTATATCAAGGTCAATTGTCTTTTTTTCTTTTCCACGCAGGAAGAAATTTGCATCAGTCTTAGTATATTTATTGTCTTCTTCATATTTATACTTTAGCTTAATTTTGCAATTAGGTATAGGAAATACTGAATTATTGCAAACATCAAGGTATAAGCGTATTGCATCTCCTCTTACAATCATATAATCACGATATCTTATGCTTGCCTTAACCTTTAATCTAATAACGAAAAATATGATTCCATCAACCAACATCATCAATATATATGTAAGTAAAATCGCCGGAATATAAGGATTTTCAATAAATATATACGCTATAACCATCAGTACAAATATAAGAATGTGCAAAATTCTATATTTAGTCATATTTGCCTCCCGATTACTTAATCAATGGAACCGGTATCTCCTTAATAATATCTGCTATAATCTGGTCTGCACTAACCTTGCTTATTCTGGCTCTTTGGTTAAGTACTATTCTGTGTGAAACAACATCTCTTATTACAGCCTTAATGTCATTAGGAATAACATAATTTCTATTACTTAAAAATGCGCTTGCTTTAGCCATAGCCAATATAGCAAGACCACCTCTTGGGCTTATGCCAAGCTCAACATTATTATTCTGTCTGCTTGCTGATACAATGTTTGCGACATATTCACATATTTCATCGCTTGCATACACTTCTTTAACCGCATTTTGTATAGTATATAATTCTTCTGCTGTTATAACAGCATTTACACTATCAAGCTGCTTTTCTCTGTTATGACCCTTTAAAATATCAACCTCACTCTTTAAATTA
Organism: Lachnospira sp.; assembly: GCA_015057605.1. Taxonomy (GTDB): domain Bacteria; phylum Bacillota; class Clostridia; order Lachnospirales; family Lachnospiraceae; genus SIG291. The sequence goes on along the minus strand of SVDX01000005.1, from coordinate 84,472 downwards.
GGGTAACCTATTGATAAACACACCATAAATCTATCAAGCTGTGATTCTGGCAATTTTTGTGTACCTATAGAACCTATAGGATTTTGTGTTGCTATAACCACAAATGGTTTTTTCATCTCTATAGTATTGCCATCAACACTCACCTTGTTTTCTTCCATTACCTCTAAAAGTGCAGACTGTGTCTTAGAAGAGGTTCTGTTAATCTCATCCGCCAAGAAAAGGTTACAAACTATTGCACCCTCTTTATATTCAAACTGTCCGGTTGCCGCATTATACATTGAAAAGCCTGTTATATCAGTTGGCAAAACATCCGGTGTAAATTGTAATCTATTATAGTCTAAAGACATACTTTTAGCTATCGCAAGTGCCAAAGTAGTTTTACCTACTCCAGAGATATCATCAAGTAAAATGTTACCACCTGCCAATATAGCCGTAATAACTCTCTTAATTACTGCCTCCTTACCTGCAACTACCTTTTGTATCTCTGCCATTGTCTCATTAATCTTTGCTACGTATTCTTCCATCATTATACCCTTTCTTTCTTATTCAAGGCTCTCACACAAGAAAACACTTAGTAATATTATACCAATTATCAACAATATACACAATTATTATTTTATAAGTTTTTAATAAAAGTCTACTATTATTATATTGCATTTAATGAGAAAATTTCGTATCATCTATATAACATATTTTCATATATTTAGGAGGTCATTATGGACAATCATTCTTTTGCGCCTCATAATTCTTCAATCGGCAATATTAAAGCTAATATTATGGCCGTATTGATGTACGCTGGCGTATTTTTATTTGCACTAATTCCATATGCTGGATTTTTGGCTTGGGCATTACCATTAATAGTTTTATTTGTTGAGAAGAATAGTGATTTTGTTAAATTTCACGCTGCTCAATCACTCATCATACAGATAATATTCTTAGCTATTTCTATAATAACAGGATTCTTAGGACTCCTTTTACAGGTACCAACTAATATTATCAATTCCTTAATTAATGGTGCCGCTGATAATCCAATCATTTTTATAACAGTTATTATTGAATTAGCAAGATTAGCAATATATGTGTTTCTTGCATATAAAGCATTTAACTATACTACATATCGTATTACTTTAGTATCCGATTATGCAGATACTATTCTAAATAAAATTTCATAAGTTTTATACAAAAAAGGATGCCTTCATTAGAGGGCATCCTTTTGTTATTATGTATACTTTTCATACTTTCTATTTAGTATATATCCTACTCCATATAAGAAAATAATAATGCATACGAATCCATAATATCGACTTTTTGTAATACCATTATAGTAATTCCATACTTCGCTCTTGCTACCAGAAAATGTACACAATATTATGTACAATATTACAATTGCAGAAGCTATATGTATCGAACCAGTTGCAAAAGAAATGAAATACAAGATGCTTATCAAAAGCAAGCCGCCAATAATAATTTTAATATATTGTAATCCAACTTCTTTACTTGTATAATTCAATATTTTATCCTTAAACACTTGTTTAAAACCATTCTTTAATCTAAACATTTTCCTCTACCACTATAATTCCAAACTCTTTTTTAATCCTTGATATTAAGTATTCTTTTTCTGGCCAATCTTCATTCATAATTACTGTATTACTTCTTGTTTTTGCAACTTTCATTGCAAGTTCAATAGAATTATGATATTTCTCGTCTATGGCAGCCACATATACACTCTTAATTTCGTTAAACAAAAATGTCTTTACATATTGTTCTGCTACCATTTGAGCTCTATCTTTTGTCATGCATAATTTTATTATAAATACTAATACCAAGTTATCATAAAGTGTGAGTTCTTTATATATTCTTTTTTCCTTATAATTCATCTTATCTAAAGCTAAACATTCATTATCGTATCTTTTTGTAACATATTTTTTTATAACTAAATATGCCACTACACATACACATACAATAGCCAAGAACACTTCCCATTTATAATTTAATGCGTCAAATTTAGAGTCCATCCTTTGAATACCTATTATCATACCAATAATTATATCCATGCAAATACCTGCTATAAACCTGTTTCTCACATAGCTTTTAGGTGCATTATAAGATGCGTAAAACATAATTATTTCTGATGCTTTTTCTCTTATCTGACCCATTAAAATATATAGTGCTATTACAAATAAACCACCTGCAAGTATTGGAAATATATATCTTAAAAATCCATATGTTGGTGATTCAATAGATTGGGTATAATCTTCTACTTTTCTTACATTACCAAATGCATTTATTTCATCCAATTCTTCTTTAGTATACTTTGTCTTATCGAATACTATTGCAAAAACACCATCTGTTTTTTCAAAAATCCCTTTAGCATTAGGATTAAATATTATCTCTTTATGGAAAAAATTAGTTCTTGATGGAATAAATATTTCTCCCAAGCTTTTTTCTTTTTCTGCATTTATGTACCCACTTGGCACTTGATTTTTAAGTATTCCTACTACGGTATATTCTACATTATTAATTTCAAATGTATCTCCTAATTTTAGTGAACCATTTCCATATATTACTACTTCATTTGCCGTTCTTTCAAACCATCGACCTTCCTTTAACTCATAATTAAGCTTGCCTGATGTTTTATACATATACTTTTCTCTACTAAGCTCACGTTTGTTTAACTTTATCTTAGGTGCAACAAATGCATAATCATCTGGAGTATGTCCCTCTACAAATAGGTCATATACTTTTTCTCTATATACTGTATCTGAACTTTTTATGAAATCTGAAAGGTTATCTGCATTAACCGTATTATACGTAGATATTGCAAATAAGGTCATATCATCCATATCATATATATAACCTTCATCATATACCCTTAATGTTTTTGACATCTTTTTCGTCAAATATCCCATCGGAACGAAAATTATACTCATAATAAATATCGAAGCAACTGCTATTATTATGGTGTGAAAATGAAGATTTCTTAAATATAGCTTTTTAAACAGTTGCCTATCTAAATATTTTTTGTCCGCTTTCATCTTATTATCTTCCCTTTATTCGAAAATCAAAGTAATTCATAATTATTTTAATATTGTATTAACAATTTGTCAATAATGCACAAAAAGGATGCCTTCATTTTGAAGACATCCTTTTTGTTATATCAATTAAGCTCTTTTTACTTTTTTACCTGCTACGCATAACGCTGCTACTGACATTAATGCAAGGAATGCAAAGAACATCATATTGCTGTTATCGCCTGTTTCAGGAATCGTAATTGTACCATCTGTAATAGTTGTTACACCTGGCATTACTGATAATGCTTTTTCACTTGTTAAGTCAAGTCTTGCACCTGATGTAGCTGGTGCCTTGTCTGTTAATTCAAGTAATCCGCCCATATCAATTGTACCATTTGCTGCTCTCTTAGGAACAATAGTAACATCTGTTGATACAAACCAAGCATCTACTGCTTCTTCACCAAGTGAGTTGTATGAAGTCTTACCATTATATACATAGTTTGTAGCTGAATGTAATGACAATGGAACTGTATCTGCTAACTTAGTGTTAGAATCCTTAGTCATTGAGATTAATCCGTCTACCTTCCATCCCATTGGGTCTGTTGTTCTCTTGTTTAAGCCTACACTGTATTCTTCTGAACCTGGCTTAATTGAGTTGCCATATGAAGTACAATTATAGATTTCACAATCGAAGCAGCTGTTACTTGTGATACCCTTAGCTGCATTTGCAAATGCAATTGAGTTCTTAAGGATATGTCCACCTGCAAGGTTACCGCCACCTAACTTAAAGCCGTTACCTTCGCCCTTAATATCTGCTGTAAGTTCTTCTGTTGTTAACCAACCATTGTTGTATGCGATACAGTTTTCAATTGTAACAACACCGATTTCGCCTGAGATTTGTTTTGCAAATAAATCCCAACCATCATCTACGTTATGGTGAGCAATACATCCGTAGAATACATTACCTTCACCACATGTTAACTTAGCTGCAAAACCGTCAGCATCGTTTCTAGCTGCATCACAGCTATCATATGATTCACAGTTCTTGATTAAGTTGTATGATGGCCATAATAAACCAAATAAACCAACTTCTCTGCTTGCTCCCTGTGTATAGCTAATTTGAACACCTGAGTTTGTAGTACCATGTACTGTACACATTTCAAGAATGTTGTAGTTACCACTTATCTTAATACCGTTGCCTGGAGTATTCTTAACTTCAAGGCCATAGATGTGCCAATATTCACCTTCAACAACGATACCTGCTTTGTCAAATACTACTCCACCAACTGTTTCAGGAATAATTGTAACCATCTTTTCTGCGTTACCACCTGAACTTCTTGGAAGAGTTACAGAAGTAGTATAAGTACCATCCTTTAATAGGATTGTCTGACCAGGTCTTGCAAATTGAACCGCCATGCTAAGAGCAACTGGATCTTCCATTGTACCTGTACCTGTTGCTAATGCGTCTGGTGAAACTACGATTGTATCACCTTCTGCACCATATTGCTTAAAGTAAACTGTTAATTCACCCTTTCTTGTGTCTACACTTGTAAGTGTATCCAAAGTACCTGATGGTGTGAATTCTGTTGTAAATAAGTTTTCATGCTCTGTAAGAGTTGCAGGAATTCTTGAAACTGCATTAGCCTTAACAAGCTTATTAAAGATTTCTTTTCCATTTAATTTAACAACTAATGTACCATCTGTATTAGCTGCATGGATAAATGTATAATCTTCTCTACCACTTTGAGCTGTTGAATATATCTTGTCGCTTGGTGCTAACTTGTCAACCTTACCGCCACCTGTAACACCTGTACTTTCTGATGTTTCAAACTTAATATCAGTGATATTAACGGCACAGAATCTTGTTGCCATAACACCAATTGTTAATGAACCATCTTCTTGTACTGAAAGAATTGATGTATCATCTAATTCAATTGTTTGTCCGTTGCATGTAGCAATGAACTTTTCATTTGTCTTTTCTAAGCTAAATGTTACCTTTGTTCCTACATCAAATGTGTATCCTGTATCATTGAATGGCTTAGTATATTCTGTTCTGTTAGCATTTGAACCGTCTGATGTATCCTGTGATACATAGCCTGTTACTTGCTTAAGTGTTGCAGCGCCTCTATACGAAACAACCTGAACAGAGTTAAATAATTTGTGATAATAGTCAGGTGTACCATAGTAGTTAATACCTGCCATATCTGCTGCGATAATACCAAAGCCTGTTTGGTTATCCTTGCCTGTGTTGTTTAATACTTCGAATGTAGCTGTAAGCTTGAAATTCTCTGTATTAGGATCAATGTGTGTAAAGTAATATCTGAAACCATCTTCTGAGTCTGATAACTTACCTGTTGAGTTATAAGGAATCATAACCGAACCTGTTGTATTAGTAACATCAATAGCTGGAAGAATACCTACTTTATCAACTGTTTCATCTGTAATAATTAATGGATATGTTGTCTTGTTGCCGTCCTTATCAGTTACTTCTGTTTCACTTTGTTGTGCAGAACCAACAACTGCTGCATACCATTGTCTGTCTGCCTGTGCAGTTACATCTGGATAGAATGTGTAATGTGAGTTAAAGTTATCAGCTGTTCTAACTGCCTGAACCTTAACTTCATATGTACCTTCTGTTAAACCAGAAAGTTCATAGTGGCCATCTGTAATATTATCGATTACAGTGTAGTCACCTGTACTGTCTTTTAACTTATAAGAAATTACATACTTATCAGCATTATCAACCTTAATCCAGTCAATATAGTACTTACCGCCACCTCTGTTATTGCTTGCAATAACTACTGGTGTCTTAAGATTTAATACATAATCATTATATGCCACTTCTTCGCTAACCTTATAAGGTGCACCTGTTCTTATTGCTGTTGCCTTAAATGTATAATTGCCACTCTTAAATGGTGCCATTGTTACTGAATCTTCCTGTGTAACAACATATTTTGTAGCTATTTCTGTACCATCCTGATACATTGTAATAGCAACCTGTTCTGCACCATTAAGCTTGTCTATAACTGCAGTAAATGGAACTATGAAGTTACCTGCTTCATCAACTGTAACTGTACCAATAACTGGTGTAGCTACATCTTCCCAAGGAACCTGCTTTTCCTCTAATGGGTCGTATTCTACAAGAACAGAGAAAATGTTAGCGCCCTTCTTAGCTGCAATATAATATTCACCTGGTTTAACATTTGTCTTTGAAACCTTAACAATTTCATCAACTCCTGCTAATTTACCTACTGGTGTAATTGCGCTGTCACCAAGCTTAGCAATACCAATTTCTGTACCAACACCTGAATCGCCCTTAGCTGCTGCAATAATAGTAATCTTAGCTGTTTCTGTAACATTAATCTTTAAACAGTTTCTACCTGTATTAAGCTTTGAATCTCCTGAAAATTGTAACATTTTTGAATATGCTACGCCTTCATATGTAACATCTGTAGCCTTTACTACAATTTTTTTATCAACACCAATAGCTGTAAAATAGTTAGCATCGCCAATTGGTGTATCTGCTTCATATTTTGAATCTACTGCTGCTTCAAGCTCATTAGCGTTCATTTCGTATTCAACAATTTCATTTAACACTAAATTGTAAAGTGCTATACCATTATCTGAACCACCAAGGTAGTATGTACCAGCTTCAAGTACGAAGTTAATAACTTCTGCGTTACCTGCACCAATTTTTCTTTCTGTCTTTACAGAAGCTACTTCTGCAGATGTAGCAGCATCCCATACAGTAACATTAACTGTGCTATCATTCTTAGAAGCTACAAGAACGCTAAGTCTCATCTTCTTATCAATTGTGAACTTAAGTGTAGCCTGCTCTTTAGAAACATTAGCCTTACCATCTGTAACCAAAACCTTGTTGTATGTTACACCATTAGCTTCAACTGATGGCTTTTGACCTTCGCCACCTAATTCATAGTATCTAATTTTTTTACCTGTCTTTGTTGCAGAAAGGAATTCAGCAAATACTGTATCGGCAGTTTCAAGCTTTCCTTCTGCATTAAATACTGATGTATCTAAATCATTAGCTGAGAATGACTTACTGTCCTTAAGTCTTTCAACCTCTACATAGAAGAAGTTACCACCATTGTTACCACCGATGTAATATGTACCAGCTTCTTCTAATGTAAGTTCTATCTTTTGACTTACCTTTGGATCATTTGCCATCTCATAATAAGTTACAACATCTCCACCTTCTTTTGCATATTGGAAATGGTGTTTTGTATCATTAGCTGCCTTAACTGCAACATATGCTGTAACCTTTGCAGGTTCTTCGATTACAATCTTAATACCTGCCTGACCATTATTCTTAAGACCACCACCGCATTGGAATGCTTGAGTATATCCTCCCATATCGGTTGCTACCTCATCAATTCCGGTCTTAAATAAGTTCTTTGTTCCTTTTGAACAAAATGTGAAAAATCCGTCTGTACCAACTGTTGCATCTGCTGTAAGTTTTCCCGAACTATCTACAGTAAAACTAGTTGCATCTGTTGTCGCCGCATCAAGAACATAGTTCTTATCTGCAAGGCTTGCTGCGTTAGCTGTTGTCTTTGCCATTGGCAAGAATGCCACGCACATAGCTGCTACAAGAGCAATAGCCAGTACTTTTCTCATAGTTGACTTTTTCATCAATGTCCTCCTTATATAAATTATTTCTTTATAGGATGAAAATAGCACATCCTATTGTTAGATGTGCTAATTATATCACTATTTTTTATATTTTTTCAGTCATTTTGCCCAAAAATATCGACATTTTATTATTTTTTTACTTATAATTTTAGTTTCATATCTCCATTTTTAATCCAACCAGCTTTTCTCATTCCTTCTGTTATACTAAAACATATTGCGCCCGGTAGTAAGAAGTACATTAAAAGTATCTCTACAAATAAAAGCGCATCTGGCATTGTAGATGCCATAACCTCCCAAGTCATTAAAGGTCCTACAAGACCTGCCGTACCCATTCCGGAACCAACCGCATTGCATGACATTTTCAAAAGTACTGTTGACACTGGTCCTAAAATTGCACTTGTTACAATCGCAGGAAGCCATATTATTGGTTTCTTAACAATATTTGGAATTTGAAGCATTGATGTTCCTATTCCTTGAGCAACAAGGCCACCAAATTTATTCTCTCGATAGCTTCCTACTGCAAAGCCTACCATCTGGCAGCAACAGCCAATTACTGCCGCACCTGCTGCAATTCCATTTAGCTTAAGCGCAACTCCGATAGCCGCCGAGCTTATTGGTAATGTCAAAAGCATACCCATTATAACAGACACTAATATACCCATTACAAAAGGATGCTGATTAGTTGCATAATTAATAATACTTCCTATCCAATCCATAAATTTTACTATTGGTGGACCTACAAGCAAGCCTATTGCAGAACCTGTCAGTATAGAAACAATCGGCGTTACAAGAATATCAACCTTTGTTTTACCAGACACAAGATGTCCAAATTCAATCGCTATGTATGCTGCAATAAATGCGCCTAAAGGTTCACCAGGGCCAGCTAATACTGTAACACTTCCTGATATTGCACTTCCTGCAAGAATAGTCTTTGCATACCCTCCGACCATACCAGCAACTGCTGCCGCTATAACTACAAGCGTGCTTTCTTTGTATTTTACAGCAACACCAACACCTATTCCAGCACAGGTAGCTGCTGAGGCTATGCTTCCTATAAGTATAAGCATATTACCAATATCTCCATTAATATACTTAACGTATGTACCTATTTGTTTAATAATTGTTCCTACTATCAATGTAGAGAACAATCCCATAGCCATTCCGCTAAGACCATCAATAAAAACGCGATTTAACCAGGTTTTAATCATTTTATCAATTTCCTTTCAGTCTTCTTTATAAGTGTATGCTATCAAAAGTTCACACTTTTTTCAATATTTAAACACTATTTTATCACGTTTTATATTTAAAATAAAGCTTGTAATAATAACTATTACATCCCTCACTTTTTTATAAGGAGCCAGTTATATTATTCCCTTTTATCATATTGATTTTTCCCCCCTATTAATTGGCTCTGATAAAATCCTCATATTATTATTTTCAAAACTTAAAGATGCACCCATATGGGTGCATCTTTGTTATTGAATTTTCTCATTCTTATATGTATAATGTTCGTATACTTAATCACAAGGATGGAAATTATTATGTTTCGTTTATGGGCAAAGATATTTACCAATAATCACCTTATAAAGGATATAGTCATATGCGATGAAAGCACTACTCTCTCAAGAACACAAAAGATATTTGCCGCTATTGACAAATGCTGTGTTGAATTTGACTTGTCAAAGCCAATATGGCTTGATGCCAATATCACTGACTTTAAGCGCTATGACCGCGTACGTTTTACTAAAGACAACTTTATCGATAGTATTGATTTTGATTATCTTGAAATACATGTAATAGAGGAATAGTCGTTATACAACAACATTTCGCTCTTCACCCTTCATAAACGCTATAATATTATCTTTAACTTCCGCCACAAGTCTTGTTCTTGCTTCTACTGTAGCCCAGGCTATATGTGGAGTAATAACTAATCTGTCGCTATCTTTAATCTCTAAAAGCACCGAGTCACTAAGCATCGGTTCTACCTCAAGCACATCAAGCGCTGCTGCCGCAATAAGCTCTTCCTTGAGTGCTCTTAAAAGATCCTTTTCATCTATTATTGGACCTCTTCCCACATTGATAAGCACCGCATTCTTCTTCATCTGCTTAAATGCTTCATAATTCATAAGATGATATGTAGCTTCATTAAGTGGTGCATGAATTGATACAATATCCGACATTTCAAGCAATTCCTCAAGTGAAACTCTCTTATATTCACTATCATTGTTCTTGCCACTTGTTGAATAATATATAACATTTGCTCCAAATGCTTTGGCGACATTTGCAACGCCTCTACCAATCTCGCCAAGTCCAATAATGCCCCATGTCTTATCGTATAATTCATTAAATGTTCTTCCAAAATGCGTAAACATCGGAGATTTCGTATATTCACCTGATTTCACATAATTATCATAATAATTAAGCTTCTCAAATACATAAAACATAAGTGCAAATGTGTGCTGTATCACAGACTGCGTTGAATATCCGCTCACATTGCAAACTCTAATGCCTCTTTTTTTTGCATATTCTAAATCAACATTGTTATAGCCTGTTGCCGTAAGTGCAATCATCTTTAGATTGGTAGCATTTGAAAGAGTATTTTCATTCATCGCCACCTTATTAACGATAAGTACATGAGCCTCCTTAACTCTTTCATCAAGCTCATCTAACGAAGTATTTTGATACACGGTAAGATTACCAATACTTTCAAAAATACTTAAATCTATGTCATCACCCAATGTCATCGCATCTAAAATCACAATATTCATATAACTATAACCTCTTTGTTTTTCTTTTAATTATACTCACAAAGAGTCGGTTTTTCAAGAAAGATATTGATTAATTACCTCTTCTACTATCTTCCCGTTTTCACGTCTTATATCAATCTCATTTGCCAGCTTTTTAAGCTGCTTTATTTCCTTTTTAGTCTCCTTATCTGCTGGAACTATAAGCGGTTGAGGCTTTTTATTTATCATAATTCCATCAAGCTTTTCCTCAAATAAGAATACCAGCTTCTCATACATATATTCTATATCAAACAGTTCCTCCAAAAAATAAAAAAGCATTGCTAAAAATGTAGATACTAAAAGATTAACTGCAACTGACTTTAAATTAAGGTCAAGCACTAAGCCTAAAAGCACATTTACTACGCCAATACTTGTATTTAAAATAATTGTCAGCCTGCTAAGGCGTTCCATCTGTTCAAGTGACATACCATACTTATTGCACCTTTTTAAATGCTTATTTACAAATACCTCAGTATTGCCAATAGACATATTAAGATTAACTATGCTCTCATATTTTAACACAATATGTTTAACAAATCTGTTTTTGCAATTAGTATTACTTTCTAAATCATCATACATCCTCTTATACTCGACATATACTGTTACAAGTCCGAATACCCCTATAATGAATATTAAAAGCATTACTAACGCTACTACATTTCTTTCAAGAAAAAATGCCATAAAAATCCCCTCCACGTCAAATGTTAATATAATCATTACACATTTGGTATGGAAGGGCAATAAAATTCGTTCGTAAAATTCTTACATAATTCGACGAATAACCTCTTTAGTAAGCATAGAAACATTATTAATAGCATTACGCTCAAATACTGGATAGTCCATGCTTGCGCTGTCATCCGCCTTGTCAGAAATAGCTCTTATTATAACAAATGGAACACCGTTCACATAAGCAGTCTGGGCAATGGCAGCACCCTCCATCTCCGCACAGGCCGCATTAAATTCTTTTATTATAAATTCTTTCTTTTCCTTAGTTGCAATAAACTGATCGCCAGTAGCGACACGTCCTTTATGACATTTTACTAATAATCCTGCAGATACTGCACTTGAAAGCACAAGCTCAACTAACTCCTCATCTGCTTTAAATGAAAATACTTCCATTCTTGGAATCTGACCAAGTGGATAACCAAATGCAACTGCATCCATATCATGATGCACAACATCTGTAGAAACCACAATATCCTCAATATCAACCTCGGCAGCTAAACCACCCGCAATACCTGTATTAAAAATATAATCTGGCTTAAAGGTGTCAATTAATATCTGTGTGCATATAGCCGCGTTAATCTTACCTATTCCACATTTTACAACTACTACATCCTTATTTGCATATTTACCCTGATAATATGTCATATTCGCAATAGTTGTCTCCTTCTTATCCTCTAATATCTCAATAAGCTTTTCAACCTCTTCTTGCATAGCTCCAATAATACCTATCATATTTTACCTCCGAATAATATAATCACAATTTTACACATCAATAATAACAAAAAAACTTTACTTTATCAAATAAATTATATACTATAATAATATAAAAGAAATGAGGAATTACTATTATTAGATTTAAAAGAATTTATATTGAAATAACCAACATATGTAACCTTAATTGTTCCTTTTGTAGCAAAACACTTCGCAAAAGTGCGTCACTTAGTGTAGAGCAATTTGAACATATTGCAAAAGAGATTTCTCCATTTGCAGAATATGTTTATTTACACGTCAAAGGTGAACCATTGCTTCACAACGACCTTCGCGACATACTTCGCATCTGCAAAAACTACGGATTTAAGGTAACCATAACAACTAATGGCACCTTGCTTATGCAAAAGCTTGATGTGCTTAAAGAATATCCACCGCATCGCATTAACATTTCCATTCATAGCGCACTGCTTAATGAAAATATGCAATACGAGGATTATATTAAAAATGTCCTTACATTTTGCGACGAAATGAATAGTCATACTACCACTGCGCTTTCACTTCGTGTATGGAATAACGAGGATAAGGGTACAATATTAGGTAAGAAGAGCCTTGCCATACGTAAAAATCTGTATCTTAACGTGGATAATTCCTTTGAGTGGCCTGATTTAGAATCTTACTACTATAACGAAAATGGTTACTGCTATGGACTTATAAGCCAAATCGCCATTTTATGTGATGGTACTGTAACCCCTTGCTGTCTTGACGGCAACGGCAAAATTAATCTTGGAAATGTATTTAATACGCCATTTAAAGATATAATTGAAAGCGAGCGTGCACATAATATAGTAAATGGTTTTAGAAATCGAAAAGTGTGCGAAGAGCTTTGTAAGCACTGCAGCTTTAAAGAAAAATTTTAGACATTTTTAATGGAGGCATATATGAAAAAAATAGTATTAACTGGCGGTGGTACCGCAGGTCACGTAACCCCAAACATAGCCCTGCTTGATAGCTTAAAGGCAAACAATTACGAAATTTCTTACATTGGTTCTTATGATGGAATAGAAAAAAAGCTTATAAGTGACCAGGGCATCCCTTATTACGGAATATCCTCAGGAAAGCTTCGTCGTTATTTGAGCGTTAAAAACCTGACTGATCCCTTTAGGGTAATTAAAGGCTTTTTTGAAGCCAAAAAGCTAATTAAGGAGCTTAATCCGGATATAGTATTTTCAAAAGGAGGGTTCGTTTCTGTACCAGTCGTATTTGCTGCAAAATCCAATAAGGTTCCTGTCATAATTCATGAATCAGATATGACACCAGGTCTTGCAAATAAGCTTGCAATCAAAAAAGCAAGTAAGGTTTGCTGTAACTTCCCTGAAACCGTTGCCTGCCTTCCTAAGAAAAAGGCAGTTCTTACAGGATGTCCTATAAGAAAGGAATTATTAAGTGGTAACAAGCTTGCAGGACTTGATTTTTGTGGTTTTAACGCAAATAAGCCTGTTCTCTTAATTATCGGTGGAAGTCTTGGCTCTGCAAATGTAAATAAGGCAGTAAGAGACATTTTAGATAAGCTTCTTGAACATTTTCAAATTGTACACCTTTGCGGAAAAGGCAAGGTTGATGAAGCTCTAAAAAACAAAGCTGGCTATAAACAATTTGAATACATTAATAAAGAGCTTGCCGATTTATTTGCAATGGCTGATGTAGTCATTTCAAGAGCAGGAGCAAATGCAATATGTGAATTGCTCGCACTTAGAAAACCAGCACTTTTAATACCTTTATCAGCAAAGGCAAGCCGTGGTGATCAAATACTAAACGCCCATTCATTTATGATACAGGGATATTCAGATGTAATTGAAGAAGAAGATTTAAACTCCGACCTTCTCTTCAATTCTGTAATGAAGCTTTATGACGAAAGAAATGATTATATAAAGAGAATGTCAGAAAGTGACTGCCTAAATGCTGTAGAAACAATCGTAGAACTTATAAAAGACACTTCAAAATGAAGTGTCTTTTCTTTATCCTTTAATATACATCTATCTCGTCTGCATCATCTGTTGCCATAAACTCTCTTGATGCAACTCTCTTTTTATTTCTTTCTTCCTCTACCATATTAGATAAGGTTTCCTTAACATTCTTTGAATCCTTAATATTCTTAATCTGGAACGTTGGCATAGTCTTATCACCTGATACACAGGTAATTGTTCCCATCTTGAAAATCTTTTGAATCAAATTTCTTGTAAGACTTACATCCATAATTCTATACAATCTTACTTCATCCTGCTTAGAAGTAAATAAACCACTTTCGACAAGAATCTTATCCTCTGTCAATGTGTATACAGTAAATGTCCAAGGTAACCCAAACCAAGTTCTTTTTCTTGCTTTCCAAACAATGTTCATAAGAGCATTCCTCCTCAAAATAGTATGTATTAATTATATACCTGCTTTTTTATTTTTGCAATAACCACTCAATAAATTCTCTAACAGCACCATTGCCACCATCCTTTGCGCTTACAAAATCAGCTATAGCAATAACTTCCTTTGCCGCATCTGCTGGGCAACCAATCAAACCGCCATTAGTCTTTACTGTTTCCATGCATGGCAAATCATTAAGGTCATCTCCTATATATGCGACATTTTCATATGTATATTGGCCTGCTAAAACCTCGTCAAGTACAGCTGTTTTATTTCTAATTCCCTGATAGCATTTTTCAATGCGAAGCTCCTTACAACGATTTTCAAGTATTTTAGAATTTCTTCCTGTTATTATAACTGGAATTATATCCGTCTTAGGTAAAATATCCTGAATTGCAAGACCATCCTTACAAGAAAATGTCTTAAATATTTCGCCTTCATGTCCTATGTGTATTTTACCATCTGTTAATGTTCCATCAACATCCATTACTAAGTATTTTATTTTATCCTTCAACTACAATTCTCCTACTTCTTACAACATTTGTTATTGATAATATAAGCATTCCAACAACGTTAACTGTTAAAATCATAATACCAGCTACCATACCCTTTTCGTCCGCTATAAGTCCAACGATCTTTGGTGTTATAATACCACCAAGCGCCGCAATCGCAAGAAGCATTGAAGTACCTGTTGTAGAGCCCTTTAAAACACGACCTACATTTGCAATACTTGTTGGATAAATACCAGCAAAGAAAAGTCCTAATCCCGCAATCGCAACAGTAATAACTGAAAGATTCTTAGTAGCAATCAACAATACGAAAAATGCTGCACAGGCAACACAATACACCATAATAAGCTTTGCCTTATCTACCTTTGACGATATTTTTGCTGTAAAAAGCCTGCCGACCATTACCATAACCCATGTAATTGATACAAGATTTGTTGCATAAGTATTGCTCATAATTCCAGTACTCTTAAAATATGTAACAAACCAGCCATTTACACAGTTCTCAAGTCCTAAATATAAGA
The DNA here is from genome assembly GCA_015057605.1 of Lachnospira sp. Taxonomy (GTDB): domain Bacteria; phylum Bacillota; class Clostridia; order Lachnospirales; family Lachnospiraceae; genus SIG291. The sequence goes on along the minus strand of SVDX01000005.1, from coordinate 69,146 downwards.
ATAATAAAAATCCCATTACATAAAAATCAGGACTCTTTGCAAATGCCCACTGACCTTCGCCCTTTTTATCACTTTTAGCCGGGAAATTATAATCAAGCTTCATAAATGCATATGCTAAAACTGATAATGTTGAACCCACAATGATTGTATATACGATTGCTCTCCAATTAATGCCCATATTTACATACATAGAAGTTAAGAAAGGCGCAATAAATGCACCTACAGCAAAGCTTGTATGCAAAAGATTAAGAGCTGCTGGCTTTCCATCCGAATTATCATTTACAACTACATTATTAAAAATACTAATACTGCCTCGTCCAATACCTGCAAGTACAAACATTATGTATATAACCGTAACTGGCGGAATAAGTGTAATAACAAAAAAACTTATCGGTATAAGCGTAGCGCCACATACAATCGTAAGCTTACGTCCAAATTTATTTACCAATGGTGGATTAATAAAACTTGCCAAAAAATTACCAATAGCAAATGCCGACAACATACCACCAGCCGTGCTATAGTTAATATTCGCCTCTTCTATAAGATATGGCAGAATACTTCCTACCAACAATACCATAGCACCATTTACCAAAAATGAAAAATAGCATGGTAATAATAATTTAACTTTCTTGCTCATCATTTTGCTCCTTTGTAATTTCATCTATAATTTTATTAAGCGCATCCTTAAAGCCCATTGAGTGCTCTTCAATATATATGTGCTGCTTCTTTATTCTGCGCCTTCCCGTTGCCTGTCTTTGCAGTTTCGTCAAATGTCTTTCAAGCAACAACGCATCAATATTTTCTTTGGTATAAATCATACCAGATGCATGCAAGGCACGTGCTTTTTTCCCAAGCACCAGTGCTGCCAGTCCATAATCATTGGTTACAACAATATCATTTTCCTTGCACATACCAATAAGAGCAAAATCTGCTGAATCATGCCCACTCTCTACCTGTATAATCTGCGCATAGTCAGATTTTAACATATGATTGCTGTCACACACAAAAATTAATTCTATTTCTCTTGCTTTTGCCTGTTTTTCAATACAGGATAACACTGGACAAGCGTCTGCATCTACGAGTATTTTCATTTTATTCACATCCTGTTAAAATTCTTACACCAATGGACCTCCTAATGTATTCCATCTCACTAATCGTTCCATTATAAACATACCATCCCATGGAGATTCAAAATTAAGCATTTTACCTAATGCAGGAAATCTTATTGCGCCTCTTTCTGATGCCAATATAGCAAATTTCATTGATTTATCTAAATTTGCCGCCAATCCTATTGTTTGAATATCCTCTGTTATAAACTGTAACACATCATCCAATTTTTCTATTGCATGAACAAACACAACTCTTGAATATACTGGTTTATTTAATTCTGGCTTCTCGTCATAAAGCACCGTCCAAACTGAATCTTCATCACCATATACTGTTCCCTTAAAGTCAAATATACCTCTAATTGAATGAACTGCTGCAAATTCTTCTGGACTCATTTTTCCCTTTGGAATTTGTTTTGATACTTTTTCCATACCATCCGCCAAATACTTTGCAAATTCCTTTGGTGATATTAAAGAACCTCTTTCTACAAAAACGTTATGTGCAGATGCACATCCAGTTTGATCAAATACACTGGCATCTACAGCTAATTTTCTTGCTATTTTTTTTGCTTTTCTATCATCACTTATGGATTCTTTAGCAACGACCGCCATCGAAAGTTTAGGACCCATTATAATATCTTCGCAATCATATTTAGATGGGAATGCAGCAACACTAGATACTGCTTCTTCTCCACCCCACGCAATTCTTACATCTGCAAGCATAGACATTTGTATATTTGCTTTTTTGTTAGAATGATTAAAGAAAACTACTGCTATTGTTTTTAACAAATCATTCCCATTAATTGTATATCCACCTTTTGTTGTATATACTTCATCCTCAAATACCGACAATAATGCTTTAAACGCTCCGTTATCACGGCTGGATACTCGCAACATATTAACATTTTTAGTTAAAATACTTTGTATCAAAACAAACATTCCGAGCACTTGAACATTTCCTGCCAACCAATGGCATACCAATCCTCTTGATGTCGTTTTCATAAATGTTACTGCATTATCATCTGACGCAATAAAACCATCTACACATTTTCTATTACCACGCAAACCCGCATTAGCTATTCTTGTTAGATTCTCAGGCGAACACCAAGAAATTAAAAAATTTAATCCTTGATCCTGTGTTACAGAAAACGCCTCTGATGTTTCCTGCCACTTTTTTGAAGCTTGTGAAATAAGACCTATTAATGCATCTATTGGCTGTCTGCGAAGCCATTTCAAATTATCTTTTAAATTGCAAGCTATATCTTGTATTTCTTTCTCTGCTGCGTTTTCAACAATTTCTTCTTTACCTGCATAATATCTACGAAATTGTGTTGTTGATTCCATTTGCTTTGATAAATTTGTTACATTATCAGCAAATTTAATTTTGCTTGATAATATGTCGCCACAACCACGAATTTCAGCTTTTTTCAATCTTCCAATTACTTTAAATCTTGTTCCCTCTCGATTATATTGACATTTCCCTGGAACGATAACACCTATATCGTCCGTTAACACTACATTTCCAGGATATGAATGCGGAATTGGTGTAACAAATTCTAATAATCCTTCCTTTCCATGCTCAACAACTTCTTTTGTAATAACATCTCTTACTATAACCTCTGAATATAGCGGCGTATGTTTACAACCACATGGACAATCAGGATAATTAAGTCCCATTTGTTCCGTAAAACCATATATGTCAATTATATCCGTTTCTTCAATTCCAAATAAGTCCGCTGTCAATTTGTTAAACTGCTCTTTACTTATTTTTTCGTTTTCTAGTTTTTTCCATCCACCAATGTGAATTATTTTAGAACCCTTTGGCAAATCAAAGCGTATTCCCTGTTCCATTAAAGGTCTTACAACCTCGGAATATAAAATATATGTAAATCCAAAAACAACTGCGCTTTTACCACCAAGCCCAGCTATATACGATTTTATTCCATCTATATCAAAATAATAAGTATTATTGTCATTAACCTTTAGAAAATATCCCACCTCTGACGCAAAATTCAAATATCCGCTAACCGCTGCATATCTTGCGCCGAGTATTTCTCTAAATCCCGACATTGGATCAACATCCATAACTAAAAATGGTTTTCTCTCATTTCCAATATAGCTTCCAACTACCTTAATCATTGAACGTGCCTGCCTCTTTGATGTAATAGCATCAACTGGCACGCTACTTGGAACTCCTGAAGTAGCCGAAGACTGAAGTGTGAGTTTAATATCTTCCCGAGGTACACTATTAAGCTTACTTCCAAGCTCTTTAAATACACTTACCTGAACTGATGGTATTTCACATAATTCACCATTAAATCTGTGTGGATTAAATCCTTTATTATCACAAAAGTTGCGATACATTAGATTACTATCATAATGAAAACATATTTCTTCTATTAAGGCCTCATAAAATTGTCCACCGGGTTGTTTTTCATTCTTTTCATACTCAAATGGCGACCTCTTCACTAAATCTTCGGTTAAAAATCCCATATCAAATGCTCCTTACTAATTGGCAAATATAATCATCTGTTATTTCAACAGGATTACCTTTACCTCCTTTATCACTTTTAACATTATCACAAAATTCTATATCATTTACACGCTCTAACAGCAAACTTTTCAAGTTTTCTTTTGTTTTATCTATTTCTGTATATACACATAATTCTTCTATAAATTTCAAAAGCTCATTCAAACTCGAAAAACCTGCCAAATTAGCAATTCTCTCATAGCGTTTTTTTGCAACTTCATTAATTGAATTTAGTCTTATCACCGCCACCAATAAATGTGCTACTGCTTCACAATGAGAATAACCATATTCTGTAAGCTGATGCGCCACAGCATGAGCGGCTCCTACAATACAATGGTTCTGCACAAGGCCACCTATGTAACCTATATACTGTAATTTTTGATAGTCAATATCCAAGCCTCTTAAAACATTTGAAAGTTCGATATTTATCATAGATAGCGCTTTCTCTGCCAAAATATCCATTACCGAATTATCAATTTTAGAAACATATCCCTCAAGAATATGTGCCATTGCATCCATAATGGACATTACTAAAAATTTTTTTGGTGCATTAGCTATATAGTTAGCATCATAAACAACAACTTCTGGTTGTAATTCATGTATAACAACCATATCTTTCTTTTTTTTTGTTTTTTCCACAAATACTGCCGCCGAAGAAACTTCTGCTCCACTTCCTACAGTCGTTGGAATAGCTATAAATTTAGTTTTAAATAATTCACCTGAAATTCTTGTTTCATTGAAAGAATAATATGGAAATTCGTAAAAGAACCTACACAGTTTACTTCCATCAATAACAGAGCCACCGCCTACCGCAATAATTGTATCTGGTCTATACTCTTCTAACTCCTTTATAGTACCTTTAAGTCCTTCTATGTCGGGTTCATTTTCCCAACTTCTTTTTATAAATCTAATGTCTCTTTTAATAAATGTTTCTTCAAATATTTTTTTATCCTTAAAAGAATTACCATGAATAACAGCAATTTTAGCAGCTGGATAATTATACAAGCCTCTTACAGACTCATTCCCTGACAATATAATAGGTTGATGTAAAACATATTGATTATAAAATCCTTGTGGTTGCCACATAATCTTTCCTCTACTTTTCTTATTTTAATGATAATCTTTGTATCTTTCCAGATGCCGTTTTAGGAACTTCATCTATAATTTCATAAATAGCTGGATGTTTATAGTTTTCTAATTTGCTACCTATTAATCCATCAATATATTCTAATTTTACCTTTAACGGCTCAGAAGTTACAATAAACGCTTTAACAACCTCACCTAAAATACCCTCTGGGTCGGTAGTTGCAACACATACACAGTCCTCAATAAAATCAATTTCCATAAGCACTTCTTCAACTTCAATTGGGCTTACCTTCTTGCCACCCACATTAATAAGTTCTTTTTTTCTACTCTTTAAAGAAATATATCCATTTTCGTCCTTTGTTCCCCAGTCACCTGTACGGAACGAATCACCCCAGAAATTTTCCTCTTTAGGTAAATCAAGATATCCAACTGTTACTGCATCTCCACTAACACATATTTCACCTTCTTCACCGCATACAAGTTCTTCACCCAATTCATTCCTAATGGTAATATACATATTAGGAGACTGCTTACCCACAGTATTCAAATATTTTTTTTCTTCATGGAATTCCATAAATGCACTTCGCGATGCTTCAGTAAGTCCATAATGCATACATATTCTTGTATTTGGTAATAAATTTATAAGATTATTCTTCTCTTCCAATGGCATAGGTGCTGAACCAATTTCTATATAATGCAATTGATTTGAAAAATTAGCAATTGTGTTACCACTCATTTTTTTTAGCAATGCCCAACTTGCCGGAACCATTCCAAATCCATTTACACCATATTCCTCAATAAATCTAAAGAAACGCTTTACATTAACAAAGCTTCCTAACATTACCAATGTTTGTCCATTAGAAAGTACACATCTCATTCTTCCCAACCCAAATGAATGTGAAATTGGCAATGCTATCATTTCCACATCTTCAGATTTATTTCCTATAAATGTATTTATATTTCTTGCTGCTGCCATAATATTTCTATGCGATAACTGAACGCCCTTTGGCATTCCTGTAGTTCCTGTAGTAAAAATAATATCTGCAATACTATCCATATTAGGAAAACTAATTTGTGAAATATCAACTACATCCACATATCCTAAAAAGTCTTTAAGTTCTGCCGTAATAATGTTTGTATCCTCATCTAAAAATCCTACAACAAGTTTAGGACATACCTTGTTTTTTATAAGTTCATATCTTTTTGCATTTGTATCCGGAGCGATTGGTAAAGTTACAATTTCAAGCAAATGACATGCAAAATACACAAAAATAAACTCCATTTGTTTGTCTGCTGCCAAGATAACCTTATCACCTTTTACAAGTCCATACTCTTTTTGCAATTTGTTTTTTGCAAAAAGAATACCCTTGAGCATATTTTCATAAGTTAAACTTACCTTCCCATTAAGGAATGCAATTTTATCTGGTTTGCTTTCTCCAAATTTAAATATCTGTTCAACTATAGATATCACTTGTTCACCCTCTCCTCTACTGCTTCAACAATATCACTTACATCTTCTAAATCCATCATCACATCAGGAGTAAATCTAATATCAAATTCTTTTTCTATTGCTGAAATAATTTGAATATGATGTAATGAATCCCATTCTGTAATATCACCAATTGCTGTATCATCTAAAACTTCATCTACTGATACACCTAAAATTGATGCTATTATTTCCTTTACTTCATTTTTAACATTTTTTTCCATATTAAAATCCTCCTTTTAATTATATTTATTATATTCTAAAAGATTTGGACGCTCTTGGTCTGCATCTCCTTTAAAAATAACCACTGGTTTTTTTGACAACGCCGCACAATATATATCGACATTTTTCTGTTCAAAAGGTTCAAAATAATTCGGTATAATTGTATCTTCTGATACTTGAACAAATCCCATATTTAAAAATATATTTTCATCAATTCCATAATTATAGCAATCAATATATTCTGCATTATATTTACTTAAAAGTCTGTGTACATTGCCTTGAATATTTTCTATTTCTGACATATCACCTATTATATCAACAAGTCTTAAACATATATGGTCTTTAATTTTAATCTTTCTTATAATCCAAATAGTACATAGCTTATCATTATGATAAACTCCCAAAAGATCATATTTATAAAAAGGATGCTTGATATATTTATTCACTATATATTCTTTGTTTTTTGTAGGATAGTAATATGAATCAAATTCATCGGGAATAGATTCAATAAAATCAACCTTATAGTTTTCATTTTCACACATTATTTTATTTATAGCTGGCTTATAAGCTATATCAAAACTCTCCATATTCATATTTGCGATATAATAATGTTTCATTATCCCAAATTCGAAGTGTAATGCTGTATAAATTTGTTTTGCAAATCCGCTTAATCCTAAAGTAATATAAGCTGCATTAGGAAATTTCTTTAGTAAATAATACAATACGCCTAACCCTAGCTTAGTAACTTCTTTATTCTTAACATCATCTCTTACTTTCCATAATGCACCTGCTATAAATATTGGGTTTTCCATATCTCCACCATCATATCTAGATGAAGAAATAAATCCTAATACGGCATGAATTTCATCAGTTTCATTATGTATAGCTATTACAAAATCATATTCCCCTTCATTAGCAGTTCCATGTTGAAATTCAAACACCTGTTTATTTCTGCAAAACACATGTTTATCATTCCAATATTTTCTAAAAAAATCTATTAACTTATCATATTCATCTCTCTTGCATAATCTCATAGAATATAAATTAAGTTTCATAATAATCCTCCCTTTTAGGATTTGTAGTTATCACTTTTTGGTGGAAAATCATTTGTATCAAATCTTGGAATCTTATAAATGTCATCTTCATATGGATTATACAACCTTGCATCTGTTGAAAGCCCCATTGTTGCGCCCATACCTTTAATAACTTCTATTACTGAATCACTGCAAGAACCATAAGGGTAACAACAAATCCAATCTTTGCTATCTATAATTCCATCAAAGACTTCCATACCCTTATCGATGTCTTTTATAAGTTCATCGTTTGTAAGGCGATTCATCCAGTAATGGTCATAACCATGGAATCCAAAAATCATTCCATTTTGTTTCATTTCCTTTATATCATCCATATTTAAATAAAGCTCATCAACAAAGTCTTTTTCATTATCTGTAACAAACTCTTTAAATAATTCTTCAGTTATTATATTACGCAATCTTTCAGGTAACTCAACCTGTAAAGTTCTCTTAACAAAAATCGTATCCTTATCATCAAATCTATTTGGGAACGCTAGTTTTTCATATATCGTATTATTATCAGGTATATCAAATTCATTACCTCTATAATAATCCATCTTCTTAAATAACGTATTTTTTACAAGCTGTATATCCGACTTTTCTAAAATAAAATGTATTTTATTAACATCCAGTACCTTAGACTCCCTGATTATTTTACCAGGCATACTAAAGACACCCTGAATACCATTTGTATGTAATAACGTAAATACATTTTCATAGTGGTCCTTATATCCATCGTCAAATGTAAGTAACACGCTATTTTCTTTTATATTATTATCGTATATATCCTGCACTGTTGCAAACTCAAAACCGTTATTCTTAAAAAAATCTATTTGTTGCTTAAAGTATTCTAATTCAAGTCCCTTAATTCCTGGATATTTACTACCAGCAATCCTTCTAACATAATGATACATTACAACGTACATAATAGACCTCCTTTGCAAAATAAAAAAGCACTTCCCCAAAGCTCTTACGTCTTCAAAAAAGTACCTTTACAAGTGCGCGATTAGGGGCTCGAACCCTAGACACCCTGATTAAGAGTCAGGTGCTCTACCAACTGAGCTAATCGCGCTTATTAAGTTGTCTGCTTTAATCAGCAACAAAATGTATTATATACTATACCAAAATAAAATGCAAGTACTTTTTTAATTTTTTTTTGTTTTTTTGATTTTACTCCTTTTCAACGAATTTCTTCTGCAATTCAAGCTCCCAAAGTTCACTTCTATTCAAAATCTCCATAAACTTATTTACACTATTTCCATCTCCGTAAAAGCTTCCCTTTGTCTTATAGTTGCCTATATTTTTAATCGCATTACAGATTGCTTCTTCATTCTCCATTACATGTTGAATATTTTTTATCATGTTAATAGAATATCTGCCTGTTTGTCTGTTACCCACATCTATAGCAGGAATTCCATATACTCCTGTCTCACGCACACCTGCGCTCGAATTACCCAAAACAAATTTTGCATTTTTAAGAAGGGTTAAGAAGTATTCAAATCTTACGGATGGATATATACAAATCTTGTCGTTATCCTTCAAACGCTTATATTCATTTAAGATAAATTCGCTTCCTTGATCATTGTTAGGATAAATAACAACATAATTCTCATTTGATTTTAATACCGCATCAACTACATGCTTAATATTATCTGGAACCTTATTGTATTCTGTAGTAACTGGATGATACATAAGTATGCCATATTCATCAAATGGTATTTCATACTTTCCCTTAGCCATTTCCATTGTTGGCAAGTTGTCCGAAAGCATAATATCAATATCTGGAGAACCTATTATATATATGTGTTCTTTTGATTCTCCCATCTGTACAAGACGTTTTTTAGCTTCCTCATTGCACACAAAATGAATATGCGCAAATTTAGATATAGCATGTCTTATTGATTCATCTATTGTTCCTGAAATTTCGCCACCTTCTATATGCGCTACTTTTATATTATTAAGAGCACCTACTACCGCACCTGCCATAGCATCTATTCTATCACCGTGAACTACTATCATATCTGGATTCACATGTTGTACATATCCACTTAATCTGCATATAACATTACCCAAATTAAGACTCATACTATTTGAGTGAACTAATCCAAAATCTACATATATATTTTTGTATTTGTCTTTTAACACTTCTTTATATGTATTACCGAACATAGGTATAACATGCATACCAGATACATATATATATGCTTCAAATTTATCACTGTCTTCTATAGCTCTTATCAAAGGCTTTATCTTACCGTAATCAGCTCTTGTCCCTGTTATAAATAATATTTTTTTCATTCTGCTATCATTCTTCTTTCTAACTGTACATCTGTATCAATATCGCAGGCTGCTGTTTTTCCTAACAAATCCTCATAGTACTCTGCTAAAATTTCACCTGTTCCAGGACGTTTTACCCAAAGATTTTCTTTTGTAAATACTTCGCCCTTTTTAACTGGAGCTATTGTAACTACTGTGGCAAATGCAAAATCAATAGTTACCTGTTCTTCCTTTGCTGCGCCCTTAGTTCCTCCAAGCATTTTAGGAACTTCCCTCGCAGCAACAAGTAAATCTTTAAGTGCATTTTCATCCATTGAACACACAATGTCTGGACCCGTTCTTTCCATAACATCCGTAAAATGTCTTTCAACTATTGTAGCTCCCAATGCCATTGCTGCTATACATGCATTGTTGTTAATTGTATGGTCTGATAATCCAATAGGTACGCCCTTAAATTCCTTCATAAGTTCCTGCATTCCGCCAAGTCTTACTAACTCTGTCGGTGTAGGATACAAATTAGTAGTGTGCATCAGTGCATATGGTACACCATATCTTTCCATAATATTTACCGCCTTCGCAACACTTTTAATGTCATTCATGCCTGTTGATACTATCATTGGCTTACCAAACTCTGCTATATGCTTGATAAGTGGATAGTTATTCATTTCACCAGAGCCTATCTTGTATGCCTTTACTCCAAATTTTTCAAGTCTGTCTGCTGCTGCTCTTGAAAATGGTGTACTTATAAATTCCATCCCAATAGATTCTACATAGCGTTTAAATTCTAATTCTTCTTCTTCACTAAGTGCACATCTTTCCATAATATCATAGATAGATACGTCTGCATTTCCTGGAATAACTTTCTTGGCAGCGCCACTCATTTCATCATTTACTATGTGCGTCTGGTGCTTAATAAGTCTTGCGCCTGCTTTTTTTGCTGCCAGAGCCATTTCCTTTGCTACCTGTAAGCTTCCCTCATGATTTATTCCTATCTCTGGAATTACTAATACCGGATTATTACCGCCAATTTCAATGTTTCCAATTTTCATATTCCTGTACCCTCTTTTCAAAAATAAATAAGTCTAAAGGTTCATCAATATCTAAATCATATTTTTCATCCATTATATAACCAAATTCATTATCATTTAGACTTGTATCAATATTAATATCCTTAATGTTATTAATGTATATTGCTCCATTAACTATATAATATTTTTCGAAATCCTGACGTCTTACTGTGCTGCTCATATTTAATAATGGCTTTACTTTATTATCAGCACTCACACTTCTAATTAGCACAGGATGTTTACTAACTGGAGAAATGCTTACTAAAGATGAATAGCAATTGTCTATCATCTTTTCTATAGCCTCGTCAATATGCCAGCCCTCTCTAAGTGGCTGTGTCGGTTGAAGCAACACAAGGTAATCATAGTCTTTTTCAAGTTTTTTTACTATATCTACCAATACTTCTATTGTCTTAGTTGTATCGCCTGCCAACTCCTTAGGTCTTTTTAGCACTTCAAAGCCTGCTTCGTTAACAACATGGGCAATCTTTTCATCCTCTGTACTAACATATATCATATCAATATATTTAGATGCTTTTGCCGCTTCAAGCGTATATGAAATCAAAGGTTTTCCATTAACCAATGCTATATTTTTATATGGAATTCCTTTACTGCCACCTCTTGCTGGTACTATTGCAAGAAATGTTTTACCTTTGTACATAAAATCACGTCCTAACCCTTATAACGTTCCATCAGACAAGGAATATATGATGGAGTTAATGACTCGTATTTAACACCAAGACTTTCGCCATATTTTATTACTCTTTCATAATTCATATTGTGTCTTTGTATATAATCAATCAAATCAATTATATGTCGTGCGCCTTCCAGCTTTACTGTATCTAAATCAAACAAATCCTCTGTATGTGTCCAAACAGGAATATCATTTTCATCCTGTCCATCACAGCCCGTTATATAAATCTGCTTTACAAAACGAGAAATTACAGGTATCGCCGTTGTTGTAATAACATTTGCCGCTTTTGCATATACCTTCAAATTATCATCTGTCGGAAAATGTATGTCATCTGCATCCATCTCCAAGCCTACAATTTTATTCTCAATACCAAATTTATTTACTAATAATGGAACCCAATGCTCAGGAACAAACAGATAGCAATCATTTTCTTTAACATAATCACAAATATCAGCTGTAATATTTCTTAAAAACCCACCTATAAATTTGCTGTCCATTATAAAATATGCATTAGGCTTTATCATATCCATGTACTGTTTTGAAGATACAAAACTATTACATACTGCTCTTAATGAATTGTCTCTATTCATTGTAAGAAATTTTTCTAATCCGTCCTTTATCGAAGGGCCACTTGCAAATATGTATCCGTTCTCATAGGTACTATTTCCTACATTTTTAAAGATTTTCTTTGATTTATCCCTATAAGAAAATCCTTTATCATTGGTATATAGTATCCAATACATCTTTGCCATTAATCTTCCTCTAATAGTTATATAAAAGGTTTCGTCAATGCAAAATACTTTATCGTGTTCTAATAAAACATCGTCATTAAGATGTCTTTTATTCCACACCAAAACAATGTCATATCCTGTAATAGGCCTTGTCATATCATAATCGATACTTATTTTATCATAATACTCTGAAAAATAATATCTAAAATCCTGTTCCAATATTTCGTGGATATCATCCGTAGGTACAGGATATATTAATATGCTGTTAAAATCCTTAACTGTCTGGGTAAATTTGTCCTCACTATAGTCCATTTCTTCACAAAAATTCTTAGGATCAACTCCTATTTTTAGCAATTCCTTTTTCATCCCTAGCTGGTTGGACATTGTCCCAAAATAATACTTGTATTGATTATAATCCATCTTTGCTAAATCCTGTAACGAATACACAGGTTTATCACAAAAAGATTCTTTTTCAAGCATTGAATCAATAAAAAATTCTATATAATCTTCTCCATATTTTTCAGTTAATTCCATATATAATCTTAGCGCAACACCACCACTACCAAATATAACTGCTTTCATCTTAAGTACCTTCCTATTTTTATAGGTTTATATTACAAAACCACATCATATTTTGCTAAAATCTCTTTTCCTTTTTCATATGAGCTAAAATCGATTATATCTTCTGTATCAAGCATTATATCAAACGAATCTTCTAATGCTGCCACTAAAGCCATGTGTCCTACTGAATCCCAATTTGTTATTCCTTGATATGTAAGACTTTCATTAACCTCATCAATTGATAATTCTAAGCCTTCTACAAATGCATTATTATATTTCTCTAAATTTGTCATATTTTTTCCTCCTTGAAATTAAAGTTTATGCGTTTTATATCGACATTTTTTAATATTTATTTAATTATACCACAAACAAAATCTTAGTTAAAGTTTTTATTGACTTAGCGTATTAAAAGTGTCTATAATAAATTCGATGAGAATATTACAAGGAGATAAAATATGGAAAACAGACACAATAAAGCTTATAAATTTCAAGCGAATCGAAAATATTTTACAATATCTATTTATGCCTTATTTGTTATATTGATGGGGCTGATTATGTGGAAGCTGATTTATAACTGGGACAAAACAGTTGAGGTTACCAAGTATGTTATTTCAATACTTTCACCGTTCATCGTCGGAGCATTTATTGCATTTATGCTTTCGCCAATGAATGTATTTTTTAGAGATACATTTTTTGCAAAAAAACTTAAACTCAAATCGGAAAAATTGCAAAGTATACTTGCTATAATAGTTACATACATCATTTTTATTGGTGTGGTAACAGTACTTATCATATTCATTATCCCTCAGGTAGGACAAAGTATCTCTGATTTAGTAGCACGAATTCCGGGTTGGTACACTATGGCTGAAGAGTTTGTTGTCAATTTTGCTAAATCGCATCCAGAACTTGATTTTATTGATTTTAATCAAATTTTAGACTCGTTAAAACAAACAAATGTTGTTGAGCAGGTATTATCTGAAGTAACCAGTGTTATCCCTAACATTATCTCATTCGTACTTGATGCTTCAATCAATATTGTAAAAATGCTTTTCAATTTACTTATTGCTATCATAGTATCAATTTATATCCTTTTTGATAAAAATCATTTCAAAAAAGGCTTTAGACGATTATTATATGCCTTATTCCCGAAGAGAATTACTGTATTAATCGTTGATATTTTAAAGGAATCTCACCACATTTTTAGTGGTTTCCTTTTTGGAAAAGTTGTAGATTCAATTATTATGGGACTTTTATGTTTCATAGCAATGACCTTATTACAACTTGATTATCCTATTTTAATTAGTGTAATTGTAGGTATTACTAATGTAATCCCTTACTTCGGACCATATATCGGTGGAGTTATAGGCGCTCTTATCTTACTTATTGTAAGCCCTGTGAAAATGTTGATATTTGGTGTACTTATTTTAGCGCTTCAGCAGTTTGACGGTTTATACCTTGGTCCAAAGATTTTAGGAGACTCTATTGGTATTAAACCTATATGGATTATCTTCTCAGTTACCGTTGGTGGAAGTCTATGTGGTGTACTTGGTATGTTCCTTGGGGTTCCTGTTGTTGCAGTTATCGTTTATATCATTAACAGAATTGTTGATTACAGATTGGAAACTAAGCGTATTACCTTTGATGAAAATAATACTGATTTAGCTCATCATATTAAAAAGACAATGGTTGAAAATGAATCTAATATCTAAATGATAAAAAAGATTGCGCTTAATGCGCAATCTTTTTTATTCCTCAAATAACGGTGTCGAAAAATATCTTTCTGCTGTATCAGGGAGCACTGTAACAACAGTCTTTCCTTTGCCAAGCTTCTTTGCTAAATTAATTGCTGCTGCAACATTTGTTCCACTTGAAATACCGCACATAATACCTTCTAATCTTGCAAGATTTCTTGCTGTCTCAATAGCTTCTTCATCTGTTACAATATATATATCATCATATATCTGTTGATTTAATATTGCAGGGATTAAACCATCGCCAATGCCCATTTGCAAATGTGTTCCTATGTTGCCACCTGCAAGTATTGCTGCATTTTCCGGCTCTACTGCCCAAATAGTCATATCTGGGTTCTGTGATTTTAACACTTCACCTATTCCTGTTATAGTTCCACCTGTACCTATGCCAGAACAAAAGCCATGTATCGGTCCACCAACCTGCTCTAATATCTCTAACGCTGTGTGATGCTTGTGTGCAAGAAGATTATTAACATTTTCAAACTGTTGTGGTACAAATACTCTACTATCTTCCTTAGCCATTCTAAGTGCTGTCTGCAAACACTCATCTATACATTTACCTATGTCTCCTGCATCATGTACAAGAATTACTTCCGCTCCATAATGCTTTACTAATTTTCTACGTTCCTCGCTAACAGAATCAGGCATAATAATTTTAGTTTTATAGCCCATTACTGCGCCAATAAGCGCAAGTCCAATTCCTTGGTTACCACTTGTTGGCTCTACTATTATGGTATCTTCATTAATAAGACCTTCAGCTCTTGCAGCCATAATCATACTGTATGCAGTTCTTGTCTTAATTGAGCCTCCAACATTCAAACCTTCATACTTTACAAGTACTTGTGCACTGTCTTCTGGCACCATTTTCCCAAGTCGTATTATTGGAGTATGCCCTATTGCCTCCAAAATATTGTTATATATCATATTAACATTGCCTCCTAAAATATCATTTGCACCTATTCAGTATAGCATCTATTTCGTCAAATGCTCTTTTTATACATATTAATCGCTTATTGAGCTTGGAATGACGTACGTTATTACAGCATAAAAACAAATTCCTACGTTTGTGTCTCATATATGTCTCCGACGCTTTTTATATATTATATGCTATCTGTTTGCAATAAGTTTATTAATTGGTTTACCTTCTGCTGAAAATTTAGTTTCGTACTCTGTCATTATATTGCCTTCATTCATATCGCTGTTGTGTAAATCATATGTTACAGCCTTTAATTTCCAGCCTGCATTCGTAACCTCTTCTACTGAAAAATCAAATAAATCCCTATTATCTGTTTTAAAATGCACTTCACCGTCAGCCTTTAAAAGCTTATCGTATCTTGCAAAAAATTCTTTTGATGTAAGTCTTCTTTTTGCGTGTCTATCTTTTGGCCATGGATCTGAAAAATTCAAATATATCTTATCAACCTCACCCTTGCCAAAAATATCACATATGCCCTCTGCATCCATTCTTATAAATTTAAGATTTGGTAGCGCAAGCTCATTCTGCTTTTCAACCGCACGAATCAAAACGCTTGAATATTTTTCAATACCCACATAATTGATATTAGGATTTTGCATAGCAAGTGTGGTAATAAACATTCCCTTTCCCATGCCTATCTCTATATGTATTGGATTATTATTTCCAAATATATCCTTCCATGTTCCAGCCATACTTTTTGGATCAGCAAAAACGTATTCACTTGATTGCATTACTTCTCTGGAACCTTTTACATTTCTTAATCTCATAACTGCCTCCGCTATCACATAACATTTTTATAATCTTAACACACTTTTATTGTTGATAGCAATACAAAAATAGCATATAATATTTGTGGAGGTTTTCTAAATATGAAAAAAAGAGTTTTTGCGTTTTTAATGATATTAATTTTATTGATTATATATATACCACATGATGTTTCGGCGGCTGAATGGCCTGCTGCTCCAAGCGTTTCGGCTAAAAGTGCTATATTAATTGATGCTGATACCGGAGCTGTTTTATACGCTAAGGATGAGCATGCAACTGCCAATCCTTATGGTGCAACTGCGCTTATGACAGCACTTCTCGGACTTGAAAAATGTAGTCCAAGTGATACCGTAACCTTTCACCATGATGCTACTCACAGCTATTCTCCAGGTGATTTTAATCAAGGTATTTTAACAAATGAACAGCTTAGCGTTGAGCAAACTATACGATGCATCCTTATGAAATCTGCTTGCGAAGCAGCATATGGGCTTGGTGAGCACGTTTCTGGTTATATGGCTGCATTTACAACCTTAATGAATAGCAGAGCAAAAGAGCTTGGAGCGCTTAATACTAACTTTACTAACGCAAGTGGTTATGCTGAAGCTAACCATTACAGCACAGCCTATGACTTAGCTATGATTGCAAGAGCCTGCTTTGATAATCAGGATTTTATGGATATTTCCGGCAGTACACAGACTTATACTATACCTGCAACTAACAAGTATAAGCAGCCACGTTATCTTTCTAACTCGCACGCTATGTTAAAGGGCAAAAAATACGCCTACGAATATTGTGTTGGCGGTAAAATAGGTCAAAAGAATTCAAAGGATGCAAGCAACCTTACTCTTGTGACCTTTGCAAGAAAGGATAACATACGACTTATCTGTGTACTTATGGGCACTGAAAATCCATCTTGCTACACAGATACTACTAATCTTTTTGATTATGCATTTAACTACTTTAGCAAAGTCAACATCGACAATGCAAGCCTACTTGAAATGCTATCAATCAACAATAATACTGCATTTTTAAATAATGTATTTCCAAGCAACTCACTTACAATAGGGCTCGATAATAATCTTAGCGTCCTCTTACCAGAAGGTATAAGTGTAGATGATCTTACAATAAGTACCTCTTTTTCAGAGGACTGCTTTGCAAATGTATCCCTACTTTACAATAATTACGTAGTAGGTACCGGCAAACTGGTTGCCGTAGCAAATAATTCATATAACGATAATTTACCGCATATTACCGATAGCACAGCTAACGTTACTGGCGCAAACAATATGATAACTGTTAATATTTGGCTTATTGTAGCTATCATAGCTGCCAGTCTTATTGTTATAGTAGTTATCACGTACTTTATTGTTTTATATTGCACTAAATACGGACGTTCATTAAAATATAGACGATATTAAAAATATAGCACTGCAAATATGCAATGCTATATTTTTATTTGATATGTCTGTATTCTATCTTAATAGGTCCATTTTATGATGGCTTTCCTTGTACTGTTATTGGCTCCTTGTAATAGTTGATTATAGGAATTATCATATGTATTTTTTGCTATTTTAACCTCCCACTTATCAACCGCCTCAGTCCCACCTAACATCAATTATATCAACGTCATTTCGAAAAATATGATGTTTCTATATTAATTCGCTTCAAATTCTCCCGAAGCTTCTCCTACTGTAATTTTATATTTGTTTCCCGAAACCATTTCTGGTGTACTTATAATAGCCACTGCAAAATTCTGTTGTGGCGTATGTGTAACAACAACATTTCCTTCACTATCTGTAAGTGTAATTGTCGTTCCTGCCTGACAGTTTCCTGTAGTTACTGCAAAAACACCCTGAGTCGATGAGCTAAAGGTTTGTGCCATTCCTGATGCACCTGTTCCAATAAATGTGCCACCAGTTATAACAGCACTATTATCATAATCAAGCGTTGCTGTATCTCCAACTGTTGGTCCTTCTACTACGGTATAACCACCAGAAATTGTAAGTGTTCCATTGGCATCTATGCCATCGCCAGATGCATTTATAAAAAGCTTACCACCTGCGATGTTAATTGCCGCATTAGAAGAAGTTCCAAACATATCTGGTCTTCCGCCCATTCCACCAAATCCACTTGAATCGTTACCACCAGCTGCATTTAGACCATCATCTGTCGCAACCAAACTAATATCACCATCGTTAATTGTAATGTTGAGTGCCTCAAGCCCTTCATAACACTTGCTTATATTAATTGTACCTGCATTAATCAAAAGTGTTTCATTTGCATGAATACCATCATCGCCACTTGCCATTTCAAAGCTTCCGCCGTTAATAGAAATATATGCATCAGAGTGAATTGCATCATCAGCCGAATCAATCTTAATATTACCGGCACTTATAAGTATGCTTCCAGTAGCCTTAAGACCTTTTGTGCTAGTTGTATCATCGCTAGTCTCTTCTATATCCTCTATTGCACGTCCACCTGGTCTACCAGGATTGCTGCCTGGCATACCTCCTGGCATTCCTCCTTGGTTTGTATGGGTTTCGCCATTTTCATAGCCACCTCCAGCCAATATATCTATCGTTCCATCAGCAACTTGCATATACGCGCCAGCGCTAATTCCATCACCAGTAGAGATAACCTTTATCGTGCCACTTGCTATATATACAAAACCCTTCGTAGAATCATCTGCATTTTCAACGTGAATACCATCCTTGCCAGATTCTATTTCAAAGCTAGCATTTGTTATCCTTACGCTATCATTTGCATCTATTCCATGACTTGATGCACTGATCTTGTAGTTACCGCTTGTAACCTTCACGTCATCTTTGCCCGAAATACCATGACCCGCAGCTGTATTAATTTTTAAAGTTCCTAAGCCATTAAATGTAATATCCGCCTTGGAAAATATTACAGCATCAATATTTGTAAATGTTCCACCGTTTGAAAGTGTATTCGTACTACCTTTCTCTAAGGT
This sequence comes from Lachnospira sp., assembly GCA_015057605.1. Lineage (GTDB taxonomy): Bacteria > Bacillota > Clostridia > Lachnospirales > Lachnospiraceae > SIG291. The sequence continues at coordinate 49,850 of SVDX01000005.1, read as the reverse complement.
TACAAATACTTTATCTGCTTCTTTTACATATATGGCTGCGTTACTGCTACTGTTTATGCTCACGCCGTTTAAAACTATCTGTGGCTTATCCGTTTCTTTAGCATCTACGATAATCATTCCATCATTCAAACTTCCACTAAACACATATGTGCCTTCTTCCATAATCGTAAGCTTAGTTCCCTCAATCTTTACTTTGGTTGAAGTACAACTTATACTGTCACCTTTAAGCTCAATATTTATCTTATCACTCTCACTGTATCCCACTTCATAGTCACGGTCGCTAAACATTTCAGATTCGCTTTGGGCAAAATCAATATCCGCTATATCTACCACCGCACTATTTGTTTCTTCCTGTCCATTATTATTCTTAGCATTACATGCCGTTATGCCTAGTGCCATCGCCAATAAAAATGGCACAAATGCGATTTTATTCTTCATAAATAAAAACCTCCTTTGCGCCATATTATAAATTTGTAAACTTAATTATACTTTAAAATGTTTTATTTTTTCTGGTAAATATCTTGCTTGCATCTTCCTTTGTTGTCTGTTTAAGCACCTTTATAGCATAATAATTACCATCATGCGTGTGTCTTATCTTAATTCTGCCCTTAATAAGTCCATGCTCCTCACAATAATATAGTGCTCTATACTGACGATTATTACATACAAACCAATCTTCAAGAACTTTCATTTCCTTGTTACAAAGATAGCAATAACTATGTGTAACCTTAACGTCAGTCATTAGCATTTGACGCTCTGGCTTACATTTTGAAATGTACTTATAATAGGTCGGAAAGACAACATGTATCTCTTCACCATCTTCACTAGGTGGATTGTAAGTATTAATCGAAAAATATTCTTTTACCTTGGCAAAATCAATTGTTTGCATAATTTTGGCAGTATACTCTGCATCACTTAAAGCTCTATGGAAATCTGCCACCTTACTAATATTAAGCATCTCAATCGCACTTTGTAACGAACGTCTTTCTTTTCCATCCTCTTTATCAATGCTAAAAAGCTTTTGCATATCATAAAAATTCACTGGTCCTTCGCCCAAAGTATCCATTTCATAAAACTCGAGATTACTTTGTATAATATCTAAATCACGGTCAGCCCATGTTACAAACATATAGTCGTCACCGCACCAGTTTAAAAAACTTTCCATAACCTCTACAAAAGGCTTTCCCTCTCGTTGCAGTTGTTCCTCATCAATGTGAACGAGCATATCTATCATATTGTGTAATTGCTTGTAATGCTGTGGTTTAATAAGGCTCGAAAATGTATCTACTCTTTTAAGTTCTTCATTTAGCTTAACAGCACCTATCTCGATAATCTCAAATGGCAGCTCTGCAAGGCCATATTCCTTACCCTTTGCACATTGGTTCCACTCAATATCAATAACTATATAATTCATATCAATGCCTCCAATCTGCAACCATACGTCGAACTTCTAAAGGACTTTTATCGCCCTCGTTCTCATTCCTGAAGTTTGACGCAAGTCAAACTTCTAAAGGACTTCTGCAACTTTGTTGCAGAAGTCCGATATGCTCCCAGCAGGAATCGAACCTGCAACTAGCCCTTAGGAGGGGCTTGTTATATCCATTTAACTATGAAAGCTAATTAAAGGCTCTGCCTTAAGCAAAGCCTCTACAATTATAACAAAGGTATTTAATATCGTCAATATTTTACTTATGGCCAAAGTTTGAAAGTACATCCCTTCTCTGTTGCAAGAGCTTGCGCTGTTGAACCAGAATAGCCATAAATTTTATTTATATTGTTGCAATTATTAAAAGCAAAGGTACCAATAGCCGTATCCTTATTTAAAAATCCAAGCTCTATAAGTGCTCCACATCTTTGGAAAGCACCTTTTCCAATACTTGTAAGATTAACCGGATATGTTAGCTTTCTAATTTGATAACAATCCGTAAACGCATAATTTCCTATAGTTTTTAAGCTCTCAGGAAAGTCCATATATGTAAGTTCCCTGCAACCATAAAATGCATATGCTCCTATTGTCTCAACCTTACTACTCATTGAATTTCTTGCATAATTAATTCCTGCCACTAATGTCTTTTCATCAATTGTGTAAAGAAAATCTGATTGTCCTACCTTATATGCAGGATTTCCGCTTTCTACAACAAATTTGCCAATTACCATAAATGCACCCGGCTCAATATTTGTAACCGTCTTTGGTATGGTAACCGTTCCATATGTATTTACAGTACCATCAAATGCTCTGTATTTTACAGTTGTAATAGTATATCCACCTATGCTTGATGGAATAACAACATTTTCTGCAGTGCCACAATATTTATCAATAGCAGCCTTTCCATTGCCCAAGGTTAATAAAACATAATCACCTACTACTATCTGTTGCCCCGGAGCCTCTGTAGGTGCCTGCGTTGGCGCCTCTGTAGGTGCCTGCGTTGGCGCCTCTGTAGGTGCCTGCGTTGGCGCCTCTGTCGGTGCTTGCGTTGGTGCATCTGTCGGTGGTTGCGTTGGTGCTACAGTTGATGGTTGTGTTGGCGCTACCGTTGATGAACTTGTTGGCTGTTCTTGTGAAGTCCCACTTGTTGGTTGCTCTTGTGAGCCCTGTGTCATATTTTCTCCTGATGCTTCAGTCGCTGATTGTACATTGTCATCATCTAAATCTTCATCCAAAATACCAGAATACTTCGGATCATACGCTGGCTTTTTATCATCCTTTTTAGTAAAATGCCCATACATAACCACGCCTATCGCTATTACTATAATAGCCATTGCTATATATGCAATTGTATTACTCTTCATACTAATCCTCTTTTCTGAGCGTTTTATCGAGAAGAGGTGGCGCAAATTTCAGATTTGCGCCTGCCATAGGAGCTATTTGTTTTCGCTCAGAAACAAATAGCCGTATGAAGAAACAGCACATCAGTGTATTTCTTCATACTAATCACCTAATCTATTCAAAATTAACAATTCCCTGTAACCAAATCTGACCCTTAAAACGTCGTCCTATTTGTGGCTCTCCAAGAAGGTCTGATGCATTAATTGCGACATCTACCTTTACATAATTAGCATCTACGGAAAGCACCCATACCTCTTCCTCATAGAGACCATTTTCCACGCGCTTAATACCCATAATCTCGCCAACTATCATATATTTATCACATTCAACACCACAAGGCATGAGTGAACTTTCAACAATAGAATAAATGTCCTCGTTGCGTATGCGAGAATTAAGCTTACTAAACATCTCAAACTCGCCTATAGTAAGGTTTTCCATTGCCTGCGTATCACCATTTCTTGCAGCTTCTATCATATTTTTTCGGCTGTCACGGCTTACCTCTACCTTACTTTTTACATTTGGAAGCATAATGATTCCAGCAGTTGATAGTGCTGATAAATATACTTCCTTAAGTTCGAGCTTACCACGATTTTTAAGAACATTATAATAGTCCATTGAGTTAATAAGGTAAAAAATGAGTGTGGTTCCGTTATCTACCGACTCACATACAACCTCATAGGCTTCCCTGTCGCCAAGTCGTTCTATACTTATGTTATTAACCTCTGTGTTTCTTGTGCCAACAACATAAGGTGCGTAAAATTCAACTTCTACATGCTGCTTAGGATCGCTTACACCTGATATTGCAAGCCCCATTTCCTTTGTAAGTGCATACATAACAAATACTCTGTTGTCCTTTGTGTTTTCAAATCGCATTGCTTCTGGCGTATGTATATTAGCCAACGCATTAACAACCAATTTTTCTTCTTTATCTGTATCAACCGCTTTAAATCCAAGCGCTCTTAAAAATGCATGCATTCTTTCACCACCTCTTTTTTAAAGAGTGTCCACAATGAAAATATCAAGGCTCTTAATCAAATCCTTTACAATATTAGTTACGCACGGTTTCCCATTTGCGTGTTCAGTCACTCTTACTATTGGTCTGTCCATAAATTTTTTGTTCTGTTCAACTACAACTGCCTTTTCGCCAGTATTTAATATAACCTTTGTACCTACAGGATACAACGCTACCGTAGACATAAACACACTACATATTTGCTTATCAAATTTAGTTTCGCTATTACATCTTAAATATTCTATAGCTTCATATATCTTGTGTTTTCTGCTGCCAATACCACTTATCATAGAGTCAAAGCAATCACATATAGACACAAGTCTTACCTGTGGGCTAAGTTTCTTTCCCGAGAGTCTAAACGGATAGCCTGTACCATCTATACATTCATGATGCAAAAGAATAATTTCCTTAACCTTTTCGGGCATCCACGTTTCTTCCTGCACTGAAGTATATCCATTGATTGTATGCTTTTTAAATTCTAACTGATCCTTTAATGTCAGCTCTTCTACATACTTACCATCACAATTAATATCTGTATATCGTAGGCCTATATCATGTAAAATAGAGCCTATAGATACTATTCTTATATCTTCTTCTGACATACCTAATCTAAGTGCCATAATTGTTGCAAGCATACTTACATTTATGGCATGTGAATAAAGGTCCGTACTTATATTACGAATCTCAGTTACTGCCTCTATAATCTCTGGTTCTTCAACAACCGCTTCTATAACTTTGCCTGCTACGTTACCAAGCTCTTTCAATTCCTGATTATGCTTATAAACATGCTTAGTCAAGACATCACGCACAACAACAAGACTGTCTTCTTTGGTCTCTACTAATGTATACTTTTTATCATGGTCTACAAGCTTTAGCTCTGGCTTAGGAGGAGTCTTTGTCACCTTTTCTTTTTTTTCAGGTTTTAGTGGCTCTGGCTTAGGTTCTGCCTCTTTAACCGGTTCCATAGCTGGCTCTATTTCTTCATCGTCTTTTATAAACACACTAAATATACCCAATTCGACAAGCTTATCTATGTACTCTTGTCGTAACTGCGTATTCTCATCAATAAGGACTACACCTGACTTACTATTGATAGCCTTAGCAAGATATTCTTTTCCTGTTAAACTCTCAACCTTGACAAATTTCATCTTTTTACTCCTTAATCTCCTACTTATATAGTATAACATCTGACAAATTCATTCAAGTTTTATTTTTATATTGACAAATTTTTTATTATATGCAATACTTACTGTATTAGTAACCATAGTACACATAAAGGAGTGATTGTTATTTTCAATATTGACCAAATGTCTCGAACACCTGTATATCTGCAGATTATAGAACAGGTTGAAACCTTTGTACTAAAAGATATTTTAAAGCCTAATGATCAGATTCCTTCTGTTCGAAACTTATCCGTTTCGTTAGCACTCAATCCTAATACAGTTCAGAAGGCTTATTCTGAGCTTGACAGGCGCGGTCTTATTTATTCTGTCCCAGGAAAAGGATGTTTTATTGCATCTGAAGCTAAGGATATTATCAATAAGCTAAGAAGACAGCGCTTAACAGAGTTTGAAAATATTACTAAGGATCTTTTAATGGCTGGTATTAGTAAAAATGAGCTTATTGAATGCATAGAAAGCATTTATAAGAAAGGAGTATAATTTATGATAGAAGTTAGTAACTTAACCAAAAAATTTAATGATTTTACAGCAGTAAACAATTTATCCTGCACAATTCCAAATGGCTCTATCTATGGAATGGTAGGGTCAAATGGTGCTGGTAAATCAACCCTTTTGCGTATGATAACTGGTGTATATAAACCAGATGATGGTACGGTATTAGTTGATGGCGAGCAAATTTTTGACAACCCAAGTGCCAAAGCAAAGATTGCATATGTCCCTGACGAACTATTCTTTCTTCCAGGCGCAAGTATGAACAGAATGTCCGATTTATACAAACGTATTTATCCACAATATGACCATGAGCGCTTTAGCTTTTTAACAGAAGCATTTAAGCTCAATCCTAAAAAGCCTATACATACATTTTCAAAGGGTATGAAAAGACAGGCTGCAACAATTCTTGCATTAGCAGCTAAGCCAACTTATCTTTTTTTTGATGAAACCTTTGATGGATTAGACCCAATTATGCGTAATATAGTTAAAAAGGTTATATGTGAAGATGTTCTTGAACGTAGCGCAACAGCAATTATTACATCACACTCACTTAGAGAATTAGAAGATATCTGCGACCAGCTTGCACTTTTACATAAGGGTGGGCTCGTTCTTCAAAGTAACGTCGAAAACATAAAAACCACTCTGCATAAAGTTCAGATTGCATTTAATTTTGATTTTTCACAGGATTTATTTAAAGACATTGAGATATTAAATTACAAGCAAAATGGCTCTGTTGCAACCATTATAACTCGAGGCGAATATGATGATATAATTGAAAAATTCAATGCACTTTCACCAGTTTTACTTGATATATTACCACTTTCGCTCGAAGAATTATTTACATATGAAATGGCTGCATTAGGCTATGATTTTGATGTGTCATTAGAAAAGGAGGTTAAATAATGAAGAAATATTTTAGTTTCAGTCTGTATAAGGATGCACTCTGTCAGTTGAAAATACCTGTAATAGCATTTTTAATAATTTCACTATGCTATCAACTGCTTTTCTTTTCCGAAAATGTTGTCCTCCAGCTAACAATGACAACCTTTTATGGTGTCAACTCAACTATGGCTTTTTCATTTTACTTGCTTACACCAATTATGACCTTTGTTCTTTTTAGATTTATGTGCAAACGTAATTCAAGTGACTTTTATCACTCAATACCTTTCACAAGAGTTTCAATCGTTATAAGCTTTAGTGTAGCGATTATGACAATGGTAGCTGTTTTCCTCATAATAAATGCTATCTGCACTACAATTATATATACATTTGTTCTTGATTTATATGTTATCTCATACAAGATTTCAATGTTAGAAATGCTAAATCTATTTTTTAACTCTTTCCTTGTTATGAGTATTATCATTATTGCTTTTTCACTTGGTGGAACAGTGTTTAACAATCTAATCATTGGCGGAGTAATTCTTATAGGTCCTATGGCATTAATAGAAACTATGACAGATACGATACGCCAAACTGCAATCAGCGCCGCTGATGACTATATATTTGGTATTTTTAACATAAATAACCATACTCTGCCAACAATGATATTTTCTTATGATGATAATTTATTCAATAATACAACACGTATTCTTACAAGCCTCGCGCTTGGAATAATATGCTATATTGTGGCAATTATTTTCTTTAATAAACGACGTAGTGAATCAGCAGCAAGCTTTACATTTATTAAGCCGGTAAGATTATTCTTAAATATATGCTTAACATTTGTTACTTGCATATATCCTGCCGATTTAATTTATCACAAAATAATCAAGGTGGGCGAGGAACAATATCATTCTGTATTTGATATAGTAAAATGGTACTTAGTCGCCCTTATGGTTTGTATACTATTTGAATTCGTTATGACCAGAACGCTTAAGAATTTAAAGGTATTTATTCCGGTTCTTATATCTGTAATATTGTTAAATGCGACATATATAGGAGGTCTTCTTTTAGAGTATAATAAATATATGAATTTTACTCCAAAAACAGATGAAATTGAATATATCAGAGTAATAGATGACTATTATTCATATGATTCTAATTTCCTCGAATATATAACCGCAGAAATTAAATATGATGACCCTGCCCTAAAAGAAATGGTTTCTTCAAGACTAAAGTATTATTCACAAAATCCAGACGCATCCTTTTTAGGAGGAAAAGGCACCGTATATCCTACTCTTGCTATATGTGTGGATGGTAAGGAATATTATCGTGATGTATATTTTGACGGTGAAGAAGACGGTTCTAAATTTTTAGAGCTTACCTACTATAGTCAAAAAAATGTAGCTAAATACCGACTCTTCCCTTCATATAACGACTGTGTTATAGATACTTATCGTTTAGCCATAAAGCTTAATGATAATGATAAAAAGAACTTATATAACACCCTTATAGAAGAATTAAAATCGCTTAGCGATGAGCAGCTTATAGACTATGCTATGGATAGAACAGACCTATCAGGTCTTAGTGGTTTTACAATCTATGATAATAAAATCGCCACATTTGACCTTAAAATTAATTCATATGTACCTAAAACTCTTAATTATTGGTTTGAATTAAACAAGGCTACAAATGATAATAACTATGCACAAATAAGTGATGCATTTAAAAATAACAAGGTTAACAGCATTAGTATAAATCATTCAACATCCTATGCAATTTTCAAGGCTGAAAATATGCAAACAGCATTTGATATGATAAATGCTCACAAGGCTGATACATGTAGCTTGGGAAATCAGGTATATGACTGTTTTGTTGTCGTTGATATTGGAAATGGAGAAACTGCACGTTATAGATATTACTTTACGTCAGACAGCAAAGAATTCTTAGACTACTATAATGAAAACTTACCTAAAAGACCAGCTTCCGAAGATTTTATAGTTACAGAATAAATTATACCCCACCCTTCACAAATTACGAGGGTGGGGTATTTTATAGCTCTATTAACTTTGCCACATATGTATACTTGTTCCTATTTCATTAATTGAATTCTTTGAGTATGTAAATCCAGCCTGTACTACTCTTGCCTCTGTCATAATTGGCTTAGAGTCATCCTCCTTTGCTATTGCAACAAATGCTCTTTTCATATTAGTAAGCATACGTACAAGCGCATCTACAAGCTCTCCTTCGACTTTGATTGAAGCGCGCACACACATATTGTTCATAAGTACATATACTCTTAATAGCTCCATCGATATGGCATATTCCATATTAAGCACACTACTTAAATAGTTGATACATCTCTTTGCACGTTTGATTGAAAGTCTATAGGCTTCTATCTCATTATTTTCAAGTTCTGTCTTGGCTTCATTCATATAATCCAGGGCTATATCATAGATAATTACAATAAGTTCACTTCTGTTTGCCCCGGCAATTCGATTGGTAAACACTTTAATATTATCTTCTACCATACTTATCTACCTACTTTTGCAATAATTGTAACACTGATTCAGGTCTTGCATTTGCTTGTGAAAGCATTGATACACCAGCTTGTGATAACACGTTAAGCTGTGTATAATTAGTCATTTCCTCTGCCATATCTGTATCTTCAATTCTTGAAAGTGAAGTTGTAAGATTTTCAGTTGAAACACTAAGATTTGAAACTGTATGCTCTAATCTGTTTTGATAAGCACCAAGTCTTGATCTTGCTTCTGACACTCTCGCAATTGCTGTATCTAAGGTTGTAATTGAACGTCCCGCATTTTCACTTGTTCTAATATTGATGTGCTCAATTGCCAATGCATTTGCACTCATTTCAGGAATATCAATATCCATTATCTGATTCTCATTTGCACCAACATGAACGGTCATTCTACCCATATCAGTAACATCTATCATTGTTGTCTGACCTACTAAATTATCCTCAAGATTAATCTGCATTTCAAAGCCACCAATGTCTGTTATGGTTATGCTATTTCCATATGAACGAATAGTTGCTGTTTCTGTAAAGCCTACTAATTCACCATTTGCGTCTGTAGCAAATGATACTTCTGCATTTCTTCCACCCTCTATGCGCTCTGTTAAGCCTAATGCATTTGCAAGCTTTTCATTAGAAAATGATACATCTATCTTTTCACCTGTACCATAGCCTACAGTTACCATTACAAGGTTGCTCATAACGCCAGGCTCCATTGATACTGGTGTGTAACCTGCATTTTCATAGGTTCCTGCTGTTGTATCAAGACTTGCAACACCCATAAGGTTGATACTTGCGTATTCGCACACCTCACTTAGCTTTGACATAACTGTATCAAATGTATCTCCTACTTCAAAGTCCATGGCTTCGCCGTTGATAATAATTCTACCTGCTAATTCTTCTGTTATACCACCTGTAAGTGTTGTAGTATCAATTGCATTAGATTCATATACAGCCTGTCTTGCATCAACATCTACTGTAAGCCCATAAATATCTGCATCAACCTTTTCAGAACAGTATTTAAAATCAAAGCCTTCCATATCCGGATAAACTCTTCTTGCAAGTCCACCATCTAAAAGTGCCTGTGTATTAAAATCTGTATCTCTTGAAATTCTATCTACTTCGTCCTTTAGGGCATCTACTTCGTTTTGAAGAGCAACTCTTTCATCCGGGCTATATATACCATTTGCTGCCTGAACTGCGAGTTCTCTCATTCTTTGAAGTATCGAGTGTACCTCATTTAAACCACCTTCAGCTGTCTGTACAACCGAAATACCATCCTGTGCATTTTTATCTGCCTGATCAAGACCTCTAAGCTGCATAGCCATCTTTTGTGAAATAGCCATACCTGCCGCATCATCTGCTGATTTATTAATCTTTTTTCCTGATGATAATCTTTCCAATGAAAGTGCTAATTTGTCCTGTGCTGATTGTAATCTGTTATTAGTTATAATCGCCGAAATGTTTGTGTTAATTCTCATTTAAATCACCTCTCTGGTTTGTTTATCGGTTATTATTCATTCCTACTGAATAGCACCAATAATTGTTTTTGCAAGTTCGTAAAGTTTTTTGTCCTCAACATCCTTGTTGCCATTTTCAAATACCAGAGCTTCCTTCTTGGTAGTTACGTGGTATACGTTGCATTGTTCGTAGCCAAAGGCTTCTACCGACTTTTTAATATTTCCTGCAAGCTTACTAACATCAGCTTCGCAGAATATATAAGCCTCTACTGTGTTTACACTTACATTACATTCAATACCTACGTTGTCATAATTGATTGATAAGCGACCCTTTTGTTCGCTATCCTGTACTAATTTAAGGTTAAGATCTACATATCTTCCATTAAGCTTTAGTGGAATTACAAATTCATTTTTCTTAGCTAAGCTATTCATAATTCCTGTTGCATTTGCAACTCTTCTTAAATCAAGCATATCTGCATACGTAAGCTTTGTATTATTCATAACCTGTTCATTTACATATTCTTTTACCGATTCGTCAAGCTTATCTAATACATCCGCAAGGTCATCTGTGTCCTTGATTGCACTATAAAGCTCATCCATATCAGTTATATTTTCAAGTTTTTCATAAAGCTTCTTATTCTTTATGTCGGATGCAGCCCACAAATTGTTAATAGTCACTGGTTCTGCATTATCCGTTAAAATTCTTATAACATCGGTTTCAAGGTCCTTTAACTGTGCCAAATCGTTTAGCTGTTCGCGATAATATTCCTGCTCAAGGCTATCATCCTTAAATGCTTCTAAATCATCCACTAATAGCTCTAAATCCTTTGACATAAGCTCTGTCTGTGACATCAATGCCTCTGCACTTATGTGCTCCTTAGCTCTTGTAAAAAGTCGCTTATAAAATGCACTATTTGCCGTTGTTTTATATTCTGTATCCTCAGCTAATGTTACATTTATACCTGAATCCTTTATGCTTTGATACATTGTCATAAGATTTTCAAGATTAAACTCTGAACCCTGTTTAAGTAAGGCACCTACCGCATTCATTGAATCAGCTTTAAGGCTGTTAAACATCTTATAAATGCCTATATAGTTTTCGCGCTCTTCTTCTGTAATCGCATGTTTTTTATCAAGCTGGAATAAAAATTCGCTATACTTTTGTCCCTTTGTAGAAATATCAAGCTGTTCTATATAATCATTAAGCTCACTAATCTTAGTATTAAGTGGATTCTTCTTCTCTCTTACAAGCTTTAAGGCAACCTCTGGGGTCATATTATCAAATAGATTATTTAACATGCTATCCATTTCTTTTACAGCATTGACATTATCTATCGTCATTTCCATGCTGTTGTATGCCATAATTGACACTGCTCTTAGGTTAGCCTTTGAATCCGCAAGATTAAGCTCATTAAGTATTGAATCAACACTATTGTCGATTGCCTTTTTAAGAGAATCCTTAAGGTCGTATCTTATCTCTGTTCTCATAGTCTCATAAGAGGCTACTGCCATCTGCATTTTGATTGTAGTGCCACTTTCATAAAGTGATACGGCTGTTTGGGCAAATATATCTCTATTAGCACCAATTGCATACATTGGTAAATTAGCCACTTCATTAAATGTATGGCGTAATTCTAATGCCTTATCTACTTCTTCATAGCTTGCGCTGTACTCTTGCATTTCAAGTTCTTTAAGTGATTCTACAAGCTTAGACATCTCTTCTAAATCAATATCAATGCCCTTTTCTACAAGCATCATCGCTGACTTAGAAGTCATCATAAGTCTTGTTTCTTCAAGCTGACGATAGTACGAAATGTGTATTGAATTATTCTCATCAAATTCAATCGCCTGTACGCTATATTCCTGAACACGTCTAATGCCCATGATATTAAAGGTTTCGCCACTTTTTGCTACTGCTGCTACATCCTGCTTAGTAGCTTCCCTTAGGGTATTGATTGCATCAACAACCTTGCGTGCGTTACTTCTTTCGTTAGTCATAAGCGCCTTTGTTGCTTTAGACTGGTATTTTAGGGCATCCACGATTAAATCTAACATATTATCTTCTGTGTTATTTGTGGAAATGCTATCAATAGCATCATATTTACTGATATTATCAACGGTAAGCTCCATACCATTTTCATATAACCATTTTGCAGTTTCCATTCCCTTAACTACATCTTGATAATCATTTGCTTTAAGCATATCTTCAACCTGTGATTTGATGCTGTCAAATGCTTTCATATCAATAGAAGTACTATTAAGCTCTGGTGCACTGTGAACCGCCTTATATACATTTTCAATATTAGGCTCCATATCATTTTTGATAAGATATGCCTTTGCCTGCTCGCTTACCTCTTCTATCGAATTCATTCTGTCATAAGCTTGCATAACCTCGTTAACATTATCCTCTGTCACTGGAAGTGCCACGCTACTTAATTTGTTTATAACCTTCATTGCCATTGCGGTATTACCTACAACCTCTTTAATGGCGTCAACATCTAAGCTACCTGTTGGAACATAGTTCTCACAATAAGTAGCTAACATTATTTTTATCTCTTCAACTACAGAAACCACCTTATCTGCATCCACATCATTGATGCCTTCATCCTCGCTTATCGCCTTTGCATCCATAGTCTCTAACTTGTTAAATAAAGTCGTTAAATTATCCTTCGCAATCTCTGCCTTTGCCTTTAGTGCCTCTTCCATAGCCGCAACGGTGTCAGCACTAGACACTATCATACCTTTATTAACATTAGTTGATGACATCGTCTGCGTCCCTGCCTTAATATCATCAAATACCTTCATTAAATCTGTTCCGTTACCGATTGTATCCGTCCTTGTATTCAACTCAGTAAACAAATATCCGTCTGTCTTGTTCGTAATATTACCGATAACCATAATAATCTGTCCCTTCTAAAATATTTGGGCAATTATTATTTCGGCACATTTTCTAAAAATTTTAATACCCTTATTCCATATCCCGGTAAATCAAAAGAAATTTTTTGATTTTTGCTTATTAACTGTTCACCATATTCTCCATTATTCTCCGTTAGAATAACCTTATATACGCCATCCTTTTCTACAGCACATTCATAGCCCTCTCTTGTAACCGGCGTAAAATTGAGTACAAAAACTAAGCTTTCCTTCTTTTCCTTATCATATCTTATAAAAGAAAAAATGCTTCTATTAGCGTCATTTGCATCTATCCATTTAAACCCATCCTCATATATATCTGCTTCATAAAGTGCCTTATTATCCTTATATATAGCCAAAAGCTGTTTAACAAAGCTTTGCATATCCTCATGCAATGGTTCATTTAGTAAATACCATTCCAAGGAACGTTTCTCATTCCATTCACTAAGCTGCGCAAACTCCTGACCCATAAACAAAAGCTTCTTGCCTGGATGTCCAAGCATAAATGCATATGCAAGCTTTAAATTAGCAAATTTATCTTCAAAGATTCCAGGCATCTTGTTAATCATAGATGCCTTAAGATGAACTACCTCATCATGAGAAAGCACTAAAATAAACCTCTCGCTGTACGCATACATAATGCTAAAGGTCATTTTGTTATGATCATATTGTCTAAAATAAGGGTCAAGCTTCATATAGTCAAGAAAATCGTGCATCCAGCCCATATTCCACTTAAAGGTAAAGCCCATACTTTCTTCGTCACCGACCTCACCACTTATCTTAGGCCATGCTGTCGACTCCTCTGCAATAACTATCGCACGGCGATTTCTATCATACATAACCTGATTAAGTCTTTTTAAAAATGCCATCGCCTCAAGGTTACCATTGCCACCATAGCAGTTTGGCACCCACTGTCCCGGCTTTCTTCCATAATCAAGATATAGCATTGATGCAACCGCATCTACTCTAAGCCCGTCCAAATGAAATTTCTCAACCCAAAACAGGGCACTACCTATAAGGAAATTGCAAACCTGAGGCTTTGAGTAGTCAAACACTTTTGTTCCCCACTCCGGATGCTCTCCCTTTTTAGGGTCTGCATACTCATACACACAACTACCATCAAAATTAGCCAAGCCATGTCCATCACGTGGAAAATGCGCCGGCACCCAGTCAAGCAACACACCAATACCGTTTTGATGCATATAATCTACAAAATACATAAAATCCTTTGCATCACCATATCGCTTAGTCGGTGCAAAATATCCCGTTACCTGATATCCCCATGAACCATCAAATGGGTACTCCATAAGTCCTATAATTTCAATATGCGTATATCCCATCTCCATAACATACCCACAAAGAATAGGCGCAAGCTCCCTATATGTATAAAATCCGTTATTATTATATTCATCCTTCTTCTGCCACGAGCCTAAATGTACCTCGTAAATGAACATTGGCTCCTCTGTATGCGTTTTTTTACTGCATTCATCAAGCCACTTTTCATCCTTCCATTCATAGCCATTTAAATCAACCACCATAGATGCAGTTTCCGGTCTAAGTTGAGAGCCGTTTGCATAAGGATCTGCCTTGTAGAGATTACGGCCATCATTAGTTTTTATGTAATACTTGTATAAGTCTCCAGCCTTAAGATCCGGTATAAACAATTCATAAATGCCTTCTTCATATATCTTGTGCATTGGATGCGACATACCGTTCCAATCGTTAAAATCACCCACTACACTCACTTCATTCGCGTTAGGCGCCCATACTGTAAAATTAACGCCAAAAATGCCGTCAACAACACAAGGGTGCGCACCCATTTTTTCATAAATCTCAAAATGCGTCCCTTCATTAAATAAGTGAAAATCCAATTCTGTAAACATATAGTACCCCCGTATCTAATGTTATAGTACATAATATTTTATCATATTTTGACGATAAATTCTATTGACAAATGTGCTATGATTTTCCATATATTTATGGTATAATGTGTTAGACTACAAACGAAATACTATAGGAGATGTAATATGATTTATTATCTAATCAGCGATAGCTATATCAACATTGTAACATTTGCAAGTATTATATTTGCTTTTTTATCTACATGCTTTGCGATTTCATTTTTTCAAAAAATGCTTCCAAGAGACGGCGGGCGTGCCTTTGCGGTTAACGGTAGCAAATCAGTAGGCAAACCAAGAGGCGCAGGAATCATATTTATAATTACATTTTCGCTTAATATACTGATTTTTGTACCTTTTAAAAATGAGATTCTGATTTATCTTATACTGGTATTTGCAGCTATGCTAAGTGGCTACCTTGATGACAGCGCAAAAACTCCTTGGGGCGAGCTTAAAAAGGGACTTATTGACCTTATAATCGCAATTATGACAGCTGTAACATATCTAAACTTTAACACTAACACAATAAATGTTCCTTTTACTGATATGACACTAACACTTCATCCAATTTTGTTTGGTGTGTTGATTGTTATATTAGTGTGGGCAAGTATCAACGTTACCAACTGCTCTGACGGAGTTGACGGACTATGCGGAACATTATCGATTGTAACAATACTTACATTTTATGGTATCAGCAACAAGCTTGGTGCAAATGCTGACCTTGAAGCAAACCATATGATGCTTGTTATGGCAATATGCGTACTTGCATATCTTTGGTTTAACGCATCTCCAAGTAAGCTTTTAATGGGCGATGCAGGTTCACGTGCCATCGGTCTTTTCATCGCTATATGTGCACTCAAATCACAAAATCCAATACTTTACCTATTGGCCGGATTTATGCTTATAGTTGATGGTGGTTTAGGGCTCGTAAAGGTAAGCTTAATTCGAGTATTTAAGATAAATATTATGAAAAATATTAGAACACCTATCCACGACCACGTTCGTAAAAATAAGAACTGGTCAGATGCACAGGTAGTATTTAGATTTGCGATATTACAGATAATAATTTCAATTGCAACAGTTGCAATGGTGTAAAAAATACGAAATCCAATTTCCCGAAAGAAATTGGATTTCTTTTTTACTATTTATTATAATTTAAATCTTACGGTACTAATGGCCACACCAACTATACCTACAGTCAATAAAATCAAACTTACCCAAACCGGAACATTTAATACATAAAGTATAACCGAGATTCCAAGAAACACTAATGCAAATATCCCAAAACTGGCAAAATATTTAAACGCATATGCCTTTCTTCTTGCACTACCAACCTCTACAGCCTCTTCATAGCTTATACCATTGTACCAGAAAATCTTCTCCGTTACATATATAATACCTGCAAGAATTGCTACTTCAAACGTCATAATATTGCTTACTACGAGAGTGATAATATCCCCTTTAAGTGGCAACAAACCGGCTAAAAACATAGCTCCTGTGAAACCTGCTATCCACAAAACAAGTCCCCTGTAACTCTTTTTAAGTTCCATAGTTCCCTCCTATATATCTAATTCGGGCGGTACATCAATCTGATCCGATACATATTTCCCATTCTTTTTTCTCTGTCTTACACATTCAGTTAGTAAATATTCTATCTGACCATTTACTGAACGGAAATCATCTTCCGCCCATGCTGCAATGGCATTATACAGGTTTTCCGAAAGTCTTAACGGAACCTGTTTCTTCTCTGCCATATTAGTACAGACTTCCTGAATTTACAACCGGTTGAGCATCGTGATTACCACAAAGAACAACTAAGAGGTTAGATACCATCGCAGCTTTTCTCTCTTCATCTAACTCTACTACATTATTCTCGTTTAATCTCGCAAGCGCCATCTCAACCATACCTACGGCTCCGTCTACAATCATCTTTCTTGCATCAATAATAGCCGATGCCTGCTGACGTTGTAACATAACTGCGGCAATTTCTGTAGCGTACGCAAGATATGTTATTCTTGCTTCAGCGATTTCAATGCCGGCCTCTGAAACTCTCTTTTGAATCTCATCTCTAATTCTGCTTGCTACAACCTCGCTTGAACCACGTAAGCTTCCTTCATCAGCCACACCATCACCAGTTGTATCAACATTTTGTGCAACATCATATGGATAAATGCGAACAATATCTCTTAATGCGCTATCGCATTGTAATGATAAATATTCTTTATAGTTATCTACGTTAAATACAGCCTTAGCAGTATCAACAATTCTCCATGTTACAGCAATTGCAATCTCAATAGGATTACCAAGACAGTCATTGATTTTTTGGCGACTGTTGCTTAAAGTCATAAGCTTAAGAGAAATTTTCTTACTTAAATCTTCAGGCGAAACGGTAATCTGATTAGGTACAACCGAAACAGTTGTTCTTACATCACCACTCTGGCTTAACCTTGTCTTGGCCGCAGGATTAACACTTGAACAAAATGGATTTACCCAGTAAAAACCATCGCCCTTTAAAGTTCCAATATACTTACCAAACAATGTAAGTACTAAAGCTTCCTGTGGTCTTAACACCTTAAGTCCACATAAAGGAATCCATCCTATAATAGCTACCCACACAATCGCAATAACCATAATAACTGTCATCAAGACAGAAAATTCCTTTTCCAATTCAATAGCCGCAAATACAATACCTCCTATTGCAGCTGCGTATAAAAGTATTGTTAAAATCAATACTAACATACCATTTTTCTTACCTTTGTACAATTTTTCTTCCATAATTTATACACCTTGCCTTTCATAATAATAAACAAACAAGAATTATCTTGATATCAAAATGATATCATTGTAATTCTTGTTTGTCAATAGTTAATTTTTAATAACTTTTCATTTTCAACCTAGTCATACTCTTCAACAAGGTTCGAGTCTCCTATCAATGTTATATTTTCCAAATCTACACCTCCCCAAAAACAAGAATTATACGTCTTAGGATTGGCGTCAACAATAATTTCTCCTGTCAAGCTTGTACAACCATAAAATGTCAAATTCATATTCTTAACACTTTCAGGTAATTCTGGTGCAATCATAAGATTCTCACATTTCCAAAAAGTACGTTCCAAATTTACTACACCTTCTGGTATTTCTGGTGCTGTTTTTAAAGATTTACAGCGATCAAATGCAAAACTCATATCTATAACACTATCTGGAATCTTAGGTGGTTCTTCTAAATTAGCACAAGTTGCAAATGCCCTAAACATACTCACTATTCCTTCCGGTAGCTTAGGTGCTTTTTTCATCCCCCACGCATGATTAAACCATACGGCTATAACCTGCTCATTTCCTATTTTACCCAAAATTTCCTCGTATTCCTCTTTAGGATTCCCTTCTATTCTAACTTTAAGTTCCCAGCCTGACAATTCAAGTTCTCTTACTTCCTCACAAAGATAGCCCTCAAATTTTTGAAAATATGTATATTTATAATCTTCTGTCACATATTGATCTCCGTCTGCCGGAACTGGTATCTTACTTCCTTCTTTAAGTTCTTCCTTTGTTGAAGCTACTATATATGTACAGCCCTTTTGAACCTTCTTAATACTTTTTCCTGTGTACATACATTTATCAAAAACAAGTAAAACTATTGCGGATATAAATAATATAGAAGCTATTATTGTAGGTATAATTATATATTTCTTTTTCATATGCACTCCTCCTTTATTAACTTGTTTGTTATTATTTTTTAAGGACTTTCCCTTTACTTTTTTATACCATTTCCCATAAAATTTTCAATACTTTTTGTATGAGTGGTCAATATATGACATGAACGGTAAAATTTTTTGAAAAATTTTGCTTGACAAAAGCAAAAACAAAGTCATACGAAGAGACAACTCCAAAGGCTCTTCTTTATGACTTTGTTTTGCTTACGTTTTCATCTTTCAATGCCTCTATTGTAGACATTTTACATATCTGACTCTTGGACATATCAATTTTAACATTATATTAACTGGGTTTGTAGCAACTTTTTCTAATAATCCTCAAAGTGACCTATCATAATCTCAATCAATGGTGAATCCCCCGTTAATGTTAATCCTTGTTTTTCAAAATTCACCCTTCTAAAAACATTCCACATATTAGCTTTTTGTGTTTCTATTTCAATAGCCCCAGTAAGGCTTGTACAATCTCTAAATGTTCCTTCCATCTTCCTTACAGATGAAGGAACTCTTTTAACCTTTTTCAAATTAATACATCCATCAAATGTATAATCCATATTATAAACTCCATCTGGTATATCTGGCGCAACTTCTAGACTTGTACATTCAGTAAATAAATGCGAGATAGAAATTACACCATCTGGTATTTTCTTCGTTTCTTTCAAACTTGTACAGCCTTTAAATGTATATGACATAATTCTAACACCATCAGGTATATTAGGCATACTTTTAAGTTTTGTACACTCTCCAAATGTGCCACTCATAATAAGTACATTATTTGGTACCTTAGGCGCTTTCGTTAAATTCTCACATCCCCAGTATGTACTCCATAATATTTCTACTCTCTCTGGAACCTTAGGTGACTCTTGTAAATTCTTACATCCTGCATATGTATTCCACAATATAACTACACTCTTAGGTATCTTAGGCGCTTCTTTCATTTTAGTGCAATCTTTAAAAGAAACTTGCACTATAGGCTCTCCACCTATACTTCCTATTATGTATTCATACTCTTCCTTATCTTTATTAATTGTACTATGTTCCCATCCTGAAAGTCCTTTTAATGGATTCTTTATTTCATATCCTGTATCATATCCAATATCAAAATAAATATCACCATAGTTGCTACTATAATATGCGTCAGGTAATTCTTCATTGCGAGCACCATAATCTAATATATACCTATATTGATAATCCTTTGTCTTATATATATCTCCATTGGCTGGTGTAGGAATCTTTGAACCTGCTTTTAGTTCTTCGCCTGTTGCTGCTATAATATAGGTACAACCTTTTTCAACTCTCTTAACATTTCTGTCTTTGTATTCATACTGACTTAGTATTACTATTATTGATATTAATAAGAGTATTGATATAAATGATATGATTATAATTCGTTTTTTGTTTTTCATAATTAATCCTCTCCACATTCAAAACATTGGTTTATATCGCCTAGCAACTTTTTCTAATAATCCTCAAAGTGACCTATCATACTCTCAATCAATGGTGAATCCCCCGTTAATGTTAATCCTTGTTTTTCAAAATTCACCCTTCTAAAAACATTCCACATATTAGCTTTTTGTGTTTCTATTTCAATAGCCCCAGTAAGGCTTGTACAATCTCTAAATGTTCCTTCCATCTTCCTTACAGATGAAGGAACTCTTTTAACCTTTTTCAAATTAATACATCCATCAAATGTATAATCCATATTATAAACTCCATCTGGTATATCTGGCGCAACTTCTAGACTTGTACATTCAGTAAATAAATGCGAGATAGAAATTACACCATCTGGTATTTTCTTCGTTTCTTTCAAACTTGTACAGCCTTTAAATGTATATGACATAATTCTAACACCATCAGGTATATTAGGCATACTTTTAAGTTTTGTACACTCTCCAAATGTGCCACTCATAATAAGTACATTATTTGGTACCTTAGGCGCTTTCGTTAAATTCTCACATCCCCAGTATGTACTCCATAATATTTCTACTCTCTCTGGAACCTTAGGTGACTCTTGTAAATTCTTACATCCTGCATATGTATTCCACAATATAACTACACTCTTAGGTATCTTAGGCGCTTCTTTCATTTTAGTGCAATCTTTAAAAGAAACTTGCACTATAGGCTCTCCACCTATACTTCCTATTATGTATTCATACTCTTCCTTATCTTTATTAATTGTACTATGTTCCCATCCTGAAAGTCCTTTTAATGGATTCTTTATTTCATATCCTGTATCATATCCAATATCAAAATAAATATCACCATAGTTGCTACTATAATATGCGTCAGGTAATTCTTCATTGCGAGCACCATAATCTAATATATACCTATATTGATAATCCTTTGTCTTATATATATCTCCATTGGCTGGTGTAGGAATCTTTGAACCTTCTTTTAGCTCTTCGCCTGTTGCTGCTATAATATAGGTACAACCTTTTTCAACTCTTTTAACATTTCTATCTTTGTATTCATACTGACTTAGTATTACTATTATTGATATTAATAAGAGTATTGATATAAATGATATGATTATAATTCGTTTCTTATTTTTCATAATTAATCCTCTCCACATTCAAAACATTGATTTATATCGCCGATTATAACAAATCGATTGCTCAAATATGTCCACTTAGTTTCAGCATTAATCTGTCTTATCGTTTCTCTTAAACATTCTTTTATCGGCATATTTCTTTGTGTTTGTGATGATAGCTTTTCAAAAAAAGCCTTTGCGAACTTATCACTTTCATCTGTTTCCATTCTTGCAGTTGTTCCAATTACTAGACTTGCACCCTTTTTATATATTTCTTCTAATAAATTGTAATTCATATTTGCTGTGCTATCATTAGCATCATGATTATGTTCATAGCTGACACCTGTTGAGCAACCTATAATCAATACTATATTTGCATTAGCAAAAGCATTCTTATCCGTAAGGTCATTAATATATACATTATTGGCTGCTGTACTACTAAAATATATTTTGCCTCCATCGTTTTGTATATTGCTATTTTCCATATCATCTATGCTAACACTTAAGTTTTGCATATTCCTGTGCGCCAACAAAAATGATATCGTTTTCCCTTTTCTAATCGTAGTATCATCAACTATATTCAACAACCCGCCTTTAACTCCATGACCTCTATACATATAAAAATTAGCTTCTTTTAGGTGATTTACTATTTCTGTTGCATTAGAGTTTCTATATGCAACTCCATTATTTTGTATTTCACTATCAAATATAATATTTTCTCCAAATATCTCATAATAATATGATGGTCCATCTTCTGGGTCATCTTCTGGAGTAGCCATAATATGGCTTAACACACCACTTGTATCTATATTATAGTTTGTTTTCGTATAATCAATCTTCACATTCTTATCCCCTGCTACTGAAAATGACCAGTATGAACCATCTGTTATCGCATCTGTCATACTCACATTTCCATTAGCATCTGATGTAAGATACATATTATTATAGCTTATTAAATATAATCCCTTTTTGTAGTTTGCCAATTCTGTGGGTTCTTGTATTCCTATCTCTTGTGTATTAATATCTTGCAACAACATACTAAGATTTATAATTCCACCTTCATTGCATCTGATAATATTAAACTTTAAATAGTTACCACCATTATATTGATATATATCTAATGCCCTTGTCGACACATCTAAACACATATCCACCGAATTTCTCGAACTTGCATAAACATTTCTTATTGAATACAGCCCACTACCTTCAGCTACAAGTTTCCACGCACATGCATTTATCCAATTTCCTTTTGTATCATCATCATTTGTTCGTGTTACTACATCTGCAAAATTTGTCGTTGACGGTTCACTATAACTAGTTGCCTCAACCGTAAGCATTCGTTCTGATAGCTTATTAAATATATAATATTCTTCTTCTACTTCTACGCCTGTTGGATCAACTACTTTTATGTCTACATAATCTGTATATGTATATGTCTCTCCATTTAGTGTATATGTGTATGTAGCCGTTATTCTCACTGTTCCTTCTGAAATACCTCTTACAATTCCACTACCATCTACTGTGGCAATGTTTGTGTTACTACTACTCCATGTTAATCCGCCATCCAAAACTGTAGTTCTACAATCTAATTGATGACTTCCACCTACTGCTACCATACATCGACTTGAACTTATGTCTAATACCGATTGATATGTTATCATTATATATGGTCTATCTGTTGTAACTCCGTATTCTGATGAAAAGATTGCTTTTCTGTATGCTGCGCTTGTTTCATTCGAGTTTACAAGCATAAATCCGTCATACGCGTTATAAGTATTACTCTTCCAATAATGTACTAAATATGTTATATCAAACTCTGTTACAGTTCCAAATGATACTGTTGCACCACAGTTCAACGCCGTTGTATGTGCATTATAACCTGTATTCCATGTAACTCCATTTTCTTGCCATCCAGTATATTCTGTTATTGGGTATAAATTTACATAGCTTGCGGCATTTCCTGAACCATCTTTACAACAAAACTTCGCTGATACTATATCATCCACCGTTGCATTCTGATATGCAGTAGAGTTATAAAGTCCAGGTGTTCGTACTAATACTCTACCAATCTTATAGGTAGAATCTACATATCCTGGTGAAAGGTATGTATAATTGCCACAATTAGCTGTTATTAATCCTGAGAATATAGGTGCATCTTCTATTGCTCCTTCTCCACTTACAGTATGTGTTACTGTTACAGTTGGGTCTATTGTTACAGGATATACTGTTGTAGCATCCTTTAAGTATTCATCGCTTACCGATATGCTTATTTCATAGGTTTTACCTGCTTCTTTTGTTGTTATCGACATAGTTCCAGTAGTTGGTCTTCCTACTGCATCATATACAAGTACTTCGCCTATGTCATATATACTCTCTGCTTTTTCATCTTTTGCAAGGTAATATCTCCCCTCTTTTTCATATATGTTAAGTCCGTTAGTTTCTAAGGTAAATTTGTATTCTTGCCCAGTGTACTCACTTAGTATTATATCTTCTTTTACACCTGATAGCAATGGGGTGTATCTTAAATCTATTCCTTCACCGTAATAGTTTTTGTAGGTTACAGCATTATTCTCCATTGTGGTTACTATCTTACTTTCCGACGCATTCCCACTTGGTGTTATCTTTACTATATTGTTATCATAATTAACTTCTATGCCGTTTTGAGGAGCCTTTGGTATTGATAATGCTACGTTATTATCGGTTACTTTATATGTATCATTATCTAGTTTTAGGCTGATATCTTTATCTTTTATGTTACCAAACTTATCTATGTACTTTACATTTTCGTACATCATGTACATCGTTTTTGTTCCGTCTGCATTTTTGAACATATAAGTGTTTAACTCTTCCTCATCCTTAATCCTCTTTACGTGATTGTTTTTAACAAAGCTTTCTGCATTCACGTACTTTAAAACTGGTGAGTTTGTAAAGTCTTCTACTAATTCTACCTCATCTGTGGCACTTATTTCCCCTATTGTGCTTGATGTGGTAGTCGTAGTAGTTTTAGTACTATCTGCCTTTACTGATTGCTTGTAGTAGTTTATTAGTGGTATCAAAAGTGATAGAACTAATAAAAGAGCTACTAACCTTTGTGTCTTTTTGCTGTTTGTCATGTGTAATTCCTCCCTTTAATAATTGATTATATTTTAAGCTACCAAAAACTTGTTAAGGCAAGTTCTAATTTCTTTATACCATTTCCCTTAAAAATTTCAATACTTTTTGCATGAACGGTCGAAATACGACATGAACGGTAAGATTTTTTCAAAAATTTTGCTTGACAAAAAGAAAAGCACCTCATATAAAAAACGTTTTCACTTCTTTATGAGGTAACTTTTCTTTTTTTATGTTGCTCTACTTCAAACCAGCTTCGTAACTGTACAATATCAAATCTATATAAAATGAAAGTACGGTCGCTTACCTTACGCGCCAACGCCAAGCAACATACTGTATCAAAGTTACTGGTATCGCTGTAATTGGGCTAAATAGGTTTTCTTTCAATGCCTCTATTGTAGACATTTTACATATCTGACTCTTTGACATACCGATTTTAACAAATACTTCAAATTGCTTTTTACGATTTAAAAATCTGTTTTCTACAAGCATAAGTGCTACGATTATATTTACTGCAACTGCAAGTAAAATTGTTGCTCCATTTTGCATTACCGCCGTTATTAACTGAGTTTGTAGCATATTTTTCTTTGCATAAAAGCTTTCCGTTGCTATATCATTAACACCGCAGTATGCCTTTAATACATTTTCTGTTGCAAGGACTACTGCACTATCATCAAAGGTCACTTGAAAATGTGTGTAGTTTAATCCGGGAAGCTTATTTTCCGTTTCTCCTCTGTATTTGTTATAATGCTTGTTTTCTGCAACTCTTATATTCTCAGCCATATTTATAGAGGCAATCATTGTGTAATAACAGCCCTCTTCTAATATATCCTCAAACTCTTTTCTATTTTCGTCATTAAGATATATTACTGCTGCCACAACCGGCTTGGCAACTGGAACAAGTATGCTTTCATAGTTGTATTTTTTTAAATCTGAATTATAAAACTCTTCCTTTAATCCTCCATTCCAATAATATGTGATGTATTCCAGAGTTTCACCATGAGTTATGCTTTCATCATATGCATTAGTTATTGGATTTTTTTCAACAAATACAATTACCTGTCTGCCAGCTTTATATTCTTCATAATTCTTATATTCATTAGGAATATATTTTTCAAATCTTTTATATAGCTTTTCATTAGGTTCCTCATATCTTGTTCCGAAAATATATTTTGCGTTATTTGAAGCACCTCTTTCATCATATGGCATATCATATAGCCCAGATTCTATAAAGCTAAAACCATCCCAGCTTATGCTTCTTTTGGTCTCCCATAACCACCATCTAACGCTAGACACTCCAGCTGTAGTCTCAATCCTTTGTTTTATATCTGGACTGATACCTTCGCAAAGAGAATTTGACCCCATTCTAACATTTACAGTACTATATCCCATTGACCATCCTTTTATGTTATAATCATAATCCACGTCTGGCATTGCTAGGAATTCTTCCAAGCTTGGAGTATCTATTCTTGAAGCATATAATCTTTCAAAAAAGTCTTCGCTAAATGTATCATCAAATCCTTGACTTACAAATGGAATACCGTACTGACCATCATAATCACCCTTTATAGCTCCTGCCATATCATAGCTACTTTCATTTTCTCTAAGTGCTTTATATGATGAATATATATTTATTGCACAGCCTATTATTATAAATGTAACGCATAGCCCAAATATTCTAATACCAAGCCTTGGAAGTAGACCCTCTGTTTTTGAGAATCGCTTTTGTACTTTTGCTATTGTGCCTTTTTCATCAATTCTTCGTTTCTCCATTTTTTGTTCATCCTCACTGACGTAAAGACGAACCTTCTTCTTACGCTTTGGAAGTAAATTTCTAAAAAATGTCACAATGTCCGCCAAATATCCGGATAATAATCCACAAAGAATTCCAATAAAGCTTCTTATATACACATCCTTACTTACTGCATAAAAGCTTACATTAAGCTTTTTTTCAAAACTATCAGCAACTACATTTCCAATTAGAATTGATGCAAATATGCCTAATATACCAAATAGCAATATCATAAATGCATATTCAAAATTTTGCACTGCTCTAAGCTGCCATCTTGATGCACCTAATTTTTTCATTTTATCATTAAAATCCTTACGGGTATTACGATAATCCGTAACCTTGTATATAAGCACTGCTATACCTATACACATAACCGCTATGTACATGTAGTTATAAACGAATTCCGAACCCCAAAGCTTGTAATCATATACACTGCTGTTGTATCTTATGTTACTAGCTTTGGTTCTTAAGCTTTGATAAAATTCTTCACTTTCCTTAGGTTCTAACTGTTCTTTAATGTCATAAGCATATATATCTACCTTAGCTTTATATTTAAGTGCATCATAAGCCGACTTACTTACAACCGCTCTTGGTATTTCATCGCCCTTTACCCAAAGTGTTGAGAAATCCTCAATAATACCACACAGAGTAAATGTCTTATATATCATATCTTCTTCATTTATTGAGTACTCTTCATAATAACCTATGGTTATTGTGCTCCCTACACCGCCTTCATGCCCAATTTCCTTAAGTGCAGAGTATTCTAAAACTATTTCGTTATCCGATTTAGGCCAATGACCATCCTTAAGCTTTAGTTTTCCCAACTCAACAAAGCTTTCTGACATATAACCCAATCGTCCAAATGCATATTTTCCAGTTGATTCATATATTTCAAAGCTATAACCAGCTTTTACAGGCTCCTTTAACATAGGCTCTTCTAAAAGGTCTTTGTCTGGCTCATCAAATGTCATTTCAAGTATATACCATGCACCAAATTTTTCCTTGTTAAGCGCATTTTGCATATTATACATATTATCTCTAAAGATAGCTGTGGCTGTAACAAAGAGCATTACAAGAAATATTATAAAGCAAGTGTTAGCAACCTTTTTATAGCGTCTAAAAAAGCCTTTTATCATCAATACTGCTATTCTAAAATTCATTCACTAATCACTCCATCCACTATGCTAATTATGCGGTCCGCATATTCAGACATTTGTTTATCGTGCGTTACCATTACTATTGTCTGATTGTATTTTTCTGATGCCATTGTAAGTATCTTAGCAACTCCCTTGGCACTTGCCACGTCCAGATTGCCGGTAGGCTCGTCAGCAAATATAATAGCAGGCTCCGTATAAAGCGCTCTTGCTATTGCCACTCTTTGCTGCTCGCCACCAGACATCTGATGAGGGTATTTGTTTTTACAATGATCTATCTCTAAATCATTAAGAATTGCATAAACTCTTTCTTTATCCGGCTTTTTGCCATCTAAAAGCGTTGCCATAACTATATTTTCGTAGGCTGTAAATTCTGGTAATAGTGAATAGTCCTGATATACATAGCCGATTTTATTACGTCTAAATTTTGCTAACTGCCTATCCTTAAATTTATTGATGTTTTCACCATCAATCATAACTTCGCCTGAATCTGGCTTGTCCATTCCTGCTAATATTCTAAGTAATGTTGACTTACCAGAACCACTTTTTCCTATAATAGCTACAAATTCACCCTTTTTAATGGTAACATCGCATTGTTTAAGTGCCCTCGTTTCAACCTTACCATTAACATAAGTTCTTGATATATCTTTTGCTTCTAATATTTCCATACGCTTTTCTCCTATTTATTTGCTTTTTCTAAAACTTCTTTAACATAAGCTCCGTATGCCTTTGTGTAATCCTCTATTGCTTTTTCATAAGTCATTTCTCCAGTTACAACTAAATCTATAAGCGTTGCTTTGTATGCCATAATCTCAGCTTCTTTTTCTACGCCTACAAGTCTATCTCTTTCATAGCAAGCATCGTCTTCTAAGAGCTTTAATGCATCCTTTTCTACCTGAGGTATTGGTGCCTTTGTGCCATTTACAAAATTCACAATGCTAAGTGCATCATCTATAAGTATAGTGTCATACAAAAAGCCCATACTATCCTTTAAATATTGGAATTGTCCTTCCGCCATGCTCCATTGCTTACCTTCTTTACCATATGTCCAAAGAGTTTGTACCTTATCTCCATCAAATATCTGCTCTATAAAATATTCAAAAATACCCTCCGGATTATCAGCATTAGCTGAAATTGCAAATACATAGCCGTCTTTTTCAACATATCCATTTACTTCCTCAATAGCCTTTACCATTGTAAATCTTGAATCAGTAACATTACCTTCTATCAATTTTTCAGAAAGTCTTACAGACCAAGTTCCTGCCCAATATGTAAATACACCATGTTCCTCATTTATAAGTCCTTCTCTACAATCAACTGTTGTATTAGTACCAGTGTCCACATCGAAAAGCCCTGCTTCATAACCCTTTTTGATTCTTGCAATTGCTTGCTCCATCGCTTCTTCGCTAAATCCATCTACCCATTTACCTTCTGCATTTTTATAAAATGCTGGATATGCATCCTGATAAAATTCTGGAAGATAGTTAGTATAAGGTGCATCTAGTGAAATAAATCCTGGTGCTGTAAGCGGCGCCACATTATATTTATTCTTAAATGTAACTAACATATTGTAGTACTCTTCAAAGTTAGTAGGTGCTGATAAGCCACATTCCTCTAACCACTTTGTTCTTACATATGTGATACAGCCATTACCTCTTTGATATTGCATGCCATATAATTTTCCATCGATATAATTATTTGCAATGACCTTCTCACCAACTGCAGTAATTCTTCCTGAAGCTTTTAACTCAGATTTCTCAAATGCATTTGTCATATCCCATAAATATCCCGCTGCCGCATACTCTGCATAATGCTTTGAATCAATAATAACCACATCTGGCGCCTCATTATTAGCAAATGCTGTACCTAACACACTATAATAATTCTCATAATAATCAGCTGAAACCTCTCTATCATACTCAGTAAACTTAACATCCATTCCAAGTTCATCTGATAATGCCTTAGCAAAATCTGCCTTTTCTTCCTTTGTGCTAAGTGATATTGCTGTATTCCATAAAATATTGATACTTTCAGGCTTTTTAATTACTTCAACGATATTAGTTGAAGTTCCTTCCTCACTTGCTCCGTCATTGCTTACTGCCTGATTGCTCTTGGTACAGCCAAGCACAGAAATAATCATTACTACACACAATAAAATACTAATTAATCTTTTCATAAAAATTCCTCCATTACATATTGTGTTAACCGTTACATCTTGATTGTATTGAAGTAAATTTTAAGATTCAAGTATGCACACCTTAAGATTTCTTTGTGAATTTCTTAAGATTTCTTTAAGGTGGATTTGGAGCAAAAAAATTGCAGTCAAGCTTCTTATCTTAACTGCAACTTGATATCAATTTTAATACACTGGAATATTGCTCTTATCTGAATAATATTCCTCTACTTCCTTTAGCATTTCTACTACTTTTTTTGCTATATCTTCGTAGCTTGTTGTTGATGGGAGTATGACATCTTTATAAATGTCGTTGTATTCTCCTCTGCCTCCATCAACAGTCTTTTTTCTGGCAGAAAGTAAATATGTTCCATCTTTATTTTTATCGAAAAACATCATATTGTTATTCTTCCAAAATGACTTCCAACTTTTATATTTTGTATTTTTTACCCACGCTGCATTTTCCTTTCTTTCTTTTGGAGTTGCTTTTGATGGTGGCGTATCTATTATGTATTGTATACATCTTTGAATAGCTTCGCTTATCTCTTTGCAATCATCTAATTCTTTTATATTTTCAAAATAATACGCTTCTATATGATAATGGTAAAAATGTACTATAGATGGAATTAGCAACAATCTTTCTTCTCCCATATATATATATATATAGTAATGTCTTTATCCATATAAGTTTATTCTCCTTTTATTAACCTAAAATTATTTTATAAACAACTTCAATTCCTTTTTCAAGACTGTTTTTTGAAAATCATCAAGTTCTTTCTTAATACTTTCACTTATAATAACATCTGGCAGAGCTATTTCTAATGCCTTTTTATTATAATCACTAAGTTTAACTTCCATTCCAGCATAGATTACTCTATCATTCTTCATCCTATTCTCAAATCCATCCAGCTGATTATAATATCTATTAAGCAATCTTTTTAATGCCGCTGGATTCTTATAAGTTGGCGCCTCAAGGTCAATGCTTTTTGTGCTTATAAGAACTCTGTTTTCAATACGATCTGCTACGGGGAATGTCTCTCCAAGGCCTCTACCGATTGAGTGTCGTTACAATACTGAACTTATAATATTACAAAGTTGCAGTTAAGAAAATCTCCTTAACTGCAACTTTATATCAATTTTAATACCCTGGAATATTGCTCTTATCTGAATAATATTCCTCTACTTCTTTTAACATTTCTACTACTTTTTTTGCTATATCTTCGTAGCTTGTTGTTGATGGGAGTATGACATCTCTATAAATGTCGTTATATTCTCCTCTGCCGACATCAACAGTCTTCTTTCTGGCGGAAAGTCTATATGAATTATCTTTATTTATAATATCTAACATCAATCTATTATTATTTTTCCAAAATGTCTTCCAACTTTTATATTTTGTATTTTTTACCCACGCTGCATTTTCTTTTCTTTCTTTTGGTGTAGCTTTTGATGGTGGTGTATCTATTATGTATTGTATGCATCTTTGAATAGCTTCGCCTATTTCTTCATAGTTTTCTAACTCTTTTATGTTTTCATAATAATACGCACTAATATAATAACTGTAGAAGTGTTGTATTGTTGGTATTAATAACAATCTATTTTCTCCCATGTATATATTTATTAATATACTTTTTTCCGTCTGCATATACCTTCTCCTAATCTAATATAATTTTATAAATAACTTCCATACCTTTTTCTTTACAATTATTTTGAAAAGTATCTAAAACATCTTTTATATCATCACTTATTATAACATCTGGCAATGCTATTTCTAATGCTTTTTTATCATAGCTACCCATTTCTACATAATTATCAGCATATTCTACTCTGCCATTCTTCATCCTATTCTCAAATCCATCCAACTGATTATAATATCTATTAAGTAGATTTCTTAAGTTTACCTTATTCTTATAACTTGGTGCTTCAAGGTCTATGCTTTTTGTACTTATAAGAACTCTATCTGTAATACGGTCTGCTACAGGGAATGTCTCTCCAAGCCCTTTACCGATTGAATGTCGTTACAATATTGAAACTTATAATATTACAAAATTGCAGTTAAGAAAATCTCCCTAACTGCAACTTTATATCAATTTTAATACCCTGGAATATTGCTTTTATCTAAATAATATTCCTCTACTTCCTTTAACATCTCTACCACTTTTTTTGCTATATCTTCATAGCTTGTTGTTGAAGGGAGCGTAATTGATTGGTAGATGTCATTGTATTCTCCTCTGCCTCCATCAACAGTCTTCTTTCTAGCTGAAAGTAAAAATTCTCCATTAGGTTCTATCCTAAAATAGAGCATATTATTATTTTTCCAGAATGCCTTCCAACTCTTATACTTTGTATTCTTTTTCCATGCTTCATTCTGATCAATTTCTTTGGGAGTTGCTTTTGATAGAGGTTCATATTCTATGTATTCTAAACAACTAGCAATGGCTTTTGCCACAATTACTCTGTTATCAATTTCTTTTATATTTTCAAAGTATTCCGACTCAAAACTATAATTGTAAAAATGTCTTATCATTGGTATCATTAAAATTCTATTTTCACCAATATATATATGTATTACATATTTCTTGCCAATATCCATTGTGTAATCTCCTTAATCTAGTACTATTTTATAAATAACTTCCATACCATTTTCATCACAATTATTTCGAAAAGTATCTAAAACATCTTTTATATCATCACTTATCACAACATTAGGTAATGCTATTTCTAATGCTTTTTTATCATATTCATCTATGCTAACTTCTCTTTTTTTATAAATCAACACTCCATTCTTCATCCTATTCTCAAATCCATCCAACTGATTATAATATCTATTAAGCAATCTTTTTAATGCCGCTGGATTCTTATAAGTTGGCGCCTCAAGGTCAATGCTTTTTGTGCTTATAAGAACTCTATCTGTAATACGGTCCGCTACTGGAAATGTCTCTCCAAGACCTTTACCAATTGAGTGTCCATTCAAAGTTTCATCTATTTCATTGCCTCTCTTTATGTGTCCCATAGACCATACATTTTTACCTGTAGAAATTGCATCACCATCTATCTCAAGGTCAATGCTTGTCTTTTTTACGTGTTTTGTAAGCCCTGCTAGTTCTATAGTCTCTGCCAGTGCTTTAGCTTCGGACTTAGTCAAACTTACATCACTGCTCTTTGACATAAGTTTTATTGCTTCAGCTGCTTCATCACTTTTTCCTACAAGCTTAACTAATTCAGGTGAATTTTTCCTTAAAATATTTAGAGTTGCGGCGACCACTGCTACATCATCCGCATTCTTTAAGATGAATTTTGATGTTTTACTAACTGCTTTGGCTGTATCTCCCACAACAGGAATTAAACCCGCAAGATTTAAACCTGCAAATAAAAGATCTCCTTTATATATATTAGCAACAACATCTCTTACATCCGCCACAGCTATGAAATTGCTTGTTATCTGACCCAATAGCATAGGTATACTTGTTGTATCTTCAATAAAATCGCCACATACAAATCCATACAAAAATTCACTTATGTATTCTTCTTTACTTTTATTATACTCATAAGGCGAAGTACCTGCAAGATATTCTTCCTTATCGCTTTTTCCGTCGTAATCAGGGTCACTTCTAAGCGGGTTATATCCCCACTTTACTTCTATTCCATCACTTAATCCATCCGAATCACTATCAGCTACTTTACCTGAGGTACCTATTATATCTTCTTCATCATCTGGTATATCGTCGCTATCTGTATCTTCACATGTTGGATCTGTGTTATAGTTATATACAGGTAAATCTGGCAGATTTATTTTTCTGCTTATTCCATAATTTAATTTTGAACTATAATTGTTCAAGAATAAATCCTGTCTTACTCCAAGTTCTTCCTTATCAAAAAGGCCATCAGCATCAGTATCCTCATAAATACTATTAACAGGATTATCATTAAGCTTTACAGTTCTTGGCACAATTCCATTTAAAATTATCCAATAACCTGCATTTGTATCTTCTTCTACAACTTCAGCTACCTTTAGAAGTTCTTCTCTAAAGTCGCCATTTATATTAGCAAAAACACCTTCTGTGGAATTGTATAAAGGCTTATAAGTCTCTTTATAGTAGTTTCCAGATACAACGGATACATTGATACCATCATTTTTGAGCAGATTAATTATTTCATCTAACGATTCAATTCCATAATTATTAGCAATCTTATAACCTGCATCTGTTACAACTATAATAAATTTTTGAGTATTTTCACCAAAATCTAAACGTCGTGCAAATTCTAATCCATCTATTACGGTTTCTTCAATATCTCCACCACCTGTAACTTCCAATGTAGATATTGCATTTTTCAAATCTTCGCTGCTTCTATACCAGTTTGAATTACCATTTTTTATGATTTTTGTTGATGCCTGTCCATCGCATGTTATATCTCTATATTCTACAAGAGCAAAACTTGCATAAATATCTGCCGCTTCTAATTCTTTCGCAAAATCGTTAATATTTTCTTTTACATTATTGATTACTCCTGACATTGAGCCAGTCGTATCTATAAGAAATACTATCTCCGCTTGTCCTTTTACTTTAGCAGTTCCAATTGAAACATTACTACTTCTAAGTGAAAATGTACTTATAGTGGTTTCTTCTACTATGTATTCTTCATCATTTAAATCAATACCCATTGATTCAGTAAACTTTACTACATCCATTACATAGTACATTCCAACATCAACAATATTCGCTGATAATACTCTATTTTCTTCATCATATTCTGTTGTTAAAGGCTCTAATGTTTCACCGTTATGATAGCATATTAATAAACCATTGGTCTTATAACCTGCTATTTCATAGTCATTTAGTATGTAGTCATTGGTAAGTTTAAATGAAATTATTCCGCCTGCTATATCAGCACCACTAATTTCTACAACCTTGCCTACACATACTTTGCTATTTTTTGCGAGATGTCCATTATATTCTTTTACTACTAATCTACTGTTAATATCACCTTTGGCAATAATATTTGTTATTGTTGGAATTGCTAGGTTATTATCCAAAAATCCCTCTTCGTATGTTTCAATATTAACATCCTGCTTTATGTATTCTTCTCCATCAATAATACCATTTGCATCTGTATCTATATTATTTACATCCAAACCTAATGTAATTTCTTCTACATCTTTTAAACCGTCACCATCTGTATCTTGGTTCAATGGATTGCTATTATAAATTTTTATTTCCTCATAATCTGTAAGTCCATCTTCATCGGTATCGGCTTTATCCCATGCAACACCGTATGTTACCTCTTCTAATGCAGTAAGTTCATCCCCATCCGCATCATATTCTCCATCTAATACACCTATTGCCTGCGAGCAACTTACTAACTCATCTGTATTTGTAATAAATATTTCCTGATAGTCACTTAGTCCATCATTATCGGTATCTTTTGACTTTACATCAGTAGCAAATAAATCTTCATATACATCATATAATCCGTCGTCATCTGTATCATGTAAATCTGGGACAATTCCTACTATCCCTGCCATGTTATTATTATAATTAACATTAATACAAGTTGCATTAATTGTTATAGTCTTTGCTATTATGATTACACTATTTAAATTTACATTCTGTGCCTCTATTTCTACATTACCACATGGTGCATATATAAGCCCTGTAAAACTCATATTATCCATATCAATATAAATATCACCACGTTCCGAATATAGAATTACATTATTGGCATTTAAATTATCTCCCTTTAATGTAATGTCATTATATGTACCTATATCCTCATTAATATTTGCATATCTTTCCTGCAAGTTTAAACTATCTTTCTTTTCCTGACTTGAAAAATATCTATCGTTTAACTTGTCCTGAATATATAACATATTTGAATCGCTATTTTCAGTTATAATTCCATTATAGTTACCATTTGTACCTTTTATTATTGTACCCTTCGTTGCAATATCTCCATTAACGCACACGTAATCTGCATTTAATGCTATTGCTCCTTCTTGTTTTGACGAAGCATACATTACATATGGATACTTCGCGGTTTCTTCGTTAGCATAGGCTTTTGTATACGGTATACTGGTAACGAATATTGCCGTGCACAAAATCAATGCTATAAGTTTTTTACATGTTTTCTTTAACATCTTAACACTCCTCTTTTGTTTTTTATAATTAAAATTGCAGCTAAAGCGACCTTAATCGCTCTACCTGCAACTCAACCATCGTATAATTTATATAATTACTTAGACTTGTAGCTTTGTGTCCCTATTCAAGTTTTATCCCACTACACCACATAACTCTTATCTGGGTATGAATATTCACCTCTATAGTTTGATGCATTATAATGCGGATATTTAACCGGCGCATATGCATTTTCCATATACCCATCATCTTGAGTATAAATATACATACTATGGTAATCCCATACTACTATTTCATCCCTTGCATCTCCTGTAAGGTTGATTACCTCACAACACATCGTAGGATGTCCATCATCTGGGAATTCCACACTCTGTATTGCCTTACCATTAATTAGTCCACCA
This sequence comes from Lachnospira sp., assembly GCA_015057605.1. GTDB lineage: Bacteria > Bacillota > Clostridia > Lachnospirales > Lachnospiraceae > SIG291. Next base: position 13,653 of record SVDX01000005.1, on the reverse strand, counting down.
CGCTTAGTATCTGCATTTAAAAGGATTAGGTCTGTTCCATTACCGTCCCAATTAACTGGTGTTAATACATTTCCATTTAACTCGTTTTCATATTCTAAAATAGGCTTGCCTTGGGAGTCATAAAGGTATACTACACCCTGATGTCCCCAGTAGTTAACTACTGCAAGCTCAAAGCCATCTTTGTCTGGACAATAATTGCCAGTGCTTACACGCTGAGCATGTCCTATATCATCTTTTACAATTATATTTCCATGATAATCACCAATAAAGAAGCCCTCTGTGCCCGATACACAAGCAAAATGTCCTTCATCGCTACCTGCCATAAATTTGCCTGACACAATCTCATCTGTATGGTCTAATTCTATCGGATATGTCCACATTGGCTTGCCATTGCAATCAAGCATAGTGTAACCACAAAGTAGCTCATCATGACCATCGCCGTTGATATCGCATGCATATGGGAAATGACCTGTATTTTTATCACTTCTATATGACCACATAAGATCTAAATCGCTGTTTAACGCATATACGCGACAATATCTATCTTTGATAAGAATGTCACTAGGTCGGTCTTTTCCCGAAAAATTGCAAATGCGTATTCCATCCGGATTGATTCTATCAAAGCTATACACACCGTTAGGTACGCCAATTATGTCTGTATCGTTCTTATCTACTAATGGTGTCTTGCATTTTTTCTTAACCTCGCCTGTGCGACCATCAAGTATCATAAGCTCAAAGTTCTTAGCTGTTATTACCTCGTCGTAACCGTCGCCATCAATATCATATACCTGGAAGGCAAAGTCGCAAGAAATCTGCCCTTGCTCATAATGAGTAGAAGGCACACCTTTTTGCCACAATATATTGCCATCTAAATCAATTGCTGTAAGACAGCTTATATGGGCAAAATCATCTCTTCTAACTCTTCTTTGTGCTTGTGCAAGCACGATATACCAGTCTGTTCCACCACATAAGTGTCCAAATCTTATCTGGCGTCCTGTTCCAAAATTTTTTAAATCAATTTTCTTGAAGAGTTTCATTTTAGGGTGTTTTTCCTGCTCTGCTGCCGTTTTATTATTATATTCTAATATAGCTGCATCAATGGCTTTTTTACCTTCTTCGTCTACACAAACTACTACATCGCCAAATTGTGCTGGCACAGTAGACGTAATCGCTATCTTACCACCAGAAGCAAGCATTTTTCCAGCATGCAAAAGCATTTGAACACCATTTACATAGCATTTTACACTGTCTTTATCTAGCTCTACCTTAAGCTCATAGTACTCATCGCAGTTATAGTCGTAATCACATTCACAAAGAACGGTGTCGACCTGCTTATGTCTATATTCTAACTTTAATTTACCCGCATCCATAACAAATGCGTACATATTTAGGCTATTCTTAACATTAAAGCATATTCCTGTGCTTCCACTTGTATTAAGTGGTCTAACTGTTGCGCTAAATGTATAATCTTTCCATAATTCGCTTCCAGCCATTAAAAGCGGATGAGTCTTATGAGGCTTATTATCTATTAAACGCATTTGTTCCATAAAATATTTACCTTCGTCTTCGGTAACTATCCAAGATGCTCCAGAACCATTGTAAACGTAGTTATTTACTGGATCTGTCCATTCGCCTGCATATCCATCATTTATAATAAAATGATATTCTCCAATAGCCGAATGTGCCTTATCGTATGGAAATTCACTTACGGAAAATGCTTTAAAATCCTCTTTAAATAATTCAACATTTCTCATATTGTTCCTCATTCCTCTTTTCAAAGCAATTTACATTTTATCTGAATACAACCGATGGTGTGTCATATTCGTTACCATAGATATCAGTAAGCTCAATACTAATTCCTGTTACATAGCCTTCAAAGCTGATTTCTTCGTAAGTTAACTCTATATTTGAATACTTAATTGTCTTATTTAAAACATTTGTATACTGTATATTACCATCAGTTGTAATTGTAGGATGTATCAATGCGATAACGTCGTCAGCGTTAAATTTATAAACATATTTTTCGCCTTGTTGTGTTTCAAAATCATATTCCATATATCCCACGATTGTACCAGAAGGATACTCCTCTGAGTAATAAATAAGCATTAATATATCCTTACCATTACGTGTCGCCATTATTGTTCCAAGCTGTGACCACTCACCAGTTTCATCATTTACATATTCATCTACGCAAATATAACATGCAGGAACACCACTTATATGCACCCATGCTTCTGGAAGACCCGCAATTATTGCTCCATCTTCATCTACATTATCATAATAGTCTCTTCCAAGCATTAAGAATGAATTGCTGCTCTTTTGCAAAATCACATTTACCATTACTTCATCAACAATAGCCCAATCTTCGTCAGTAAGCTTAAGTACCTTTTGTCCATTCTTATCTGTTAAAGCAAGCTCATATTCTTTTGGTTCTTTGCTTACATTTGCACCTATCTGATGTTCAACTGCTGCCACGTCATACCACGAACCTGCGTACTGACTAACTTCACTATCTCCCATATATTTAAGCGAAATACTGCAATATGCATCATAGCACTTTAATATGTTCTCACTATAGCCAAGCGACTTTAAGGATGCTCTACCCTGATTATAAGCTGTTACATATTTGTATGGTGAGTATACTGCTAATCCGTTACCATACAAATAATCACTGTCAGAATATACTACAGCTGCTTTAACTGCTGATATAAGCTTTGATGATTTAGTTGTTTGATATGTTTTTGCAAGTGTTATAAGGTCTACTGAGTCTGAGCCTTCATAGACACCACACGCACCACGTTTCTTATAATAATTTTCGTACCCATGGTTCATAATGTCTGAATATACAGTTGCGCTATATTCAGTATATGCATTGTAAACTGCATTTACCTTTGATAAATCAATCATGGAAATACTGCTGACTAAATCGTTTTGTCTAATCATATTCATATAATTTGTCATCAATATATTTGCATGATACTTACTTGACATATTTGGATTTGTTGCTATTGATTCAAGCCATTTTTCATAGGTCATACCATTAATAATGGTACTTTCGGCCGCTATCATATAGTCTGCATGGTCCTTAACTGCCATTGAGACCTCTAATGTAGCCATAAGGCATGCGTTAAATACTATTGTGTCAAAATGCACATTTGCAGTATCTAATGCCTTCTTTAACTCTACGTCTGTCATAGTTGAACCTGGGAACATATCGTCACTGCCATATCCCACTGGTATTCCGCCACCGTGATTCCAAAGTAAAAGTGTGTACTTTTTAGCAGGGAATTTATTAACCGAATATTTAATAAAATCTGACAATGTCTTGTCGTTTGTCATATCCTTCTTACCTAAGTTAGTAAGGTTTGTATATCCTGCATCAACGATTTCCATTCTGTGAGTGCTTCCATCGGTAAACGCACTGTTTTTCCAATCGCTACAGCCACCTGCCTGAACAACAATATTGATATTGTCATTTATATCAGCATTTATCATTTCCTGAATATCTCTTGTTATAAGTCCTGATTCTCTTTCAAGATTACTGCCTATCATATAGACAATTACTGTCATCTCATCAAGATCTTCCTCTGGCGCCTGTGTTGGTACCTCTGTGGCAGTTTGTGTTGGCTTTTGTGTTGGAGCTTGAGTACTTGGCACAGGAGGCTTTTTAGTTTCGTCCTCCTCGTCATCATCCTCTACTACCTGATAGCTCTCGTCCCATGACTCATAAATCGCATTTCTTATACTGATTGAAGCTACTACCATTACACCCGCTACTAATACTGCCACTATTGATAAAATTATTATTAGGGGCAGGTAATTTTTCTTTTTGTTTTCCATAAAATCACGCTCTTCTTATATAGTTTGTATATCATATCTGATTGCTATATCATTTACTAATATAGCATTCTCTCTAAAGAAATTATCTATAACTCTATTAGCAACCATTTTACCATTTTCAAGGTCAGTATCTAAAAGAATCATCATATACTGGCTACTACTGTATCTTGTACCTGTATCAACGGTTCTAAGAGAGGTTGCAAGAGATTTTTCCCACTGCTCCATAATGCTTTCTACTTCTACTGTAAGTGAAGTATTTATGACATCAATTGTAAATAAAAGCATCTGTGCTTTTTGTTCTTTTCTCTCTACATTTCTTGAAATAAAGTTATATATCTTTTTGAACTCATCATAGGCTAAGTTAAACATACCCTTTTGCTCGCCAAAATCCTTTTGCATAATTTTATTGATATATTCAAGGTCTACTATTGTGCTTACTTGCTTAATCTTTTCGTTGTGCTCGCCATAAAAATGATATGCATTTTTACCATTGTTTTTAACATAATAAAGTGATTTATCTCCCTTGTTATAAAGGCTTGTATAATCATCTGTACCATCTGTAACAATGATACCTATTGATACGGAAACAATTCCACCATATTGGAAGTCTTCCATTTTATTGCAAAATGTTTTTATAATGCCTTCAGCTTTCTTTGAGATAATATCCTTGTCAGTAAGCTCTGGATAAAAGCTTACAAATTCATCTCCTGCTAAACGACAAACAATATCCTTCTCTGTTGAATATTCCTTTAGAGTTTCTGCAAAGAATTGCAAGGTTTTGTCACCGAGGATGTGACCATGCTCATCATTCATTTTCTTAAAATTATCAAGGTCTATCATAAAGAAGGCGCCCTTTGTGCCTTTAGCAAGTAAATCATGTATATTACTCTCAAGATATGCTCTGTTATGTAGCCCTGTAAGTCCATCCGTTAGCGACTTCTTTGTTGCCTTTTCCATTTGATGTGTTCTTTTTTCAAGCTGAATTTCAAGGTCCTTTCTAAGCTCATAAACCTCTATTATTCTGCTTATTCTATTTTTCATAACTATTGGAACAAATGGTTTCCTTATGAAATCATCGCCTCCACAGGCAAGGCAACCTGCTTCTGTTTCAGGGTCTGAGTCTGCTGTTAAAAATATAATTGGTATCTTTGAGAGTCTCTCATTTTGCTTAATTATTTCAACAGTCTCTATACCATTCATATTTGGCATTTCTATATCCATCAATATAAGATCAACAAGTTCTTGCTCAAGAAAGCTTATAGCCTCCTCTCCCGAATTAACAATAAATACTTCGTACTCTTGTTGTATAGCATTTTTTACCATCAGGCAATTTAAATCATTGTCATCAACTACAAGAATTTTTTTCATTGGTCAGCCTCCCTGTTAATATACTCATTTGCTGCATTTACAACCTTTTCATAAAGCTCCATTACTGCAAAATGATTATCCATTATAATATTTTCGTGCTCTGTAACATCCTCATTTGCACGTATCTTTTTACCTGCCTGCTCAAGCTTAAGACACTCTTCTCCTAATGTCTTTGCTCCTATGTTAAGTGCATTTGCCTTTAGTGCGTGAATATTGATTGTATAATTATTCCAATCCTTATCATTAAAATTATTCATAAGCTTATCTTGCTTTTCCTTAAAGCTTGCTGCGAATAATTTCATTATTTCTAAATATAGTTCCTTAGAGTTACCACAATACTGAAGTCCTACATTTTCACTAATAAGACTTTGCTCTTGTTCTTCTACAAGTTCCATTTTCTCTACCTGTCTTTGCCTTATAATAATCTTGTTTTGTGGAATATATTTCATAAGCTTATTCTCCAAGGTAAGACCATTGATAGGTTTGCTTATGTAATCATCAAAGCCTGCTGCCAAATATTGCTCTCTAACGCCCGAAATGGCATTTGCCGTAAGGGCAATAATCGGTGCATTAATGCTTTTGTTATCCTGCATTTGGCGAGCTCTTTTTAATGTTTCTATTCCATCTATACCTGGCATCATATGGTCAAGTAATATAACATCATAACAGTTATTACGCATAAGCTCTAACGCCATTTCGCCACTTGTTGCCTCTGTTAACTGTATTAATGACTTGCTTAAAAGCTTATTAACAACCAAAAGGTTCATATGATTATCGTCAACAACTAACACCTTTGCATCTGGCGCTGTGAAGCTTTCTTCATATTTATGTACTGTATTCGTTGCACCATGATATTTGCTTTCAAAATCCCCAATCGGAGCCACATTTACAATTCTCTGCTCCAGATGACAGGTAAATGTTGAGCCTTTTCCATACTCACTATCAACCTCAATTTTACCACCCATCATTACTGCGAGATTACTCGTAATAGCAAGCCCTAATCCTGTTCCTTCGATATTTCTATTCTTTTCTAAATCAAGACGTTGAAATTCCTCAAACAGACTTGGAATCTTTTCTTTTTCTATGCCAATACCGGTATCTTCAACGATAAGTTTTAATGCTACGGTTTCGTTATTCTCTGATACATCTCCCGTTACTTTAAGCTTTACCTTACCTTTTTCCGTGTATTTTATTGCATTATTTAAAAGGTTTATTATAATCTGCTTTATTCTATTTTCGTCGCCATATAACTCATCTGGAATATTCTCATCTATATCAAGCTCGTACTTTAAGCCCTTTCCTTCTGCTTTTAGCTCTGTCATAGTTACTACATCATTAAGAAGCTCTCCTAATTTGTAATTAGTTTCAAATATTTCCATTTTTCCAGATTCTATCTTTGAAAAATCAAGTATATCGTTGATAATTGCCAATAGGTTTTTACTCGCACTTTCTATATTAGATGCATAACCTAAAACTTCTTTATCCTCGCTCTCACGTAAAATCATCTCATTCATACCTATTACGGCATTAATAGGTGTTCTAATTTCATGTGACATATTTGCAAGAAATTCGCTCTTTGCCTGATTTGCTTTCTCTGCAATAAGCTTTGCCTGTAAAAATTCTTCACTTTCTTCTGCCTTTTTCTCTGCCACCATAAGATATAGTGTAACTATTACTAACAATAACCATAAAAGACCAAAACACCACAATACCAAAGGTATAATCAGTGATATTTCGCCAGTTACCTCGGACGCGGGAATATAACCTCTTACGTATATGCCAGGATAGCTTGTTTCAGCTGCAAATAAAACATTATCACCGTAGCTGCTTTTCTCTCTTGCTGCCGCATTTGAGCTTATATTCATTTTATCACTAATTTTAGCATAGCCTTCTATATTATCTTTATTTTCAAAAAATGCTTTATCTATTAAAGCGTCTGCTTCCTTAATGACTATATTTCCATCTATGTCACTTACAATACATTGACCCTTATCGCCATAACAGCTTAAATCAAGCTTTCTTGCCAACACTTCACTATCATACAATTTGTAAAGTACATATTTTACATTTTCACCACTGTATACCGGAACCGCAAACATTACTGTATTGTTCTTACCACAGCTTACGGAAATATTGCCGTGTACAGCCTGAAAAATCGCATCATATTCATTAATGGCAATGCTTTCTCCTTCGTATGCCTTGCCATTAATACCAAGCACACCATAAGATACGCCATCTTCCTTATTTAGGAATTGCTCAAGGCTTCCATTGTCTATGTTAACAAATGCTGTTATTTCATTTAATAGCTTTAGTTCATCTGCAAAACTGTTGTCAATGGTCTTTGAAAGCATTCGTCCCTGCTCAGCTACGTGATGTTCAACCTGCTCATTGATGATTTTTTGCATTTTGCTCCACATCGCAAGAAATACGACTATCATTACTAAAAAGCCTATTAATATTATGAGTATTGTATTTTTAATTTTTATTTTATTCTTCATACATTACCACTCCGTCAACATACCAATCGAGTTTGCCAAGAAGTATCTCGTCACTTATCGATTCACCTTCGTTACAACGCATTTTTCCTTCTGTATCATAAATGATGCCCGAAAATACATTTTTACCTGCAAGCATTTCTGCTTTAATCTGTTCAATCTGTGCTTTTTCTGCATCCGTAACCTTCGCAGAATATGGCGAAAGCTTAATTACACCTGTTTCAATTCCAAACCAGTGACGTTGCACTGTATTGCCCTTGCCCTGCATAAATTCTCTGATTATCTGATTGTACAAGTTCTCCCAGTCCCACACTGATGCAGTTAAATATTTATCTGAAAGTCCTTTTGTTTCCTCATTATATCCTATTGAATATATGCCTAATCTGTCAGCCTCATTTACTACATTTTGCTGATTTTGATGACAGGTTATCACATCTACATTTTTATTATTTACTAAGTCCTTGGTTGCCTTAATCTCTTTATCCTTATCATCCCATGTTCCAGTCCATATAACATTTACACTTGCATCAGGATTAACGCTTTTTACTCCAAGTGTAAATGCATTTATGCCTCGATTAACCTCTACATTAGGCATAGCGGCCACATAACCAACGTTACCATTTTCTGTTTTTAAGCCAGCTAAAACACCTGCTAAATATCTTGCCTGATACATTCTTCCAAAATACGATGTCATATTCTTCGTATATACCTCAGCCGAGATTCCATAAAATGCTATATCTGGATTCTTTTGAACCGCATCCTTAGCAAGCTTTGGATACTCATAGCTTGATAAGATTATCATAGTGGCGCCTTCTTTAATAAGATCATTTATTGCTTTTTCGCAGGACTCTTTATCCTCTTTAACATTTTCTTTAACTAAAAGCTTGGCATCTAAATCCTTACAGGCATTTTTAACGCCTTCATAATGTACGCCATTCCAACCATCGTCATCTATGCTTCCTGTTATAATCAAACCAATTTTAGTTTTTGTGTCCTTTTTATATCCAAATGTCACTATAATAACAGCAATTATCACAGCAACTAATATTCCTAATATTATAAGTAACCTTTGAAATTTTTTATCATTCATCAATTACCACTCCTTCTACATACCAGTCAAATTTATTTAACATTATATTATCCGTCATGCTTTCATATTCTGATACACGCAACACTCCACTGGTATCCGTTATCGGTCCATAAAATACATCGAAGGTTCCCTGGCTCATCCTGTTAATTTCCTTGTTAACCGCTTCCTTAATTCCAGGCTTTATCTTTTGAGAAAATGGTGCCATTGACACTATTCCTGTCTCTACACCTTCCCAATAATGGTGTCCTTCAAATTTTCCCTGCAAACATTTTAGTATATTTGGTGTATAAAATTTTTCCCAATCCCAAACTGCCGCAGTTAAAAATGTATTTGGATACTGCTTAGAGTTGTCTACATTGTATCCGATTGAATATACATTTTTTTCTTCTGCTATTCTAAGAACCTCAAGCGAGTCTGAATGCATAGTAACAACATCTATATTATGTGACTCAAGTAATTCCTTAGTTTTTTGTGCAGTCACAGTATCATCAGTCCATGAATCAGTCCATTTCACATATACTTTCGCATCAGGATTAACGCTTTTTACTCCTAAAGTAAATGCATTAATACCACGGTTAACCTCTGATATTGGAAATGTCGCCACGTAACCAATCTCATCCGTATCCGTCTGTAGTCCTGCCACAATTCCGCACAAATAACGCATTTGATACATTCTGCCAAAATATGTTGTAAGGTTTTTAGCCTCTCCAACACCAGTTGCATGATAAAAATATATCTCAGGATACTTTTCAGCCGCCTTAGAAATACCATCACCAAATCCAATTGAATTGGCAATAATAATCTTACAGCCATTAGAAACCATTTGGTCTATAACTGAAAGAACTTCGTCCTCTGCTACATTTTCTCTATAAATAATTTCAAGATTAAGCTCCGTCGCAGTTAAAGAAAGTCCCTCGTAATGAGACTGGCTCCAGTTGCCATCCTTAGCACTGCCGTTCATAATCAAACCAACTCTTGTGGTTTCATCAGTAACCTTTGTATCAGCTTCATATATATTAATAACAAATATTCCTACGATAATAGCAATAAATATAATTCCTGCTATGATAAATATCTTCTTCATTGGCAACTCTCCGTAAATTTATTATTATTTTAGCAAAACTTTATACTTAAAAATAGTATACCTAATATTAAGGCTTCAAGCAAGTATTTTATGAGAAAAAAGCCTCGCATAATCGCGAGGCTTGTAATATCTTTATTAATCGTATTAAAGCGATTGTCGAGACACATCGCGTAAAAAAGCCTCGCATAATCGCGAGGCTTGTAATATCTTTATTAGTCTAATGTGTATGGCATTAAAGCGATTGTCGAGACACATCGCGTAAAAAAGCCTCGCTTAACCGCGAGGCTTGTAATATCTTTATTAGTCTAATGTGTATGGCATTAAAGCGATGTGTCTTGCTCTCTTAACAGCTACTGTAAGAGCTCTTTGATGCTTAGCACAGTTACCTGTAATTCTTCTTGGAAGAATCTTGCCTCTTTCAGATACATATCTCTTTAACTTGTTAACATCTTTGTAATCTATTGTACTGTTCTTATCACCACAAAATACGCATACTTTCTTTCTTCTGCGAATAGGTCTCTTCTTCATACCCATATCCATTTTGTCGTTCTTTTCTTTTACATTTGACATAACAGTGTTTACCTCCTATATAGTCTATTGAAATGGTAAACCTTCATCCTCTACTCCATCTGGAATATTCATAAAACCGTCTCCCACCGAAGCGCTTGGTGTTGGTCTACTTGCCGGAGTATAATCTCCGCCTGCGTTTGATTTGCTTTCAGCAAATTCTTGTTCTTCAATCATTACTTCTGTAGTGTATACTTTTTGACCGTCTTTGTTAGTATAGCTTCCTGTTTGTATTCTACCTGTAACTAACATCTTAGTTCCCTGATGTAAATACTTCTCAGCAAATTCTGCTGCTTTATCAAAAGCTACGCATGTAATAAAGTCTGCAGTAGGTTGAGAATCATCATTAGAACGACCTCTTCTTCTGTCTACTGCTAATGTATATCTTGCTACAGCCATTGCACGTTCTCCGCTTGAATAACGTACTTCTGGATCTCTTGTTAATCTTCCCATTAAAATAACTTTGTTCATGTAAACTCCTCTTTTCTATTAAACTTGTTAATTGCAGAGTTCAATTCAAAAGCTTGGGCTAATTAAGCTTCCTGCTTAACGCATAAGAATCTGATAACATCTTCCATAATACGAACGTTGTTTTCAACTTCCGCTGGGCATGTTGCATCTGATTCGAATTGAATAAAGTAGTAGAAAGCTTCTTTCATCTTCTGAATTTCGTAAGCTAATCTCTTCTTACCCCATTCATCAACGTTAGTAACTGTACCACCGAAACGAGTAATATATTCTTTTACTTTTTCGATTGTATTAGCTCTAGCTTCATCTTCGACTTTCGCACTAACAATAATTGCTAATTCATACTTGTTCATGCTTCATCGCACCTCCTTCTGGTCATAATGGCCCTTCGAAACACTCGAAGAGCAAGGATAAATAATATATCACGAATAATGATTTTAACATATAGCAAATGCATTTGCAAGGCTTTTTTTATTTTTTGTTTTTTTTATCTTTTTTTTATTTTTTCATTTATTTTTCTACATTAATATGGTATCATATTCTATATTATGTATTGGGAGGTTTCTTTATGGAAGAAAATCAATTTATTTACAGAGGAATCATCTTTGAAGACGAAGCTACAATGAATGATGCAATGTCTATTGATGCTGATTTAAAGTCACGTTTCGAAAAATTAGAAACACTTAACCGAAATGAAATGATTGAGCTTGATAATCATTTAGATTCAATTGGCAAAGATTATATGGCAAGTATCATTACATGCTATAAGATGAATCTTAATGATGCACTTAACGAAGTAGAAAAACGTGAATTAGGCAACTTAGGCGGAACTTTAGTTGGTATGAATCTTGAAGATTTAAACCTTGTTCATTCAAAAGTACTCGCTGCCAATTACAATCCGGACAATATGCTTGAATACAACCAGTTTTTTGAGAAGGCTGACAGATATGCAAAGAATGATAAGTTAGAACAGCTTTTCCAAAATGTAAATAATAAAGATGCTGACGAGTTCGAGGTTGTAGAAGAAGAATTTACAGCAATCTATGAGTCAGGTGAATATCCTGAAGATTTAATCAGCAAATATACTCTTATCCTAAACGAAGCAAAATATAACTTAAAGCTTCAAGCTGTTAAATCATCAATTTCACGCATTCCAACAATGTCACTTGAAGATATTGTTGAATTCAAAAAATTATTATCAGAGATTAATGATAACAATCTTGTTTCAGAATGTCTTGTAAAAGCAGAGCATAGAGTTGATGAACTTGAGCTTGCAATACTTGATGAAAAATGCGAAGGCTATGCTGATATGTCAGTGTATGATCTTGAAAATTTAAAGAAAGAACTTGCAACATTATCACTAAAGCCAAGTAATATTCGCTCATACGACGAAAAGATTACAGTTGCAATTAAAGAAAATACAGCAAAAGAATTAGAAGTACTTTGTTCAAATATCAACCAGCTTACAAAAGAAGAATTAGCACTTTTATTAAAGCAATTAAATACATACACTAATACAGACCTTGTACAACCATATTTCTTAACTGTAGTTAATCGTATCAACGATATGGAAATCCAGTATTTGAACTTTGTTTGTAAGGGCTATGAATCATTTGATGCAGCGAAATTACAAAGTCTTATTTCTTCTTTAAAGGCTCAAAATCTTAAACCAATAAATGTAAATCCGTACATTGAAAAGCTTACAGATAAGCTTGTTGGCGCAGAAGAATCACTTATAACAGATAAATATGGTGATCTTGCACAATATGATTTTAACAGATTAGAAGAAATTCAAGAAGAAATCAAGGAAATGAATTTATCAGAAGCTCTTCTTGAAAAATACACAACTAAAATCGAAGACTTAAAGATTGAGCTTAAAAATAAGGAGCTCGAAAAATACCTTGATTATGCAGCATCACAATTTACATCTATGAATTTACATTTATCTCATTTTGGTGTACCTAAAAATTCACCTGCATTAGCTAACAAGGTAAATCAGGCTACAAGAGTTTATGCTCAGAATCGTATGAAATATGAACTTCCTCTTATCCTCATGGATGGTGGTGGAGACGACGGATTCTTTATGACTCTCAATGGACTTTATTCAAAGGCATATCCTAACAGTCCTATTACAATCCGCGACATAAGAAATGTTACATACACAAAGAAGCTTTTAAATTTTGTAATGCTTATTCAAACTTCATCAGAAGAATTTGCTATTCCATTTAAATGCGACAAGAACCAAATCGTTAATGCAATTTCAGTAGTAAGAAATCTTGTTACATTTATAAATACTAATATGGCTGCAGCTCCTTCATCAGTAATATGTAAGGAATGTGGAGTAAGAATGCCAGCTACATCGCATTTTTGTCCTAACTGCGGGAAAACACAATAGTTAAATTATGATTTAATTATTGCTCCTTAATATAAATAAGAAGTGTCAACAGATAATATCTGCTGGCACTTCTTTTATATAATAAAAAAAGAACCTCTACACAGAGATTCTTTTAAAGGCGTCGACCGGATTTGAACCGGTGATGACGGTGTTGCAGACCGGGGCCTTACCACTTGGCTACGACGCCACATTACTATTATATTATAACGAATAGTTTTTTATTCGTCAACTGCTAAAAAATGACTCCAACGGGAATCGAACCCGTGTTACCGCCGTGAAAGGGCGATGTCTTAACCGCTTGACCATGGAGCCTTATTTATTAGCTTTCGCTAAACTCCCCGTGTTG
>SVDX01000004.1 GCA_015057605.1 Lachnospira sp. | reverse complement strand
GAATATGCGACTCCGACAGGATATTTTGTGGATGAAACAGAAGCGGAGGAATTTGATAAGCAATTTCCGTACAAAGAGAAATTAAAATTACCTGGACAACTTGTGTAAACTAATCCAAATAATATTATAGCCAATGCATTTTGATGTGCATTGGCTATTTGTATAAGTGTAAAATTAATTTTATGCTAAAATACCCTTAATATATTCAGCGATTGCTTCATCCTTGCAGTTAGGGAAGAATAATTCAGCGAATTTAGCACCGCTTACAGCACCCTTTAAAAGATCCTGGTCGATGTTCTTTAAGATTGTAAGCATATCAGTGTGAGTTACCTTCTTAACTTCGTCTAAGATTTTTTTGTTTCTTTGTTCTGGAACAACTCTTTCTCTTGGGTAGCCCTGACCTGATTCGCCATCGAATAATTTTTCAAAAATGTATTGAAGGTTAAGCTCTGCACCCCAACCAAAGCCTTTTGCAAATGGAAGTGCGATAGAGTTACCATCGTTAATCTGAGCAAACATATAAGCATCAGATGGGTCTACAATGTGACCGCAAAGTACGTTAGGGAATGAGTTACAAGCAAGCATTGCACCTGTACCTGTACCACAACCTGTAACAACATAATCAGCAGCACCACTGTTGATTAAGATAGCAGTTAAAATACCGCATTGTACATATGTTAAAGAGTTAGGGTCGTCTGCACCGTACATACCGTAGTTGTCTACTACAAAGCCCTTCTCGTCAGCAACTTTCTTTAAAGTTGTGTAAACTAATTCATTCTTAGCCGCTTGGCTGTTTTCGTTAATTAAAGCTATTCTCATTTATTAGTCCTTCTTTCTTTGTATATTGGGATGTCCCTTATAAAACTATAAGTGAATACACGATATTTGTCAAGTTAATACCACTTGACAAATGCGCTTAAAATGGCATAATTTTAAATAGTGTTTTGATGAAAGAGGTACATTTTAATGAATGAAGAAAATAAACTTATTGAGATAGTGGAAAGTCTTAAAAGCTTAGCATTAGCAAATGATAATTATTTGTCGCAGGCAGATATTGATTCAGCTCTTGAAGAACTTAAATTTTCTAAAGAACAAAAAGAAACAGTTTGTGCATATTTGAAGGCAAGCAAGATTGAAATTGAAAATTTTGATAAAGATGCAAGTTATTTTGAAACGACGATAGAAGAGGAAACACAGCAGACTGAAGAAAAAACACAGGAGGACTTAGAGGACGAAGAAATAAAGGAAGGGCATTTGAGTTTTTATCTTGAGGAACTTGAGGAGCTTAATACATACGAGAGCGTGGATTTAAGTAAGCTACTTGAGAAAGTTATGGCTGGGGATAAGACGGCAGAAAATGAAATGATATCTCTATATCTTACAGCAGTTATTGAATGGGTTTCGGAATATACAGATCTTGGAGTTTTAAGAGAAGATTTGATTCAGGAGGCTAATATAGCTCTTGTTGAATCAGTTATGGGAATTAAAACAGAAGAAAAGGAAATAAAGGATGTTACAAAATATCTAAAAAATAAGGTTGAATCGCATATAGAAAAACTTGTGGATGAGACAGTTAAAGATGAAAATTCGAGAAATGATATGTTAAAATATGCGCAAGTGATTGAAAATGCAAGAAAAGCATTTGTTGAAGAATATAAAAGAACACCAACAGATGAAGAACTTGCAAAAAGAACAGGAATAGAAGAAGAACTTGTTACAAAAATCACAAAATTGTTAAACTAGAGCTATTGACAATTTTTAGGATTTTTGCGATAATTATATGGAATTTTCGATTTTATTAAGGAGGACGAAGTATGTCAACAAAAGCTTATTATCCAATTAGCGAAATCGGCGCTGGTAAGCCAGGTTTCTCTAGAACACGTTCAATTATTGAAGCTGCTTTTTATGGCAACAATGTAGTTAAGGTTAATACATTAAAGGAAGCATATGAATTAGCTAAGAATTCACCAGGTACAGTAGTAACTGATATGCCTGTTAAAGATGGTGAGACATTTGGTCTTGAAAAAGATGCAAAGGTATTATTATTCAACGATGGTGCAGTAACAGGCCGTTACGCAACAGCTCGTCGTATTAAGGGCGAACCAGGTGTTGATGAAGTTAAACTTGATAAAGTAGTTATGGATGCTATTTATGAAACACGTTGGAAAACAATGTATCATGCAGAATGTTTCGTAGGTCTTGATCCAGAATTTATGGTTAAGGCTCACCTTTTAATCCCAGAAGGAGAAGAAAATCTTCTTTACAACTGGATGATTAACTTCCAATATATGTCAGATGAATATGTTAAGATGTACAAGAACTCTAAACCAGTAGGTAATGGTAATGAGCCAGATATTTACATTTTCTCTGATCCGCAGTGGGTACCAGGTAACAGACCTGATGTTGATTACAGCTGTTTAAGCGATCCACTTACACTTTGCTATTTTGATACAAATCAAAACTGCGCTGCAATCCTTGGTATGAAGTACTTTGGTGAGCACAAGAAGGGTACACTTACAATGGCTTGGGCTTTAGCTAATAGAAATGGTTATGCATCATGCCACGGTGGACAGAAAGAATATATCTTAGCTGATGGTAGCAAGTATGTTGCTTCAGTATATGGTCTTTCAGGTTCAGGTAAGTCAACTCTTACACATGCTAAGCATGGTGGTAAGTATGAAATTAAGGTTCTTCATGATGATGCATTCATTATCAACACAGATACATGTGCTTCAATCGCATTAGAGCCAACATACTTTGATAAGACTTCAGATTATCCTACAGGTTGTCCAGATAATGAATATTTATTATCTGCTCAGAACTGCTCATGTACAATGGATTCAGAAGGAAAGATTCAGTTAGTAACAGAAGATATCAGAAATGGTAACGGACGTGCTATCAAGTCTAAGTTATGGTCTCCAAACCGTGTAGACAAGATTGATGCTCCAGTTAATGCAATCTTCTGGATTATGAAGGATCCTACAATTCCACCAGTAGTTAAGTTAAGCGGTTCAGCTTTAGCATCAGTTATGGGTGCTACACTTGCTACAAAGACTTCAACTGCAGAAAGAGTTGCAGCTGGTACAGACTTAAATGCTATCCGTATCGTACCATATGCTAACCCATTCAGAACATACCCATTAGTAAATGACTATGAGAAGTTCAAGAAGTTAGTTGAGGAAAAGAACGTAGATTGCTACATCGTTAACACAGGCGATTTCATGGGTAAGAAGGTTAAACCAGCAGATACATTAGGTATTCTTGAAACAATCGTTGAAGGAAAGGCTAAGTTTGAACAATGGGGACCATTCTCAGACATCGAAATTATGTATGACTGGTCAGGTAAGACAGGCGACTTCACACCTGATATGAACGATGCAAGCTATGTTGCAGAATTAAAGGCAGCTATGCAGACACGTGTTAAGGCTGTTGAAGACTTTAACACAAAGAAGGAAGGCTATGACGCACTTCCAGCAGAAGCATTAGATGCTTTAAAGAAAATTGTTGCAGAATTAGGCTAATATAAAATATATCGCAAAAGAGGCTTTTATGGCCTCTTTTGTTGTATATGTTGTGGTAAATGAAAGGAAGTTAATTATGATTTCGTCAGGTGCTATGTATCTTATTGTTAAAGATTTCGATAAATCAGTACAGTTTTATAAAATGCTGTTAGAACGAGAGGTTTCAGCACAAAATATGAATAGGTTTGCCATATTTAATATCGACGGTTTTCGTTTGTGTATCATGAATGGATATTTTGATTTTGAAAATCCAGATAAAGTAATGACTAAAGGAAAAGTGTACGAGGAATATGATGATTGTGTTAAAATTGCAGAAATGAAAAATACTGGAAAAGTTGTCATTAATTTATCTACAAAGGATTTGAAAAATGAATATGATAGAATATGTGAAATAGGTATTGGTATCAAAATTACTGAAATTAGATATATTAATGCGCGTAATCCATATTACTATTTTTCAATGAAAGACCCGGATGATAATACAATAGAAATAACAGGTCCATATGATGAAATGGCTATGGGTAAATAAAATAAAAAGGCAAATTTTTATAGTAATAATTTTATTGATAAAATGCATATAATGGGGTATAATAGTACTAAAGAAATATATGAATAACTGCCTGGGATGTGCGATAACCTGCGATTTTGAACCTACATCATTTTAAAAGGGATTCCTATATTTTTACACTAATGTCAGGCCTCATTTTTGAAATTTTATTTCCGGTGGAAGGCAGCGGTGTAAGTGCGGTTACCCACCTAGCTTAGCTAGGCGTCAAAATAACAGGACCGGCATTTTGGGTTTTTTTGTTTATAGAAATATATGTGGACTTGTTCACTTAAAAAAGGGGAGTACCCCTTTTTGTTATTTATAAGAGAGGTTTTGCTATGGTAAATAAGAAGAGCGCAATTATTATAACATCTATTATTTTGTTACTTGCAATAGTGATTACAGCAGTAACTATTTTTTTACATAATAAATCCAAAAATAAGTTGGATGCGATATCTAACGTTGAAGTAGCTAAGATGATAACCTTGGCAAAAATGTCTGAAAGTGAACTTATTAGAACTTCACAAAGTAGTGACTGGTATGATGCATATATGAACTATATGTATATTGAGAATATATTTGACAAAGAAAAGACTAAGGCGACGTCAAACGGAAAGTATACAGCACTTTTATATTCGGATTTCAAGAATATAGTGAAATGGGCCAGTATAGATGTTTCTCAGCTTGAAAAAGAATTAGGATTTAAGCTTGATAAAAAGAAAGATAATGCTTTGGTTGAAAGAAATGATTTTCTTAAAGCGTACGAGCTTATCTTAAAGAAAATAGATGTTAATGGTGCAGTTAAGCTTCAAAATAGAGTTATTTTAGGCAACAGCAATAATATAGAAGGTTTATCAGCTACAGAGGTTTATACCACTGAAGGTAGTTTAAATGCATTTGGTATAAATGTTGATGATAAAGTAGATAAAAAGGTAGAGCTATATTTACGAGACAATGAGATTGTTTATATAACCAAAGCGCTTCCTGATGAAATACTATATGAAAATGTATGGATTGTATTAGGCGAAGGCAAGTCAGTTTATACATTTATGTATGACGTGTTTAGAACCTTTAATGTAGAAAGTCTTGAGAGCAAGATAGAGAGCACATTAGGCGATATAGTAATTAAGGATGGCAAAGTGTCTCAAATTAATAAAAAAGAGGATACTGTGCGCGGGAAGGTGCTCAAGGTAACAAAGGATGTTATTGAAATTGAAGGTTATGGAAGTATTCCAATTTCTAATAACTATAAGATATATAAAAATTATGGAAAGATAGAAACAAAATCTCTTGATGATATTGTGATTGGCTATGAATTACAGGATTTTATTGTGGCTAATGGACAAATGTGCGGTGCAATTATTACAAAGCCTTTAGAGGCAGACAATATAAGGGTTATTGTAACTGATACCAATAATTCGGATTCAAATTTTCATTCGAGTGTAACATTTAGTGCTACAAGTGATTTTGTTGTAAAATATGGCGAGCTTGAAAAAACATTTACTAAGGGCGAAAAGGTGCAGGTGGATGCATCAAGCGAACTTTTGAAAGAAGGAAGAATTAAGATTGTGCCTCTCACTACAGGTGGTAAGGTGACAATTGAGTCAATTAAGAAGAATTATGGCACGCCATCGTATTATGGAACAATGGAGATTGTTAACCATGAAAAAGGGCTTTTGGTTATAAATGAGATATTTATTGAAGAATATCTGTATGGTGTTGTGCCAAATGAGATGCCTGTAAGCTATGGACTTGAAGCTCTTAAGGTTCAGGCGGTATGTGCAAGAAGCTATGCGTATAATCAGCTCAGACAAAATAGATTGCGTGAATATGGCGCTCATGTAAATGATACAGTATCATTTCAGGCTTACAATAATTACAAGGAACAGCTTGTGTCTAATGAGGCTGTAAGACAGACCTATGGACAGGTGCTAAAAAAAGGCGAGGATGTAGTTACAACATATTATTATTCAACCTCGTGCGGTTATACAACAGATTTGAATATTTGGCATACTACTAATCCAGACGATTACATTTATGCTGTGCGATTAAATCCTGACAGAACAGCAATGGATTTAACTAATGAGGAAAACTTTGCTGCATTTATAAAAAATCCACAAAGTGGTGATTATGAAACAGAATTTGCATTATACAGATGGAATGTAAAGCTTGATCTTGCTCAAATTAGTACAATGGTAAATGCAAGACTTGGAGCAAGATATAATAATTCAAAATCATACATTCTTACTCTTGAAAATGGAAAATACGTTTCAAAAGAAATCTCAGATATAGGTAATATTACAAGAATAGAAACTGTAAAAAGACTTGATGGCGGTGTGCTTGATGAAATAATACTTCATGGTACTAAGGCGACTGTGAAGGTAATAAATCAGGCGAATATTAGACATTTGCTTGGCTCAAAGAGTCTTAAGCTAAATAACCACCTTGGCGGCAATTCATATACATCTGACCTTCCAAGTGCATTTGTATATTTAGAGCCATATTATGAAGGCGAAAATCTTGCCGGTTATACATTGTATGGCGGTGGATACGGACATGGCGCTGGAATGAGCCAAAACGGAGCATATGCCATGACCAAGGCGGGCATGACATATGAACAGATACTATATTTATTCTATAGAAATACTAAGATTGAATGTGTGTATTAGAATTTTTGTAAATATATTTGTGAAAGTAGGCGTTGACTTCAGCGCCTATGAATAACATATATACACAAAAATATATCCAAAACATAGTGAATACTAATGTTCCAAGACTACCATACATAGTCGAGGCAATGTTGTTATTTACATAGATTGAGTATATAGTTGAAAATATAATTAATCCTGCAGAAGCAGTGGCTGCACCTGGAAACTCCATGGTTAGTGAAGACTTTCTGTTAGGAATATATTTAAATGCAAACATAAAGAGTAAGGTAAGTACAAGAAATGCTACAAGAATTCTTTGACTAAATATAAGCTCGATTAAGTTAGCAATTAAAGGCGCAGGAGTCTTTAATAGATTAATAATCTTTTGACCAAATACAAGTATTGAAAGACTGGCAATAATTGTTATAATAAATACCATAGTGTATAGCATTCCTACAAAACGTAGAATGAAATAATTACGGGATTCGTCAATTTCATAGATTTTGTTGAAGCCTCTAATTAAAGATACAAACACCTTACTTGATGACCAAATTGCTAAAACAGCAGTAATAGAGATTAGGGTAGGAGATACACTTTGATAAAGCTCAGCAATTGCACTTATTATAATTGAACGAAATAGGGATGGCGCAAAATCATTTACAAAGCTCATAAGTGTAGCTTCAGTTAATGGCGTAAATTGTATTAGTGTAAGAAGTAAGAGTAAGAATGGAAAAAAGCACAAGATAACATAGAATGCAACCTGCGCAGCAAATGCACTCACGTAATCTTTTTTTAGCTTTAGTATAACTTCTTTGGAAATCTTGATAAATTCACTAATGTTCATATTTAAACCTCATTAATTGTATATAATTAGTATATTCGTTGAGGCGCATAATATCAATAGAAAAGAGGAAATGAATTTGAAAAAACTTATAACTGCAAATTATGAAATAGAATCAGATTCAAGAATAAGTGACTTTAAAGGAACTAAATTTGTGATGATATCGGATTTTCATAACAATGATTATAAATTAAATCTAAATTTAATTATTGAAAAAGTTAAGGAAATAGCGCCTTTTTGTATAATTATTGCAGGAGATATAATAACAGCTATACCAGGCACTAACAATAAAAGAGCATATGCGTTATTAGAACAGCTTGCAAAGATAGCACCGGTGTATATGGCTAATGGTAATCACGAATACAGAACAAAAATATATAAAGATACATATGGCAGTATGTATGATGAATTGGTAAATGAATTAGCAAAAAATAATATCGTCCATTTAATTAATGATTCCGTCGAATTAAAAAAAGGTGACTCAGTAATAAAACTTACAGGCCTTGAAATTGAAAGAGAATATTATAAAAGATTAAAAAGACAAAAAATGAAGGATGATTATATTGAGGGACTTGTTGGAAAAGCGGACAAGTCCAAATATGAGATTCTTATCGCGCATAATCCAAAATATTTTAAGCAATATGCAGCGTGGGGAGCTGATTTAGTATTGTCAGGACATTATCATGGAGGAATAGTTCGTATACCAAAATCAAGAGGAGTTATGGCTCCGGATTTTACAATATTTCCTAAATATACCTGTGGACTCTATAAAGAGGGCGAAAGCAAGATGATACTAAGCAGCGGAGTTGGAACACATTCATTAAAATTAAGAATTTTTAATCCTTGTGAAATTGTTTGCTTTAGTGTAAAATAGAATGTAATGTTTTTGGTTCAATAGTTATTTCCTAATTGAACAAAACACTCCGTGAGGTGACAAAATGAGTATATCAGTAAAGCTTGAAGCATTTGAAGGACCTTTAGACCTTTTGCTTCATTTAATTGACAAAAATAAAGTAAATATATATGACATCCCAATTGTTCTTATAACAGAGCAATACCTTGAATATGTTAACAATATGGAGACGAAGGATCTTAATGTCGTTAGCGAATTTTTGGTTATGTCTGCAACTTTGCTTGACATTAAGGCAAAAATGCTTTTACCGGCAGAGGTTAATGAGGATGGTGAAGTTGAAGACCCAAGACAGGATTTAGTACAAAAGCTTTTAGAGCATAAAATGTATAAGTATATGTCATTTGAACTTAAGGACAGATATTTAGATGCGACAAAAGCATTTTATAAAAATGCTACTATGCCAAAAGAGGTTGAGGCTTATGAACCGCCAATAGATATGAAAGAACTTGTTGGTGATGTGACCTTAGCAAAGCTTAATTCAATATTTGCAGAGGTTATGAAACGTCAAAAGAACAAAATTGACCCTATTAGAAGTACATTTGGACGAATTGAGAGAGAAGAAGTTAACATGGAGGCAAGGGCTGAACAGGTTAAGGCTTACTTATCAAGCAATAAGAAATGTAGCTTCAGACAACTATTAGAAAACAACACATCAAAGATGCAGATAATAGTAACATTTTTGATAGTATTAGAGCTTATAAAAAATGGAACAATAAGCATTGTGCAGGAAAATATATTTGATGATATATACATCACGACAAATGCTTAACATACGGAGGAAATATGGAATTACACAAAATAGAAGCCATTATAGAGGCAGTACTTTTTACAATGGGAGAAGCAGTTGAAACCACAAAGCTTGCAGTTGCAATCGACCATGATATCGATACAACAAGAAGAATTGTTAGAAATATGATGGTAAAATATCAGGAAGAAGACAGAGGCGTAAAGATAATTGAAATCGAAGATTCCTTCCAAATGTGTACAAAGGCAGAATACTATGAAAACCTTATAAAGGTAGCAAAGATACCTAAAAAGCATGTGCTTACTGAGGTTTTATTAGAAACTTTATCAATTGTTGCGTATAAGCAGCCAATAACAAGATCAGAAATAGAAAAAATCAGAGGCGTAAGCTGTGATCATGCTATTAACAAGCTTGTTGAATATGATTTAATAGCTGAGTGTGGACGTCTTGATGCACCAGGAAGACCACTGCTTTTTGGCACAACAGAAGAATTTTTAAGAAGCTTTGGAGTACAGACTGTTGATGATTTGCCACAGCTTAAGGAAGAACAATTAGAAGAATTCAAATTAGAAGCAGAAAAAGAGATTCAGTTGAAATTAGATTTATAGGAGATTTATATGGAACGTAAATTAGCATGGGAAAAGTATTCTAATGAAGAATTAAACAAGGTATTTGATTTCGCAAACGAATATAAGAAATTTGTGACAGAATGTAAAACTGAAAGAGAATGTGCAAAATATGCCGTAGAGCTTGCAAAGGCTAACGGCTTTGTTGATATTAACGAGCTTATTGCAAACAAGACACAGTTAAAGCCAAATGATAAGGTTTATGTAATGAATATGGACAAAACTGTGGCATTTTATGTAATAGGTACAGAAGCTATTGAAAATGGTCTTAATATCATCGGTGCACACATTGATTCACCAAGACTTGACCTAAAGCAAAATCCATTATACGAGGATTCGGATTTAGCACTTTTAGAGACACACTATTATGGTGGAGTTAAGAAATATCAATGGGTAGCATTACCGCTTGCATTGCATGGTGTGGTTGCACTTAAGGATGGTAGTGTTGTAAATGTAGTTATAGGTGAAGATGCAAGTGATCCTGTTATTGGCGTTTCAGATTTACTTATACATTTAGCAACTGAGCAATTAGAAAAAAAGGGTAACAAGGTTGTTGAAGGCGAAGACCTTAACATCTTAGTTGGAAATATGCCACTTAGCACTGCTGATAAGGATGCAAAGGAAAAGGTAAAAAGCAACATTTTAGCTATATTAAAAGATAAATATGGCATAGAAGAAGAGGACTTTTTATCAGCTGAATTAGAGGCTGTTCCGGCAGGCCCTGCAAGAGATTATGGTATTGATAGAAGTATGATAATGGCATACGGTCATGATGACAGAGTGTGCGCATATCCATCTTTTAAGGCAATCTTATCAGTAAATAATCCTAAAAAGACTTGTGTATGCATTTTGGCAGATAAGGAAGAAATAGGCAGTGTAGGCGCAACAGGTATGCAGTCACGTTTCTTTGAAAATGCAACAGCGGAGGTTATGAACGCTGCTAACCAATATTCAGATTTGGCTCTAAGACGTGCTTTAAAGAATTCATCAATGCTTTCAGCAGATGTTTCATCAGCTTACGACCCTAATTATCCATCAGTATCAGAAAAGAAAAATGCGGCATATTTAGGACGTGGAATAGTATTTTTAAAATATACAGGCTCAAGAGGCAAGAGTGGCTCTAATGATGCAAATGCTGAATTTGTAGCAAAGCTACGTAAGATGTGTGATGATAATAATGTGAGTTTTCAGACAGCAGAGCTTGGCAAGGTAGACCTTGGCGGTGGTGGAACAATTGCATATATGCTTGCAAACTATGGTATGAATGTAATTGATTGTGGTGTTGCTGTACAAAATATGCATGCCCCTTGGGAAGTAATAAGCAAGGTAGATTTATACGAGGCGCTCAATTGCTATAGCACATTTTTTAAAGAGGACTAAATTATGAAATGGAACAGATATACTTTAAAGACAATAACAGATGCAGTTGATATAATTAGCAGTTCATTTATGGAAATTGGCATCGAAGGAATTGAGATACAGGACAATATTCAGCTTACAGAGGAAGAAAAAAAGGCTATGTTTATAGATTTTCTTCCAGAATTACCAGAAAATGATAATACAGCTGTGATAAGCTTCTATATTGATGCAGACGAAGATGATGGAAGTATGCTTGTTAAAGCAGAGGAAGAATTAGCGTCACTTCGTGAATTTATGGATATTGGTGAAGCTATTATTACAAAGTCACAAACAGAGGATATTGACTGGATTAACAACTGGAAAGAGCATTTCAAACCATTTTTTGTAGATGATATATTTATCAAGCCAACATGGCAAGAAAATGAAAATCCAAAGGAAGCTAATATGGTAATAGAGATAGACCCGGGTACGGCCTTTGGAACAGGTGCTCACGAAACAACACAGCTTGTAATCAAGCAAATGAAAAAATACGTAAAAGAAGATAGCAAGATATTAGACGTAGGCTGCGGAAGCGGTATTCTTTCGATTATCGGATTAAAGCTTGGCGCAAAGAGTGCCGTAGGAACAGACCTTGATATCAATGCAATTGTGGCAAGTCGTGAAAATGCTAAGATTAATGGCATTGCAGATGAGGATTTTACAATAATTCAAGGCAATATCATTGATGATAAAGAAATTATGGATGCAGTAGGTTACGAGTGCTATGATGTAGTAGCAGCTAACATCCTTGCAGATATTGTAATTCCACTTTCAAAGGTTATTGCAAAGCATATGAAAAAAGGTGCGGCATTTATAACCTCGGGAATTATTGACAGTAAAGAGCAGGCTGTTGTTGATGCTATAAATGCTAACGACGAGCTTGAACTTGTTGAGATAACACATCAGGGTGAATGGGTAAATGTAACAGCAATTAAGAGGTAAGATATGTATCATTTTTTTGTTGAAGATGAAAATGTATTTGAAGGTCATATAGATATTACAGGCAATGATTATAATCATTTAAAAAATGTACTTCGAATTAGAGTGGGCGAAGAACTTTTGATAAGTTCAAAGGCTGGCGATAATTATATGTGCAAGGTATCAGAGTTAAAGGAAGATGCAGTAGAGTGCGAAATACTTTCAAAAACTGATTATGACTATGAACTTCCGTCGAAAATATATTTGTTTCAGGGACTTCCAAAGTCGGATAAAATGGAAATGATTATACAAAAAGCAGTTGAACTTGGCGCATACGAGATTATCCCCGTTGCCACAAAGCGTTCAATAGTTAAATTAGATGCTAAAAAGGAAGCCAGCAAGATAAGCAGATGGCAGGCAATTTCAGAAAGTGCTGCAAAGCAGAGCAAAAGAAGCATAATACCAAATGTTTCATCGGTTATGAGCTTTAAAGAGGCAATAAAATACGCAGCTTCAATGGACATAAAGATAATTCCTTATGAAAATGCTAAAGGCATGCAGGGTACAAGAGAATTATTTATGAATATTGAAAAAGGCAAGAGTATAGCTATATTTATCGGCCCGGAAGGCGGTTTTGATGAAAGCGAGATAGAGCTTGCTATGGAAAGTGGCATACAGCCAGTAACACTTGGAAAAAGAATTTTACGAACAGAGACAGCAGGACTTGCTACATTGTCTATGCTGGTGTTTGTGTTAGAAGAAAATTAATATATGAACATTTTAGAATGGAGAATGTCATATGCTTAAATTTGAAGATTTTTTTAAAGTAGAATATCCAGAAATAACAAAAGTAAAATTTAATATGAATGCTGGTGATGTGAATTGCCCTGCATGGGATTATTTGATTCAAGGCGAAGAAAATATAGATTGGATAAATATGAATGCCCACAAGAAAAAACAGGCAAATAATAATCTCAATAAAGCAAAATATCTGCTTGCATTTGCACAGTATTACCCATATGGTTCAGAATATTATATATTTGGTGGAATGTATGAGGTAAAGAAAATCGAACCGGAAGTATTTGATGGTGTGGGTTATGAGCTAAAATTAATGCCTGATTTTGCAGATTATAGAAAACGATTGATTATAAAATTATCCCATCCTATTGGACGAGATATATATAATAAACCATATAATTCAGTTCAAAAGGATTTTGATCCAGAAATATTTGAATTGGCACCAGCTACTAAATTAGGTGTTTTTCCAGGATATAATAGTGTGCTACTTTCTAATAAAGAACTACAATCCATTTATAATATGCAGGCACCTGATTGGAAACAGGCTCTAGAAAAAGTAAAAGGTGTGTATTGTATAACAGATACTGCTACAGGTAAATTATATATTGGTTCGGCATCGGGAGGCAGCGCGGGCATTTGGCAAAGATGGTCATCATATGCCGATAAAAATAATCTTACAGGCGGTAACAAAACTTTTGAAGAATTGAAAAAGACTTATGGTTCACAGTATATTGAAGATAATTTTACATATGCAATATTGGAGATTTTTGATGTGAAAACCAAGAGTGAATATATAATACATAGAGAAGAATATTGGAAGAGAGTATTCAAAAGTGTACAATATGGAATGAATAATGTAGGTAATTCTAGATAACCAAATAAAAGGAGAAAAAAATGGAGGCATATTTAGATAATTCAGCAACCACACAGTGCTATGAAGAAGTGAAAAATATTATGGTTGAGGCACTTACGAAGGATTATGGTAATCCTTCTTCAATGCATTTAAAGGGTGTTGATGCTGAAAAATATGTAAAAGAATCAAAAAGCATATTTGCAAAGCTTTTAAAAGTAGATGAAAAGGAAATATTTTTTACTTCAGGTGGTACAGAGTCTAATAACCTTGCCTTAATAGGTGTGGTAAAGGCTAATAAGCGAAAGGGTAAGCATTTAATAACAACCTCAGTTGAGCATCCTTCAATTCTAAATACAATGAAATATTTAGAAGAATATGAAGAATGTGAGGTTACATATTTACCAACAGATGCATTTGGTGTGGTAGATTACGAAGCGTTAAAGGCGGCGATTCGCCCGGATACAATTTTAGTATCAACTATGTATGTAAATAACGAGATTGGCGCAGTAAATGATGTTAACAAGATTTCATCAATAATTAAGGCTGCTAATCCGGATACTATATACCATGTAGATGCAATTCAGGCATTTGGTAAATACAAGATTTTTCCTAAAAAATCAGGTATAGACTTACTTTCAATCAGCGGTCATAAGATTCATGGACCAAAGGGAATCGGTGTTATATATATAAAGGACAAGCTAAAGATTAAACCAATTATATTTGGTGGTGAGCAGCAAAAGGGTATGCGTTCTGGTACTGAAAATGTACCTGGAATTGCTGGTATCGGTATGGCTGCAAAGCTTATATACGATAATTTTGATGAAAAAATACAAAAGCTTTACGAGTTAAAAGAATATTTTGTCAGTGAACTTACTAAGCTTGATAAGGTAAGCCTTAATGGCCATATTGGAATGGATAGTGCGCCACATATAGTAAGTGCAAGCTTTGAAGGTGTTAGAAGTGAAGTGCTTTTACATTCCTTAGAGGATAAGGGAATATACGTGTCAGCTGGTTCAGCCTGTGCCTCTAACAAACCGTCTATAAGCGATACCTTAAAGGCAATTAATTTAAAAAAAGAACTATTAGATTCGACAATAAGATTTAGCTTTAGTACACAAACAACCAAAGAAGAATTAGAATATTGTGTGTCTGTGTTGCAGGAACTATTGCCGGTACTTAGAAGATATGTGAGGAAATAAAATATGTTTAAAGCGTTTTTGATAAAATATGGTGAAATAGGCGTAAAGGGCAAAAATAAGCATTTATTTGAGGATGCCTTAGTAAGACAAATTAGATATGCTCTTAGCAAGGTGGAAGGCGAATTTAAGGTATCAAAGGAGCAGGGAAGAATCTATGCAGAAGCTCTTTCAAACTTTGATTACGACGAGGCTGTAGAAGCCATTAAAAGAGTATTTGGTATAATTGGTATTTGTCCTGTGGTACAGGTAGAGGATAACGGCTTTGAGGATTTAGCTAATAAGGTAATTGAGTATGTGGATGCAGTATATCCTGACAAAAATATTACATTTAAGGTAAATGCAAGAAGAGCAAGAAAGGATTATCCTTTAGAGTCAATGGAAATCAATAGAGAGATTGGTCACATTTTGCTTGAACGTTTCCCTGAAATGTCAGTAGATGTACATAATCCAGAGCTTATGCTTAATATTGAGGTAAGACAGCAGATTAATATATATTCTACTGAAATTAAGGGTCTTGGCGGTATGCCTGTAGGAACAGGCGGAAAGGCTATGTTACTTCTTTCGGGTGGAATTGACAGTCCTGTTGCCGGTTATATGATAGCAAAAAGAGGTGTTGAGCTTGAGGCTACATATTTCCATGCACCACCATACACAAGCGAGAGAGCTAAGCAAAAGGTTGTAGATTTAGCAAGAGTTGTTTCAAAATATGCAGGACCTATTAATTTAAATGTTGTTAATTTTACAGATATTCAGCTATACATTTACGAGCAGTGTCCACATGATGAATTAACAATTATTATGAAGAGATATATGTATAAAATTGCAGAACATTTTGCAAAGCAAAACGGAGCATTAGGGCTTGTTACAGGCGAAAGCATCGGTCAGGTTTCAAGTCAGACTATGTATAGCATGCAGGTAATCAACGAAGTATGCACATTGCCAGCTTACAGACCACTTATCGCATTTGATAAGCAGGATATTATTGATATTGCTGAGAAAATCGGTACTTATGAGATATCAATACAGCCATTTGAAGACTGCTGTACAACATTTGTTGCAAAGCATCCAGTTACAAAGCCTAACTTAAATGTAATCAAACGTTCAGAGTCTAAATTAAACGAAAAAATAGATGAGCTTGTAAAGACAGCTATAGAAACAGTAGAAGTAATTAGAGTGGAAGGATAATAGAATAAAAAAGACCTGCTAAAAGCAGGTCTTAAATAAATCATATGTTATGCATTATACTTCTCAAGAACTGAAAGAATTGTGTTTAATTCTGTTTCATTTTCTGAGTGAATGTTTAATTCGATTGGTTTTGATAAATCTAAGCTGAAGATACCCATAATTGACTTAGCGTCGATTACATATCTTCCTGAAATTAAATCGAAATCAACATCGAACTTAGTGATGTCGTTAACGAATGATTTTACTTTGTCGATTGAGTTTAATGTGATACTAATTGTCTTCATAATTAAATCCTCCTAATTGATATTTGATAATTATAATTTCCTATCCAAATATTATACTAAACTTATATTCATTTAATGTCAATGTACAAATTTAATAAAAAATTATTTGTAAAAGAAAGGTAAGTGCGCAAATTGAATAATAAAGAATGCAAAGTAGCATTTCAAACACTTGGTTGCAAGGTTAATTCTTATGAAACAGAAGCTATGCAAAATAAGTTTGAAAATGCAGGATATACAATAGTAAAATTTAATGAAAAAGCGGATGTGTATATTATCAATACCTGCTCAGTTACCAATATGGCCGATAGAAAGTCACGTCAGGTTATTCATAGAGCTAAAAAGCTTAATAAAAATGCAATCGTAGTAGCAGTGGGATGTTACGCGCAAGCAGCAAAGGATGAACTTGAAAAGGAAGAATATATTGACATTATTTTGGGCAATAATAACAAGACACAAATAGTTGAAATAGTTGAAGAATACATAAGAGAACGTGAGAAAATCGTTAAAGTATTGGATATATCAAAAGAGAAAAATTACGAAGATATGGAACTTTTGCATGTTTTAGAACATACAAGAGCGTATATAAAGGTACAGGATGGCTGTAATCAGTTCTGCTCATATTGTATCATACCATACACACGGGGAAGAGTAAGAAGTCGTGGTGTAAATGAAACGGTGGAAGAAATAAAAAATCTTGTTTTGCGCGGATACAAGGAATTCGTGCTTACAGGTATACATCTAAGTTCATATGGCGTTGACTTAGGCAATATAGATTTACTCGGACTTATACTAAAAATACACGAAATCGAAGGCGTAGAGCGAATTAGATTAGGCTCGCTTGAACCAAGAATTATAACAAAAGAATTTGCAAATACATTAAGTAAGCTTGAAAAAATATGTCCGCATTTTCATCTCTCGTTGCAAAGCGGTTGTGATGCAACACTAAAGAGAATGAACAGACGTTATAGCTGTGATGAGTATTATGAAAAATGCGAAATATTAAGAGATGCTTTTGATAATCCTGCAATAACCACCGACATAATAGTAGGTTTTCCAGGTGAAACAGATGAAGAATTTGAACAGACAAAGGCATTTGTAGAAAAGGTAAATTTTTTTGAAACACACATTTTTAAATATTCCCGTAGAAAAGGTACAGTAGCAGATAAGCTAAAAGAACAGGTAAAAGATGACGATAAAAATACAAGAAGTGAAATACTGCTTGATTTAAATTTACGTAATTCAAAGGCATATATGCAAGAAGCGATAGGTAAGCCTGTAAAGGTGCTTATAGAAGAGCCAGTTACAATTGAAGGAAAAGAGTACTATGTAGGACATACAAAAACTTATCTTAAGGTGGCAGTAGAGCTTACAGAGGCTATAAATGTCAATGATATTGTAGAACTTGTTCCAAAGGCATTTTTGAATGAAGGGATTTTACTTGCATAATTTCTAATTTTATATTAAAATTAAATTTACGAAAGAAGGTCGTGAATATGGAAAATTTGAATAATACTAAATATTTTAAAACAACACCAGAACCGATACACTCAGTATCAAATGTTTTAGAAGAAGTTTATATCGCATTGAAAGAAAAAGGATATAATCCTATTACTCAAATTGTAGGCTATATTATGTCAGGAGACCCAACATTTATAACCAGCCATAATAATGCAAGAAGTCTTATTATGAAAGTAGAACGTGACGAGTTGGTAGAAGAGGTTATCAGATATTTTATAGTTAATAAAGGATTATAGTGGAGGCTACATGAGAATATTAGGCTTGGATTTTGGCACCAAGACAGTTGGTGTTGCTGTGAGTGATCCGCTTATGATTACAGCACAGGGAGTCGAGATAATCAGACGCAAGGAGGATAACAAGCTGCGTCAAACTTTGGCGCGCATAACTGAGCTTGTAGAACTATATCAAGTAGAAAAGATTGTGCTTGGATTACCAAAGCATATGAATAATGATATAGGTGATCGTGCAGAAGCTACAATGGAATTTAAAGAAAAACTTGAAAGAAGAACTAACTGTGAGGTTATACTTTGGGATGAAAGACTCACGACCGTTGCTGCACAGAGAGTTCTTATGGAAAGCGGTGTACGAAGAGAAGATAGAAAGCAATATGTAGATAAGATAGCAGCACAGCTTATATTGCAAGGATATTTGGATAGTATAAAATAACTCTAAGGAGGACAATATGGAAAAGTTAACATTTACATTAGATTCGGATGAAACAGTTGAATTTGCAATTTTAGAGGAGACAAGAATTAACGGAGTTAATTACTTGTTGGTTACTGATGCTTTTGAAGATGAAGAAGAAGGCGAAGCATATATTTTAAAGGATACATCGGATGAAACAGATTTAGAGGCAAAGTATGAATTTGTAGAGGATGATACAGAACTTGAAGCAATTTCAAAGGTGTTTGCAGAATTATTAGAAGACGTTGATATTGAATTATAATACATATATTGATTTTTGGAGGTGCTAATTTTTGAATAATGATTCAAAATTACGAATCATTCCTTTAGGTGGTTTAGAGCAAATAGGAATGAATATGACTGTCTTTGAAACAAAGGACAGTATTCTTGTTGTGGATTGCGGTCTGTCATTTCCAGATGATGAAATGCTTGGTATAGATTTAGTTATACCAGATATAACATATTTGAAGGAAAATGCAGACAAGATTAAAGGAATTGTAATCACACACGGTCATGAAGATCACATCGGAGCTATCCCATATGTTTTGAAAGAGGTTAAGGCTCCTATATATGCAACTAAGCTTACAATGGGTCTTATTGAAGCTAAGTTAAAAGAGCATAATATGCTTGAGATAGTTACTCGAAAGGTTGTAAAGTTTGGTCAGATTATTTCTCTTTCGGACTTTAGAGTAGAATTTATTAAGACAAATCATAGTATTGCGGATGCTACAGCGTTTGCTATATATACACCGGTAGGAACAATTATTCATACAGGTGACTTTAAAATTGATTATACACCGGTATATGGTGAACCTATTGATTTACAGAGATTTGGTGAGCTTGGTAAGAAGGGTGTATTAGCACTTATGTCAGACAGTACTAATGCAGCAAAGACTGGCTTTACAATGTCAGAGAGAACAGTAGGAAGAACATTTGATAATATATTTGCTGAAAATACTACAAGAAGAATTATTATAGCAACCTTTGCATCAAATGTTGACAGAGTACAGCAGATTATCAATTCGGCATGCAAATACAACAGAAAGGTAGTAGTTGAAGGCCGAAGCATGGTTAATATAATAAATGTTGCAGGTGAATTAGGATACCTTAATATTCCTGATGGAACACTTATAGAGACTGAACAGATGAAGAATTATACCGATGAACAGATAGTTCTTATTACGACTGGAAGTCAGGGTGAGTCTATGGCGGCATTGTCAAGAATGGCGGCATCACTTCACCGTAAGGTTACAATTATGCCGGGAGATTTAGTTGTATTTAGTTCAACTCCAATACCAGGTAATGAAAAGTCAGTTTCAAGAGTAATCAATGAGCTTGCTATGAAGGGCGCTAAGGTTATATTCCAAGAGGCTCATGTTTCAGGACATGCCTGTGAAGAAGAATTAAAGCTTATATATGCGCTTACAAAGCCAAAGTATGCTATACCTGTGCATGGTGAGTATAGACATCTTATGGCTAACAGAGATATCGCGGAAGCGATGGGTGTTAACAAGGAAAATACATTTATTATGTCTACGGGTGATGTGCTTGAATTAGATGAAGAGTCAGGAGCAATTACCGGAAAGGTTCAGGCAGGTCCTGTATTTGTAGATGGTCTTGGCGTTGGTGATGTTGGTAATATCGTACTTAGAGACCGTCAGAATCTTGCTGAAAATGGTATAATAATTGTTGTACTTACCTTCGAAAAGTATACAAATAATTTGCTTGCTGGTCCGGATATAGTTACAAGAGGTTTTGTGTATGTAAGAGAGTCAGAATCTCTTATTGAAGAGACAAGAACAATTGTTATGGATGCCTTAGAACAATGCCAGTCAAAGAATATAACAGATTGGAGCAGAATAAAGGCAACAGTTAAGGATAGTATAGCAGATTACCTATGGAAGAATTTAAAGAGAAGTCCTGTTATTCTTCCTATAATCACAGAAGTAGAGTAGTGGTGTTTTATGGAAAATATTTGGATGCTTACAGATAAGCTGTCAGCGGCAATTAAAGATAGCCGCGAATATAGGGAATTTCACGAGTACAAAGAAATTTTAGAGAAAAGACCGCAGCTTATGCATATGGTTAATTCCATACGAAAGCAAAATTTTGAGATACAGAATATGTATATAGAGGATACTAACAGATGGTATGAGGAATCATGGAAGCTTAACGAAGCGTATAAAAATCTTGAGGATTCAACCATAGTTAATAAGTTCTTGATGGCAGAGATTAATCTTTGCAGAATGATACAGACTGTATACAAGGATATAGTAAAGGAATTAGACTTAGGGATAAATTTTTTAGAGTGATAGGAGAAAGGCTATGAAAGCAGATAGCATTATTGGTTCAATAATTTCGCTTTGTATAAAGATAATAGTTGTTGCCGGTGTTATATTTCTATTGTTTTTAGTTGGTAGAAGGGCATTTGAATTTGGCAACAAGGTATTTGTTGAAGAAGCAGCAGATACTGAAAATGTTGTTGAAGTAGTAGTAGATATACCTGATGGTGTTACATCAACACAATTAGCTAATATATTTAAAAATGCAGGACTAATTGAAGATAAGGAAGTATTTAAGGTTCAGACACTTTTATCAGATTTTAATGGAGAAATAGTGCCAGGCAAATATCTTCTTGATACCTCTATGAAGCCTACACAAATGTTAGAACACATTTCTTCGGGTGATTTTTATATTGACCCTAATGCAGCCACAGAAGCACCAAATGATGCAGAACAATAAAGGAATACAATATGATAGTTAATGAAAGAATAGTAGCATATATTAATTCATTAGACACAAAAAAGAGCGATATCTGCGAAGCAATCGAAAAGGAGGCTATTGCAGATAACGTTCCAATAATTAGAAAAGAGATGGGCAACCTGTTAAAAGTCTTAATTATGATGAAAGCGCCAAAGAGAATACTTGAGGTAGGCGCTGCAGTGGGTTACTCATCTATTCTTATGAGTGAATATATGCCAAAAGATTGTACAATAACAACAATAGAAAATTATGACAAAAGAATAAAAGTAGCAAAAAAGAATCTTGTTAGAGCCGGAAAGCAAGATAAGATAACACTTTTAGAAGGCGATGCACAAGATATACTGCCTACTTTAGAACCATATTATGATTTTATATTTATGGATGCCGCTAAGGGACAGTATATACATTTCTTGCCAGAGGTACTACGACTTATAGAAAAGGGCGGAGTGCTGATTACAGATAATGTATTACAGGATGGCGATATAGTAGAATCAAGATATGGTGTGATAAGACGTAACAGAACCATTCATACAAGAATGAGAGATTATTTGTATACGCTTACACATATGGAAGAATTTGAAACCTCCATTATCCCAATTGGTGATGGAATAACTTTAAGCATAAGACGTTAGAATGGAATGATAACAATGAGAAACACAGAATTACTTATACCAGCAAGTAGCTTAGAAGTATTAAAAATAGCAGTTGTGTTTGGCGCAGATGCAGTATTTATCGGCGGTGAAGCATTTTCACTAAGAGCGAAGGCAAAGAACTTTTCAAAGGAAGATATGAAGGAAGGTATTGAATTTGCTCATAAATACGGCAAAAAAGTATATGTAACAGCAAATATACTTGCGCACAACAACGACATAAAAGAAGCAAGAGAATATTTTCTTGAGTTAAAGGCAATGCAGCCAGATGGACTTATTATATCTGATCCTGGTTTATTTGTTATAGCAAAGGAAATATGCCCAGAAATAGACATTCACATAAGTACACAGGCAAACAACGTAAACTACGAGACATTTAAGTTCTGGAATAAGCTTGGCGCAACAAGAGTTGTTACAGGTAGAGAGCTTTCTTTAGAAGAGATAAAAGAGATTAGAGCAAATATCCCTGAGGATATGGAAATAGAGACATTTATTCATGGAGCAATGTGTATTTCATATTCAGGAAGATGCTTGCTTAGTAACTTTATGACAGGAAGAGATGCTAACCAGGGTGCATGCACACATCCTTGCCGTTGGAAATACTCGATAGTAGAAGAGTCAAGACCAGGCGAATATATGCCTGTATTTGAAAATGAGCGTGGAACATACATTTTCAATTCTAAGGACTTATGTATGATAGAGCACATTCCAGAACTTATAGAGGCTGGAATAGACAGCTTTAAGATAGAAGGTCGTATGAAGACAGCACTTTATGTTGCGACAGTTACAAGAACATATAGAATGGCAATTGACGACTATATGAAGGATGAATCACTCTATAGAAGCCGTATTCCTTACTACAAGGAAGAAATTGCAAAATGTACTTACAGACAGTATACAACAGGCTTCTTCTTTGGTAAGCCATCAAGCGATGCACAAGTGTATGACAGCAACGATTATTGCAAGGAATACACATATCTTGGAATAATTGGTGATGTTAATGAAAAGGGCCAATACAGAATAGAGCAGCGTAACAAATTTATGACTGGAGATGTAATCGAGCTTATGAAGACTAATGGTGAAAATGTAGCCGTTACAGTAAAGGCCATTTATGATGAAAATGGAGAAGAACAAGAAAGTGCACCACATCCAAAGCAGGTATTGTATCTTGAATTAGATAAGCCTGCAGATAAATATGATATATTAAGAGTGAAAGCATAGAGAAGGTTAGGCGTAAGCTTAGCCTTTTTTTATTCCTTACAAAAATAAAATGCACTTAAAATAAGCCTTCGACATAAACTAATAAAAATGCGCTTAGGGGTGCCTCTTGAAAACATTTGAAAAGCCATTAACTTTGCAAGAAGAACAATACTATCTTCAAAAATACAAAGAGGGTGACCTGAATGCCAAAGAAACATTGATATTAAGAAATCTGCGCTTAGTAGCACATATGGTTAAAAAATATGGTAGCACGGAAAATGAGGTGCAGGACTTGATTTCTATTGGGGTTATAGGGCTTATTAAAGCTATTAATACATTTGATTTAGAGAAAGGTTCAAAATTTGTAACATATGCAGCAAAATGTATTGATAATGAGCTTTTAATGCATTTTCGCAGCGAAAAGCGGAAGGCAAGAGAAGTGTCAATGTATGAACCTGTTGGCGAAGATAAAGAAGGCAATGAAATAAATTACCTTGACATTATTGAAAATGATGAGCCTGATGTAGTTGAACATTTACAAATGCACGAGGATATAAAAAAAATGTATCAGCTAATGGACGAAATACTAAGCGAACGAGAGAAGGAAATACTCAAGTTAAGATATGGTCTAAATGGTAAAAAAGAAATGACACAGATAGAAATAGCAAAGCTTTTTGGAATAAGCAGAAGCTATGTTTCGCGTATAGAAAGTAAAGCAATTGCCAAAATGCATAAAAATATGTTATAATTAAACTCTAACAGATATTTTTGAATGGAGGAGTTATTATAAAAGAATTTACAGCAATAACACATGAGATTAAAACATTATCAAAACTATGTAGCAAGGTTAGCGTCATTAATCCAAAGCTATATGAAAAATATGATGTAAAGCGTGGACTTAGAGATATCAATGGAAAAGGCGTTTTAACAGGCTTAACAGAGATATCCGAGATACAGTCAATGCAGGAAAATGAAGATGGAAGCCGTACACCTTGCGAAGGCCAATTGTTTTATCGAGGTATTGATGTACAGGAATTTATAAAAGGTTTCTCAAAAGAAAAACGCTTTGGCTTCGAGGAGGCAACATATCTACTTATGTTTGGCGAACTTCCAACAAGTCAGGAATTAGAAGAATTTAACGAGATTTTGGGCAAATACAGATGTATTCCACCAAACTTTGTAAGAGATATCATAATGAAAAAACCAAGTCACGATATTATGAATGCAATGGCAAGAAGCGTGCTTATGCTTTATTCATATGATAACAAGGCGGATGATATATCAATACCAAATGTACTTAGACAAAGTCTTCAACTCATATCGGAATTTCCACTTTTGGCGGTATATAGCTATCAGGCATATCACCACTATCATTGCGGTGGAAGCCTTATTATACACGCACCAAATCCAAAGCTTTCAACAGCAGAGAATATTTTATGGTTACTTAGACCAGATCAAAAATATACAGAGCTTGAAGCACAAATATTAGATGTAGCATTAGTGCTACACGCTGAACATGGTGGTGGTAACAATTCAACATTTACAACACACGTTGTAACCTCATCAGGTTCAGATACATATTCAACAGTAGTATCCTCACTTGGTTCATTAAAAGGACCAAAGCATGGTGGCGCCAACATAAAAGTAGTAAAGATGTTTGAAGACATTAAAGCAAATGTTTCAAATTGGGAGGATGATGAAGAATTAAGCCTTTATCTGCAAAAGATATTACACAAGGAAGCATTTGACAAATCAGGACTTATATATGGTATGGGCCATGCAATTTATTCGATTTCAGACCCAAGAGCAAAGGTGTTCAAATCATACGTAGAAGCCTTGGCAATAGAAAAAGGCATGGAAAAGGAATATAACCTTTATGCTAATGTAGAGAGAATCGCAGCAGAGCTTATAGCAAAGGAACGCAAGATTTACAAGGGCGTGAGCGCCAATGTAGACTTTTATAGCGGTTTCGTATACAGCATGTTAGGCCTTCCAATGGAGCTTTATACACCAATATTTGCAATAGCCAGAATATCAGGCTGGAGCGCCCACAGAATCGAAGAATTAGTAAATGCAAGCAAGATAATAAGACCTGCATACCAAAACGTAATGCCAAGAAGAGACTATGTTCCAATGGGTGAAAGATGAGATTAGTTACGGTTAGCCTGAAATAAATTGTTTAACATAGATTTTAGAAAGGAAAAACTGTATGCCAAAAAAGAAAAAAGAAGAAATAACAATTCGTTCTAGTGCAGCAGAATATCTTACCTACATAGCCTCTGTGGGAGTGGATGAAGTTAGTATGGAAATTCGTTATGAATATGAGAATATATGGATGTCCCAAAAAATGATGGCTGTATTGTATGATGTGACGACCGCTACAATCAATGAACATATTATGAAGATATATTCGGATGGTGAATTAACAGAGGAAGCAACTATTAGGAAATTCCGAATAGTTCAAACCGAAGGGAATCGTCAGGTTAATCGAAATGTAATACATTATAATTTGCAAATGATAATCTCAGTTGGGTTTAAAGTCCAAAATGATAGAGCAGTACGTTTTCGTAAATGGGCAGGACAGATTGTAAAAGATTATACTATCCAGGGATGGACAATGGATGTCGAGCGTCTTAAAAAAGGCACAATGTTTACAGATGAGTATTTTGAACGTCAGCTTGCAAATATTCGTGAAATAAGACTTTCAGAAAGAAAATTTTATCAGAAGATAACGGATTTATATGCGACTGCATTTGATTATGATAAAGATGCGAAAACAACGCAATTATTCTTTAAAACAGTTCAAAATAAGATGCACTATGCCACGCATAGACATACTGCAGCTGAACTTATTGTAGAGCGTGCAGATGCAAATAGAGAGCATATGGGACTGACATATTGGGAAAATGCCCCACATGGGAAAATAGTGAAGTCAGATGTAAGCATTGCTAAAAACTATTTAACAGAAAAAGAAATGAATTATATGGAAAGAATTGTTTCTTTGTACCTTGATTATGCAGAATTGCAAGCAGAACGTCATATTCCTATGAGTATGGAGGATTGGGCGAAACGGTTAGATGGTTTTTTAGAATTTAATGGTACAGATATTTTAATGGATGCAGGTAAGATTAGTGCAGAGCAAGCAAAACTTCATGCAGAAACCGAATTTGAAAAATATCGTATAATTCAGGATCAGTTATTTATGTCTGATTATGACAGATATATGATAGAACTTGAAGAACAGGCGAAAAATATGTCTGATAAAAAATAGTATAGTACTTATATCAACGGTAATTAATGACGTTGTTAGGGAATTCTGACATACAATAATTTACAAGGACAAAATTATCATTAAATGATAGTTTTGTCTTTTTTATTGTACATATTGACGTGATATAACATAAGCAAAATTTGGCTAAAGGAGGGAAACGGTAACTAACAATAATCATCTGTGATTATCCTTTCTAAAGAAGGGTTTATAAAAATGATGATAAATGGTCTTTAACATGATATAATTAATCTGTAGTAAATATTAAATAATATAACAAAGAAGATTTGAGTTGTTTTAGAAATCTATGTTATGAAAAGTTTAATTATACAAAGAATCCGTAGAAAAAGTAAAACATTGATATAGTGGAGACCAAAATGAACTTACTAAAAACAATACGAGGCGATATAACTAAACCATTAGGAGTCCAAGCTATTGTCAACGCTGCTAATAATTCTTTGCTCGGCGGTGGTGGCGTGGATGGTGCGATTCATAGAGCTGCAGGACCTGAGCTATTAGCTGAATGTAGAACACTTAATGGTTGCAAAACTGGAGAGGCGAAGCTTACAAAAGCCTACAATCTGCCATGCGAATATGTTATACATACAGTCGGACCAATATGGAACGGTGGAACAAATAATGAAGAAGAATTACTTGCAAGCTGCTATTATAATTCACTTAAATTAGCAATGGAAAATGGTATAAGAACTATAGCGTTTCCTTCAATATCGACAGGTGTATATGGTTATCCTGTAGAAAAGGCAGCAAAGGTTGCAGTGGGTACAGTTGCAAGATTCTTAGAAGAAAATCCAAAGACATTTGATTTAGTAGAATGGGTGTTGTTTGATGATTATACTATGAAGGTGTATGAGGGAGAGATTGCTATTAATATTGATATGAATTAATAATGAACTGTTGTTTTATATTTAAAATTGTGGTACAATAATTATGATGCTGAATTAGCATAATTTTTTTGAATTTCTAGGTATAATTGCAAACACTGAATGAAATGGTTCCCTTCTGAATAGTAGGTGTTTGTAGCCGTAAGGCAACGAGCTACGGTAGGAGGATATATTAACTAAGGTTAATTGAATGACCAGCTGTAGAACTCCTTTTCAAAAATAATAAGAATATGATTATAGCATAACCTTAAAGTGGAAATCTCCCGATTTCCACTTTTTTCATTTCTTTCCATCCCCCTATTGACAACCAACGTATAA
The DNA here is from genome assembly GCA_015057605.1 of Lachnospira sp. GTDB lineage: Bacteria > Bacillota > Clostridia > Lachnospirales > Lachnospiraceae > SIG291. The sequence goes on along the minus strand of SVDX01000004.1, from coordinate 89,114 downwards.
TTGTATACAATTATACCAGAATTCAAATTTAGTATAGTAAAGTAATATATAGGCGCTTAAAACTATACCTAATATAGCAAGGAGATTTTTTATGGAAAACAGAAAAGTTATTTACAACGAACACACAAATCTTTTAGAACTTGAGGAGCATTTTTATCATTTGGTAGATGTGGAAGAACCTAATGTATTTAGAAATTTATTCCCTTATGATGAAGTACCAAAGATTGCATTTAATAATAGAATTGTGCCTCACAATATGCCGGAAGAAATTTGGATTACAGATACAACATTTAGAGATGGTCAGCAGTCAAGAGCTCCTTATTTACCAGAGCAGATTGTGACTATGTATGATTATTTCCATAAGTTAGGTGGCCCTAAGGGTATTATTAGAGCAAGTGAATTTTTCCTTTACAGCAAGAAGGATAGAGATGCTGTTTACAAATGTATGGAAAGAGGATATGAGTTCCCACAGATTACAAGCTGGATTAGAGCTAGTAAGAAGGACTTTGAACTTGTTAAGGATTTAGGTCTTAAGGAAACAGGTATTTTGGTAAGCTGCTCTGACTACCACATTTTCTATAAGCTTAAGATGACAAGAAAGGAATGTATGGAGCATTACTTAAATGTTGTTAGAGAGTGTTTGGAGACTGGCGTAAGTCCAAGATGTCACTTAGAGGATATTACTCGTTCGGATATTTACGGATTTGTTATTCCATTCTGTTTAGAGCTTATGAAGTTACAGGAGGAATATAAGATTCCTGTTAAGATTAGAGCTTGTGATACTATGGGTTATGGTGTTAACTTCCCAGGCGCAGTTATTCCAAGAAGTGTTCAGGGTATTATTTATGGTCTTATCACACATGGTAATGTGCCATCAGCTAACCTTGAATGGCATGGCCACAATGACTTCTACAAGGCGGTTGCTAACTCTACAACTGCTTGGTTATATGGTGCTGCTGGTATCAACTGTTCATTATTTGGTATTGGTGAAAGAACTGGTAATACTCCACTTGAAGCTATGGTGTTTGAGTATGCACAGTTAAAGGGTACATTAGACGGTATGGATACAACTGTTATTACAGAGCTTGCTGAGTACTATGAGAAGGAAATTGGATACAAGGTTCCATCAAGAACTCCTTTTGTAGGTAAGAGCTTTAATGTTACAAGAGCTGGTATTCATGCAGATGGTCTTCTTAAAAATGAAGAAATTTATAATATATTTGATACAGAAAAGCTTCTTAACCGTCCGGTTTTAGTTGCTGTTTCTAATACATCTGGTCTTGCAGGTATTGCACACTGGATTAACTCTTATTTCAGACTTCCTGAAGGTAAGAAGGTTGATAAGAACAGCCAGCTTGTTCATATGGTTAAGGAATGGGTTGATGAAGAATATGAAGGCGGAAGAGTAACTGTTCTTACTGATGAAGAATTACTTGAAGTTATTGATAATTCTTGCAAAAAGTTAGGTATTAGTATATTATAATTTAGTGGAGATTAATATGCAGATGTACAATTTAAATGACGAGGCTTCTGATAAGTACTCACTTAGAGCTAAGGTGTTTAACAAGATACGTGAGGACATATTAGCAGGAAAGTATCATCAAAACGAAGAATTAAAGGAAAATGCCATCGCTACAGAGCTTGGTGTATCGCGTACTCCTGTGCGTGAAGCATTAAGACAGTTAGAACTTGAGGGCCTTGTTAATATTATTACTAATAAAGGAGCTTATGTTACAGGCATTTCGAGCCAGGATGTTAAGGACATTTATGCTATACGTTCTTTACTTGAAGGCTTATGTGTAAGATGGGCAATTGAGCATATAACTCCTGAACAAATTAGTGAACTTGAAGAGATAGTATATTTATCTGAGTTTCATTGTAGCAAGGAGCATTACGAACAGATATTGGAGCTTGATAATAAGTTTCACGAGGTATTATATAATGCTTCGGCAAGTAAGATGCTTAAGCATACACTTTCTGATTTCCATCACTATGTTGAGAGAGTTAGAAGAGTATCCTTGGCTACAAAAGAACGTGTTGTAGCTTGTAATGCAGAGCATTTAGCTATTCTTAATGCTATTAAGGATAAAAATGGTGATTTGGCTGAAAAACTTGCATATGAGCACATTATGAATACGATGACTAATATTTCTAACAAGGGACTTGATAATATTATATACGAGGAGAATTAATATGTTAGACGGTAAAAAAATGTTGTTTAGCGGTATGCAGTCAACAGGTACTTTACAATTAGGTAATTATCTGGGAGCACTTAAGAACTGGCTTACTTTATCGGATGAATATGAATGTTTTTATGGTGTAGTAGATTTACATTCTATTACAGTTAGACAGGACCCTGCGACTTTAAGAAAGAGAGCAAGGGATTTACTTACTTTATATATTGCGGCAGGCTTAGATCCTGTTAAGAATTGTATTTATTATCAATCGCATGTATCAGGTCATGCTGAGCTTGCGTGGATTCTTAACTGTTTTACTTATATGGGCGAGCTTAATCGTATGACACAGTTTAAGGACAAATCAGCAAAGCATGCAGACAATATTAATGCAGGTTTATTTACTTATCCTGTACTTATGGCTGCAGATATTCTTTTGTTCCAGTCGGATGTGGTGCCGGTAGGTAAGGACCAGATGCAGCATCTTGAGATTACAAGAGACATTGCACAAAGATTTAATAATATTTATGGTGATGTATTTACTATACCAGAAGCGTATATTGGTAAGCAGGGTGCTAAGATTATGAGCCTTCAAGAGCCTACTAAGAAGATGTCAAAGTCGGATGAAAATCCTAACGCAAGCATTTTCTTGATGGATGATTATGATACTATCATCAGAAAGTTCAAGAGAGCGGTAACTGATTCTGACAATCAGATTCTTTACAAGGACGAGAAACCGGGTATTAAGAATCTTATTGACATTTACTGCGCTGTTACAGGCAAGACTCCACAGGAGACTGAAGCAGAATTTGCTAACTGTGGTTATGGTGACTTTAAGCTTGCAGTAGGTGAATGTGTTGCTGATAGCTTAAAACCTGTTCAGGACAGATTCTATGATTTATCAAAGAATAAGGATTATATTAATGGAATAATTAAGGAAAATGGTGAAAAAGCCAACTACTATGCAAATAAGACCTTAAGAAAGGTTAAAAAGAAGGTAGGATTTCCAGAGAAGATAAGATAACAAATAGTTGACATTGAGTGAAAAATCACTTCATGTCAACTATTTTTTTATACATTTTTTTACCGTTCATGTCGTATATTGACCGTTCATGCAAAAAATATTGAATTTTTTTAATCAAATGTTATATTTAAGGTGTAAATGAAGTTCGGTTAAACTAAGGAGGATGAAGGTAATGAAAAAAAGAATATGTTTATTATTGATAGTAGTAACATTGATAATATTGGTAGTAGTAGTGGTGTTTCAATCTAATAAAGGTTACCACGGAAGAAGCGTAGCTGTGGTAGAGGATGGTTGCGAATATGTAGTAGCAAAAACAGGAGAAGTTTTAAAGGCAGGAGCAAAGATGCCAAAAACCCCAGAATATGATGATAAATATATTACTAATGATTACGAATATACATTTACATATTGGGGGGATATTGATGGACATGGAACAACTGCACAGGGATGGTATCAACAGGTAAAGGAGGAGAATAAAACTAAAATAGAATATGAAGAGATTTTAGGGAAAATTGCAGGGAAAAAGATTATAAGAATCAGATTTTCTGACTGTAGGTATATGAAAAAAGCACCAAAGATACCTTACGGAGTTATGAATTTAAAGTCTGCATTTAGCAATTGTGTTAATTTAGAAGAAGCACCAAAGATACCAAGTACTGTCATCAATATGGAAAGGACATTTTTTTGTTGTATCACGTTAAAGGAAATGCCTAAAATACCAGATGGTGTTTTAGATATGTATTATACATTTGGTGGTTGTACAAGTTTAACTAAGGTTAGTGATTTACCGAGTGACTTAAGAACTGCGGAGTCAACTTTTTGTGATTGTAGAAGTCTTACCGAGGCACCGAAATTACCGGATTCGCTTGAAGATATGGATAGGATGTTTAGAGGGTGTAAGTCTCTTACTAAGGTGGGGAAATTACCTCATAAAGTTACACGTCTAACTGATACTTTTTTTGGCTGTGATCTTTTAGAAGAAGTACCTACAAGTTCAAACTAAGCATTTGGAGGTGATGTGTGTTATGAAAACATTTAGAAAATATTTTGTTGAATTTTTGGGAATGGCATTATCGGTTATAATGATTTATTCAATTAGTATGTCGTTAAGTGTATGTGTAAGAAAATCAAGTGAGTTTATAGGTCAATGTGTTGTTTTTGCTTGTGCTTTAATTAGCTGTGGTGTGTATGTTTGGGTATATTATGGTTTGTCGGATAATAAGGAAGCACATCTTAATCCGATAATTACTGTGGCAAAGATGATTAGTTTAGAAACAAAGGTTAAAGAGGGAATATTATACATAGTGTCGCAACTTACAGGTGCAATAGTAGGAAGTGGCTTTGTAGGCATTTTATTTAAAACATCAGATAAATTTGATCAGTCAAAACGAGTATATGTTTATTCAGAAGTGGAACTTGAATATAGCAGAGGTTATATGCTTCCAACTATGGAAGGGATAAAGTATGCTATTAACCCGACTGTATGTGCGGCTATTATGGAGATATTTATTTCATTTATCATGGTATTGGTGATTTTGGCTGTAACTAATAAGAAAAATAGAAAAAAATATGCAGGTGTTGTATGTGGTATGGCAGTAGCTTTGGCATATTTTGAATTAATGTTATCAATAAGAAGTTTTGCTAATCCAGCTATGATTGTGGCTTCTGTTATTATGAACCTTATAAATGGTACAATGTACCAACCAGAGAATATATGGATATTTATAGTGATGCCATTTATTGGGGCGATATTAGCTGCTGTAGTATATAAGTTATTTATTTGTTCGGCAAAAAAGAAAAATGTTGTAAAAGCTTTTATTACGGAATTGGTGGCAATGTTTATATTTATGGTATTAACAGCGAATTTTATAATGCAGTTTCACTATTACAGTTCTAATGCATTAGTTATAAGTGATTATGATTCAATAACTTCTGCAATATCTGTGAGTATTATATCTTCAATAGTATATATATGTCTTTATCACACCTTTGAAAACATAACTGATGTACATCTTAATCCAATAGTTTCAATAGCCTTATGGATTGATAAGAAAATATCGTTTTTAAAAGCGCTTACAAATATAATAGCGCAACTTATTGGAGCATTATTAGGTCTTTTACTTATATATAAATTTAGAGTGGATTTTGCTGGCTTATTTGATGGAACAACAGATTGGACTTGCGAATGTATGCATTCAAGTCATTCTGTTGCATTAGCTGATACCTTAGCAAAATATAATAGTAGTTGGCAAATGGAGTTATTATTAGAAATATTTTTGGCAGCAATATTTATTATGTTTGTGTTATATGCGTATAAACACATGGAGCAGACAAGGAGCATATTTATAGGAACAGCATTGGCAATGATATATTTTATTGATACTTTCTTTAATTTAATGTCAATTAATCCTGCAAAAAGTGTAGCCAGTGCCATATTAAATTGTCAAAAGGAAATGATTTGGAAGGATTTATGGATATTCATTGTAGGACCTATTGTAGGAGCTGTTTTAGTGGCAGTAGTACATAGGATAATAGAAAAGATAAGAAATGGAGGGGTTAAAAATGAAGAATAAAAAATATTTAATGGAATATATAGGAACAGTGATTTTTCTTCTGTTTGGATATATAGTTATGTACTTGAATAGAAGAAATGTAGAGTTAAGTTCGTCTCTACAAGAACAAATATTTTCAAGATATTTTACACCTGTTGCATTGGGCTTAAGTTATGTACTTATTTATTATTGCTTTGCAAAGAAAACAGGTGCGCATTTTAATCCAGCGGTATCTTTTGCATATTTTTTAAATGGAAAATTGAAAGGAAAAGAATTTTTAGGTTATTGTATTGCTCAATTTTTAGGTTCATTAACAGTATTTATGTGCCTTAAAAAGATATTTAAAATATTAGACTGGGAATATACATATAAAAGAAATGTAGCAATTAGTGATCTTAGTAATATAATTGGGATACATAAATTATTGATGGCTGCACTTATAGAACTAATATTGTCATTCATTCTTATTATGATTTTTTTGAGTGTTAGCGAAGCAAAAAATAAATATTCCGGAATAATAATAGGCCTTGGAATTATGATTACTCATATAGTATCAAATGAATATGCATTTAGTGGAATGAATCCAGCGCGTGCAATAGTGGGAATTATATATGATGTAACGTTAGAAGAACCGGTATATTTAAAATATATTATGGAGCAGAGCATTTTTATAGTAGTGCCGTTTATAGGCGCATTTATTGCAGTGCTGTTACATGAAGTACTTAAAAGTAAAGCTATGGCAGAGTTTATCGGAACTGCAATATATATGTTTATGGCCATAGAAATAGCTTTACAGTGGTTTGATAGGTTGCAAAATATATCATCAAAAGATTGGTATGGCTATAGAAATGGAATGGAAATGTTTTATATTCTTCTTGTGGCTTTTGCATTCGGCATCAGCTTTATTGTAATGCATTACAGTTTTGGAAGAATTAGTGGTGGACATTTTAATCCAATTACCTCACTAGTATTATGCATTGATAAGCAGATTGGAAAAATACAATGCTTAAAGTATGTTATTGCACAAATATTTGGTGCTATATGTGGTACTGGTATTGTGTATGTAATAAGATATGTACTAGGAAGAAAGGATATATTTACTATTATTGATGACGGACGCGTATCTTTTGAATATGCTATGGTGGCAAATAATCTGGTGAATATAAATGGACATGTTTTAGGCGGATTATTAGCGGAAATATTTATGGGGTTTGTTATAGTGCTTGTAATCTTGGTGTTTGGTAAGAAGGATAAAGATTATATAGGTTTTATAATTGGTATGACATATATTATATTGCACATATTTGGAATTCCATATACTTTAGCTTCGATGAATCCAGCAAGAAGTATTGGAAGTGCAGTTGTTGGCGCATTTGCAGGAGCAAATAAGGCAATTGAAGAATTATGGATATTTATACTTGGACCATTGGTAGGCGCTTTGCTAGCCGTATTGATATATAAAATATTATTTGCTAAAGAAGATTGCGAAGAATAAGTAATGCACCGAGGTTTATGCCTCGGTGTTTTTATGCTATTTTTTATTTTGACAAACGTATATATGTTATGATATTATGTAAACAGACATTGTTTCCGGAAAGGGGACATATGGATAAAATTTCTAATAATTCAAAGAGCGGAATTCGTCCGATAGAGAGTCTAAATGTAATAGATTCCTTTTTATTCCAAGAGATAACAGAAGATGAGGAGAATGCAAAATTCATTGCAAAACTTATAATCAAGCGTGTAACAGGAGTGGAGCTTACTGATATAACTGTAGAGGTTGAAAAAAGCTTGCATGGCATTGTTACAGATAAAAAATATAATTTGCCGTATCGAAGTAGATATTATCAGTCTTTAACAGATGCAAAATATTTGGGTAATTCAAAGAAATATATAGATTTGCCTGAGGTAATAACCATTTGGATATTAGAACATGATCCATTCGGAGGTGACCGTATAATCTATAACGTGAAAAATGTTATAGAAGAAATGCCAGAGATGTTGTATAATGATGGTGTAAAAAGAATATTCTTATATACCAAAGGTAAAATAGGTGGAACCAGGGAATTAAAGAATCTTTTAAAGTACATAAGTGAAAGTAATCCAAATAATGTCGTTGATACAGAACTAGAAGCATTGCATGGTTTGGTGGACGATATCAAGCATAGAGAAGGGATTGGTGAACGTTATATGACACTTGGCGAGATGATTGAATATGAAAGAGCAGAAAGCTATGAAAATGGCGTAGAAGCTGGACGACAAGAAGGACGACAAGAAGGAATGGAAATTCTTGTAAAGTCTCATTTTGAATGCAATATTCCAGAAACTAAAACAATACAAATATTAATGGATAATTATGATTTATCTAAAAAGGAAGCAACAGATTTTATAGCTTCTTCTAGAAACAAAAATTAACCATAACTACACAATGGAAACAATGTCTAAACGGAGAAAAATATGAAACTATATATAGCGCGTCATGGTCAGACACCATGGAATGCAATGAATAAGGTCTGTGGTTTAACAGACCTTGAATTAACTGATAAAGGAATAGAACAGGCTTATGAATTAGCAAAGCTTGTATCTGAAAAAAAGATTGATATAATCATTACATCGCCACTTAAAAGGGCCATTCAAACTGGTGAAATTGTATCAAAGGTATGCAAAATTCCTACCGTGATTGATGAAAGAATTATTGAACAAAATTATGGTATTTATGAAGGCGTAGACCGTAAGGATGAGAATTATTTGGCGGCTAAAAAGCATTTTGCATATAAGTATCCAAACGGTGAGTCGATGATGCAGGTCGCATACAGGGTATACGGCTTTATTGATGATGTTAAGCAAAAATACGCAGGTAAAAATGTGCTTGTTATTTGTCATGGCGGGGTGTGCCGAGTGCTTAACACATATTTTAATGATGTTACGAATGATGAATTTTTTCATTATTCAATTGAAAATGCACAGCTTGCAGAGTATGATTTAACACAATTTTAACAATTGTATGTAATAATAGTGCTTGTATAACTAAGGAAAGAAGGATAAATATGTCTGAGCATTATATTGAATTTAAGAATGTAATAAAGAGCTATGGTAGCGGTGATGCGAAGTTTGATGCGTTATCAGATGTTAGCTTTGGCGTTGATAAAGGCGAGTTTTGTATACTTCTCGGTTCGTCAGGAGCTGGCAAAACTACACTTTTAAATATGCTTGGTGGTATGGATACTGTAAGCAGTGGTAGTATATTTTTTGATGGTAAGAATATATCTAATCTGAATAAAAGAGAACTTGTAGATTATAGAAGATATGACGTTGGATTTGTGTTCCAATTCTATAATCTTATACCTAATCTTACTGCTTTAGAAAATGTTGAGATTGCAGCACAGCTTTGTAAGAATCCAATACCTGCAAAAAAGGCACTTGAGATGGTAGGTTTAGCAGAACGCGCCAATAATTTTCCAGCACAATTATCTGGTGGAGAACAACAGCGTGTTGCAATAGCAAGAGCATTGGCTAAGAATCCAAGACTTCTTTTGTGTGATGAGCCTACAGGAGCACTTGATTATGTTACAGGTAAAAACGTATTAAAGCTTTTATACGATCTGGCTAAGGAAAATGATACAACGGTAATTACAATTACTCATAATCAGGCAATAGCACCTATGGCAAACCGCATTATACGCATCAAGAGCGGAAAAATTTTATCAAATGAGATAAATGATAATGTAGTACCTATTGAAGAGATTGAGTGGTGATGTGATGAAACGTTCTATTGTAAAAATGACATACAGAAGCATAAAAACATTTCTCGGACGATACATTGCATTAATGCTTATTGTGGCTTTAAGTGCTGGCTTTTTTGCTGGTCTTAAAATTACACAAAAAACTATGGTGAATACCTGTGATGATTATTTTGTTCGTCAGAACATGTATGATTATCGCATTTTTTCTACTATAGGCTTTGGAAACGAGGATGTGGAAAGCTTTGAAAAGCTCGATGGAGTAAAGGACGTAGAAGCTACAAAGAGCCTTGATATGCTGATTCGTTATAAAAATGATGAAAAAGCCTATAAGGTTATGGCTATTACAAAAAAGATTAATATACCGTCGCTCGTTACAGGGCGTATGCCAAGCAAGGATAATGAATGTCTTGTAGACAGTGAAGATTTTGGCCGTGCAGACATTGGCAAAACCATTGTTGTGTCTAATGATAATGAAACTGCTACATTAGAACAGCTTGACATAAAGGAATATACAATAGTTGGTATTGTAGATTCGCCTTTATATATTAACCTTGACAGAGGAACAACAAAGATTGGCAACGGAAGTCTTGATTCATTTGTTTATGTGCCCGAGGCTAATTTTACTTCGGATGTATTTACTGAATTAAATATTACATTGAATGAAACTGCGCCTATATATAGCGAAGAATATGACGACATAATTGAAAAATATGAAGAAAATGTATTAAGCCTAGCAAAAGAGCGTGCGCTCATACGATATGGTAACATTTTGCGTGAAAAAGGTTTAAATGAGGATATGGCACAGCAAATGGGCTTTGCAGAACCTTCAGTGTATGTGCTTACAAGAGCTGAAAATGTCGGATACGTAAGCTTTGAAAATGACAGTTCTATAATAAGTGCAGTTGCGAATATTTTTCCTATATTTTTTATAGTAATAGCTCTTTTGGTTTGTGTTACGACTATGTCTCGAATGGTAGATGAAGAGCGTACGCAAATTGGCGTATTAAAGGCGATGGGCTATAAAAATAGCGCAATTACAATGAAATATTTATTGTATTCAGGAAGCGCGACTTTTATTGGTTGGTTTATAGGATTTTTTCTTTGTACATGGGGCTTGCCGGAAATATTCTGGCTTGCATACAATGCAATATATGATTTCGCACCACTAATATACATTTTTGATCCGATGCTTGCATTGCTTACACTTGTTGTATCATTAGTGGCGATACTTGGTAGCGCATTTATTTCATGCAGAAAAGAACTTGTTGAAGTTCCGGCGCAAATGATTCGTCCAAGAAATCTTAAAAATGGCAAGAGGATTTTGCTTGAAAGAATAACTCCTTTATGGAAAGGGCTGTCTTTCTTACAAAAAATTACTCTAAGAAATATGTTTAGATATAAACAAAGACTATTTATGATGCTTGTTGGAATAAGCTGTTGCGCAGGACTTGTGGTAACAGCATTTGGCGTAAGAGATTCTATGATTCATATCGGAAGTATTCAGTTTGGAGATATCCAGGATTACAGTATGGAGGCGTTTTTTGAACCAAAGTCTGCAAAAGATTTAAAAGATAAGTTAAATGAGCTCTCTAAAGTTAAGGATTATTACTTTGCTAACAAGCAGACGGTAGAGGTTACAGGAAAGACGACACTTAGCTCAGTGAGCCTAATTAGTATAAATGAAAAGGAAAATTTTAAAAAATACTGGAACTTATACAATGGCGATGAAAAAATAGAGTTGCCAAAGCAGGGTGAAGCACTAATAAATCAAAAAATAGCGGATAAATTTGACTTGTCTGTTGGTGAAACATTTACAATAAAAGATGCTGATATGAAGGAATATGAATTAAAGGTTGGCAACATATTTGAAAATCATATTAATAATTATGTGATAATTGATAGATCAACTTATGAAGAACTCTTTGGCGAGTGGAGTGACAATGTAGCATATATTAATACTAATGAAGATACAAAAGAACTGGCTACAATCTTAATAGAAGTACCTGGCGTAATCAGCATAACAAGGCTCGATGCAATGAAACAGGGAGTAAATGATGTTATTGGTTGCCTTAACTATATCATTTGGCTTGTGGTATTTTTCTCAGGAGCATTAGCATTTATTGTAATATATAACCTTACCAACATAAACATTGCTGAGAGAAGCCGTGAGATAGCAACAGTACAGGTATTAGGCTTTTATCCTAAGGAAACCGAAAGCTATGTACTTCGAGAAAATCTCGTTCTTTCGATAATAGCAAGCTTTATAGGACTTCCTTTAGGAAGAGCATTTCATTATGTGGTAATGACGATGGTTACGATAGACCAGTTTACCTTTAAAAATGTAGTTGAGCCATTAAGCTATGTATTAGGCTTGTTCTTTACGATATTATTTGCAGTTATCGTAAATGCATTTATGAAAAAGCAGATAAATAAAATAAATATGACGGAGTCTCTAAAGGCGGTTGAGTAAGGAACCACGTCCATTTGAAAGAATAGACGTTTGCACTGCTTGTCGCACGCCTTTTAAACACCGGCGGTTCCAAAACTTATTAATTTGGTGGTACGATACTATGGAAAAAATACTTATAATGGACGAGAAAAATTACTCGCCAGATTTAGAGGAAATTTGTCGAGTTGCTGTAAGAGGAATTATCTTTATTGATGGAAAGCTATTGATGATTGAAGATCGCCTTGGAGAAATTAAATTGCCAGGTGGGGGAATTGATAGTGGAGAGGATGACTATACAGCATTGGTACGTGAAGTAAAGGAAGAAACGGGATATGATGTGATTTTAGAAACAATAGTACCGTTTGGAGAAATAGAAGAAAAGAGATTATCTGTGCACGAACCTATGATATGGCATCAAACTAGTCGTCTATATTTTTGTGATGTATATCCTGAAAAAGGAATATGTAACTATACAGAAAATGAAAGCAAATATGGATTTAAGCAAGTGCTGTATACTGTGGATGAAGCATTAGACAAGAATAGAATAATGCTTGAAAAAGAAGGTGAACAGGCTTGGAATAGGCGTGAATACAAGACATTATTGCTTATAAAGGATTATTTATTAAATAAGTAAAGTTTAAAAGAAATTAAAAAGAGCCGATCATTCATTTTAATTTGAATGGTCGGCTTGATTTTTATAATCACTTAATAATACTTAAGACTTTCACAGTAAGCAAAAGCGTCATTTCAATTGCCGTGTTGGAGCGCTACAAATACTAAATTATTCGGCTTGTCTATCTTTAGGATAGGGCCGTTCATTACGATTAATGCTCGTTCATAATTGATGGTAAAGGTTGTTATTGTATTAGCCTCATGATTTAGTGACACGAAGTGTTTGCCATCTGGGAAGAATACAATGTCCTTTGGATAATCACCACTTACAGGTAAAGAAGAACGGAGTAGAAGCATACCAGTTTCTTTGTTTACCTTGTAGATGGTTACGCTGTTGTCACCTGCATTTGAACAAAGTAAAAATTCTCCATCAGGTGAAAATGTGATGCAGGCAGCAGCGGTATTAGCTTTCTTGCGTTCAGAACGTATAGTAAATATTGTCTGCACTAACTCAAAGCGTGTCTTTGAATCCTTGTTATATGAATATACATTAATAACATTTTTAAGCTCGCATACAACATATGCAAAACGACCGTCAGCACTGAAAAGAATCTGTCTTGGTGCTGATTCTAATTGAGTTCTTATAACATCTACAAGCTTGATCTTACCAAGCTCTGCATTGAATTGGTATAATTTGACTTGATCGATTCCAAGGTCACATACGCAAAGAATTTCTTCGTCAGGTGTGAGCGCAGAACAACTTATATGAGGTCTGAAATTACGATCAGCAATAGACCCCATACCCTTGTGATAAACCTCATCTGTCATATAACCGATGCTTCCGTCTTCATTGATAGACATTACAGTAATCTTGCCATCATGATAGCCAGATACAAATAAATGTGTATTAGCCTTGTTAATAGAAATATGGCAACCGCGCATACCTTTTATTGTTGAGCTGTTGATATATTCTAAATCACCATTGTTAGTGATTTTATATGCATGTACACCATCATCTGAGATGGAATATAAAAATTGACCATTGTAAGAAACAGCAATATATGATGGATTATCAATTGGTGTTTCACATTTTGGTATTATCCTGCCAGCAGCTACATCAACGTCAAAGTTATGAATTCCTGTTGAATTTCCCAATGTATATGTACCTGCGTAGGCGATGTATTTCTTAGATTTGCTCATAATTACCTCCAAAAAGTATTATAATAATTTTACTCCTAATATTAATCTTTGGCAAGATATAATATTGATTTAGGGGAAACTAAGTGATAGAATTATAGCAATGTAAAATAATGGAGTTTTTATGAAAAAGAATAAAAATGCTAATTTGAAAAATAGAATATATTTGTTAGATACTATTCGTGGAATACTGATAATAGGTGTGGTTGTATACCACATTTTATTTGATTTATACGATTTGTTTGATGTTAGTGCATGTCAGTTTATTATAACTAAATATGCGGATTTTATAAGAGATTTTGGTGCAGGAACGCTGATATTTATATCAGGTATATCTTCGCGACTTTCAAGAAGCAATATTAAGCGTGGAATTAAGGCTATAATATTTTCGATACTTTTAAGTATAGTTACGTATTTCGCAGATTGTTTTATATTTTTTGGGATAATACATTTTATGGGTACTGCGATGCTTATATATGGTTTGCTTGAAAAGTTTTTGGTAAAGCTTGATGGCATTGTGGCTATCCTTGTAAGCTTTATACTTTTTGTTATATGTATTTATGTGCTTGATAATAGTATTTATCCAAAGGAATGGAACGATACAGTATATGGTTATGTTTTGGGCTTTGATGGTGGAAAATATATGTCGTGGGATTATTTTCCATTATTAAGATGGATATTTTTGTTTATAACAGGTACTTATGTAGGCAAATATTTTAAAGAAGGAAGAATACCAGGATTTTTCTATAAGGATTTTTGTAAGCCTATAACATTTTTGGGTAGATATACCATTTGGATATATTTATTACACCAGCCAATTGTAATGGGAATTTTGATGATAATATTTAGGTAGGATAATGTAATGACTTTATATGAAATAGTTGAGGATAATATTAAAAACTGTGGAGATATGCCAGCGTATGAATATTTTAACAAAGAAGTAAGCTATATAGAGTTTGGGAAAAATATTGATGCTGTGGCAAATGCGCTTGTGGCAAAGGGCATTAAAGCGGGTGATAAGGTAGGTATATGCCTTCCTAATTCGCCTTATATGATGGATATATTATATGCGGTTAATAAAATTGGAGCAGTAGCTGTAATGCTTAATCCCAAATCACCGTTAAAAGAGATAAAGCTTCAACTAAAAATGACAGAGTGTAAGATGGTATTTTACTCAAGTATAGTAAGTAAGGTCTTTAAGCAGATTGAACTTGATAGTGTGGCTGTTTCAATATTTAAAGGTCTTCCGCTTATGTTTAAGTTTGTTTGCTTAAAAAAGGTATTTCCATATTATTTTGCAAGAAATAATTACAGGAATTTTATAAAAGCAGGTAAAGAGATAAAGGATATACAAATCGCACGAGATGATATGGCCGATGCAGTAATGATATTTAGTGGCGGTACAAGTGGAGAATGTAAGGCAATTGTTCATAGCAGTGCCTCATTTAATAACTCAGCAATTAATTGCATCGAAACTGAAAAGCCATTGCCAGATAGACTTAGTATGTTGGCTGTATTGCCGGCATTTCATATATTTGGTCTTACTGTAGCCATTCATTTGCCAATTGTTGCAAAAGGAAAGGCTGTATTAGTTCCATTTTTTCATATGGACACCTTGGCAAAAATTATTGCTAAGAAATGTCCTACATTTATTGCAGCTGTTCCAACTATTATTGAAAGACTTTTAGAATGTGAACGTTTTAAACGTTATGTTAAAAAAGGTATTGATTTTAGTGAGTTTAGACATGGTTTTATCGGCGGTGACCACCTAAAAGAGGAAGTAAGAGACCGTTTTAATGATATTATTAAAAAATGTGGTGGCAACGGATACATTTCTATGGGCTATGGTATGTCAGAATGTTGTCCTATATCTGTTAATGCTCGCAATACTACTATAGAAAAATCAGTGGGACGACCATTTGGTACGGTTGAGGTTATGATTTTCGATGATGAAAATCAAAAGGAGGCTGCAGAGGGCGAATTTGGTGAAATCTGGATTAGCTCATCATACAGTATGAAATACACCATAGACAGTGAAAAGAATAAGCATCCGCTTGTTTCTTATAAAGGTAAGGAATGGATTGCTACAAAGGATATGGGTTACTTTAAGGATGGTTTGATTTTTTATGAATGTCGAGAACGAAGAATTATAAAGGTTTCCGGACATTCGATTTTTGCCGAGAGCGTTGAAAAGGTTGTTAAGGCACATAATAAGGTAAAGGATGCCTATGCGGTGCCAGTAAAACATGAAGCCAGAGGCTATGGCGTATTTCTATTTGTAACGGTTTTTGATGAAAATGATAAAAATGAGAAGTTAGAAAAAGAGATAATAGCCTTGTGTGAAGCAAATTTAGTGATTTATGCAAAACCATTGGGCATAAAATTTATTAATGAAGAAGATGTTCCAATTACGCCAATGCTAAAAATTTCTTATGGAAAGCTTGAAGAACGTTTAAAAAACATAAGGTATAAATAATATAAAAATGTCAATAATAGACCTTGAAATAATAAAAAGGAGGTCTTTATATGACAAATTTAGAATGCTGTGTATGCACATGCAAGTATAATGAAAATAATTGCTGCTGTAAGAGTGAAATTACAGTAGGTAAAAGAGAATCACATTCTTCAAAGGAAACAGAATGTGATTCTTTTGTAAAAGCGAAGGAAAATGCAGTAAATGCAGTTAATAATCCTAATCCAGAGCTTACAATCAATTGTGACGCTGTTAACTGTGTGTATAATGCTAATAAGAAATGTAGCGCAAAGCACGTAGGTATTGCAGGTAATAGAGCAAATGTTTCAGATGAAACTTGCTGTGAAACATTCAAATTAAAGTAGTTTATGGAAAAACTATTTTTTGGTGGTGACATTTTGACAATGAGCCAGGCGGATTTTTCGAAATCCACAAGGAATTTAGCGGTTTATGTTAAGGATGGAATAATCATAGCAATTGATGACCGAGATAAAATTCATTCAAGAATAAGTGGATATTGCGAGCTTATAAATTTGCACAAGTGCATTTTGATGCCTTCATTCATTATGACGAGGGGCAGTTATCTTAAATATGCCTATTCTCTTTTTGAAGATGAAGAGATATCCTTAGATAAGCTTATAAAAAAGACTGATAAAATGTATTTGCAGTCAGGGATTACAACGGTTATGGAAGAAGAATTTGGAACTGATAATGAAGAAATTTATAGAAAAATATTTTCATCAGATCTTTTGCAAACGGATATTATAGCTTATGCTGATGCTAAAAATGTGAAAGGATATGAACTTCGACACCGTAAATGTAAGCTTGTATTTGAAAAGCCTAAAACAAGTAGCGCATATGAATGCAATGGTGAAAGAATAAATATGCTTGATAGAATTTATGCAGATGTAATACTGCATAACATTTCCGTATATGAAGCATTGAAAAATGTTACTATAAATGCGGCGACTATGTGTAAGGATGACAGATTAAAGGGTAGTATTGAGGTTGGGAAAATTGCAGATATGATTATTTTAGATAACAATCCAATGAACGCTAATTTAGAGGATTTACGCGATATAAGAGTCATCACTACCATTAAAGATGGAAGATTTATTGAATAAAAGTTGTAAAAGTCAGGTTTTTATATTATAATATCTGCATAATGGTTAAAGGAAGTGAGTTTATGGAAGCTGATATTAATCAATCAGATGTAGCTGAATTAAAAACCTGGCTTTTTAAGGAAAATATACGTCTTGAAAAAGAAAGAGAAGCCTTAGCCACAGCTATGAAGGAGATTGAAGAAGAGCGTAAGTTGTTAGATATACAAAAAGAACTGCTTATCAAACAAAAAAATAAAAATGCCTTAATTCAAAAACAGTTGGATTCCCAAAACGAGCTTTTTGAAAAGAAATGGAAGCTTCTTGAGGATGAAACAAGAAGG
Organism: Lachnospira sp.; assembly: GCA_015057605.1. Classification (GTDB taxonomy): domain Bacteria; phylum Bacillota; class Clostridia; order Lachnospirales; family Lachnospiraceae; genus SIG291. The sequence continues at coordinate 71,446 of SVDX01000004.1, read as the reverse complement.
CTTGCAATAGATAAACAAAGATTTGAAAGGGATAAGGAATACTTTGCAGACGAAGTAAAACGTGAAAAGTTTAAGTCGCAGGCACCGGTATTTACAACTAATCCGAAGATGTTTTTTGTTGGTATTGACAGTGGTGTTGCTCTAAAAAAACGATATAAGGAATTACTTAAAATATTCCATCCTGATAATGTATGTGGCTCTAATGATGTGGTTTTAGCAATTACCAAAGAATATGAGTCGTTAAAAAGATATTATATTGGATAAGATACAGTAAAGAAAACATTGACGTCGTGAATGTTTTCTTTGTTTTTATTGACATTTTTTTCTTTTTTTGATATTATGGTTAATAGTTTGATGTAAGAAATGTAAGCGCTTACATCATTACGGAAATATCAAAAAGAAAAGAGGATTTTAACATGACAATCGCGTTAATTACAGTTATTGTTGCAGCTCTTATTGCATTAGGATATGCAGCACTTAACTATGCTTCCGTTAAGAAGATGGAAGAAGGTACTGACAAGATGTCAGAAATCGCCGCAGCTATTCGTGTTGGTGCTAATGCATTTATCAGATACGAATATAAGATTATTGCTATTGTAGTAGTATTAGTAGCAATCGCATTCGGCGTAGTATTTAGTTTACAGGAAGGCGCAGTAAGATGGGAACCATCGGTTGCATTTTTAATCGGTGTTAGTATGAGTGCTGCTGCCGGATGGGTAGGAATGAAAATTGCTACATATGCTAACGTTAGAGTTTCTAATGCAGCTAATACGACAAAGAGCATTGGTAAGACACTTAAGGTAGCTCTTAAGGGTGGTTCTGTTATGGGTCTTTGTGTTGGTGGTTTTGCTTTATTAGGTTTATTTATTGTTTACATTATTTTTGGTGTAGCATTAGGATATGCTGATATTGAATTAGTTAAGACATCAACAGAAAAGATTAGCATTTTCACACAATGTTTATCATGCTATGCACTTGGATGTTCAATTGTTGCTATGTTCAACCGTGTTGGTGGTGGTATTTATACAAAGGCTGCTGATATGGGTGCTGACTTAGTTGGTAAGACAGAAGCACACATTCCAGAAGATGATCCACGTAACCCAGCTACAATCGCTGATAACGTAGGTGATAACGTAGGTGACGTTGCAGGTCTTGGTTCAGACTTACTTGAATCATACGTTGGTTCCATTACTTCTGGTTTAATCTTAGCAGTTAGTTTATTTATACATTCAGCAGTTAATGCTGCTATTGTACCTGCAACTTTAGAAGTTATGATGTATTATCCACTTGTATTTGCAGCTTTAGGTTTAGTTGCATCAGCACTTGGTATTGCATATGTACTTGTAAAGAAGGATTCTAATGATCCACATAAGGACTTAAACTTTGCTACATGGGCAGCTGCTGGTATCACAGTATTAGGCGGTTTAGCTATTACATGGTATATGTTCGAGTCTAAGTCAGTTGATTTAACAGGAACAGGTTTTGCTTTAGGTTGGTTATCACCATGGATTGCAGCAGCTTTAGGTGTTGTGAGTGGTGTTGTTATCGGTGCTATTGCTGAATACTACACAAGCTATGATTACAAGCCAACAAAGGGTATTGCAGAAGCTTCTAAGGAAGGTGCTGCCCTTACAATTACACAAGGTCTTGCAGTTGGTATGAAGTCTTGTATGGCTCCACTTATTGTACTTGGTATTGCCATTTATGCTTCTTATGCAGTTTCAGGTATGTTTGGTCTTGCTATGGCGGCTATTGGTATGCTTTCATTCGTTTCAGCTACAGTATCTGTTGATACATATGGTCCAATCTCTGATAATGCAGGTGGTATTGCAGAAATGTCTGAGCTTGATCCATCAGTTAGAGAGATTACAGATAAGCTTGACTCAGTTGGTAACACAACAGCAGCTATCGGTAAGGGCTTTGCTATCGGTTCAGCTTCACTTGCTACTTTATCAATGATGGTTTCTTTCCTTTATGCATTTAATGAAAAGGGAACAGAGTTAGTACTTAACTTTACAGATCCATTAATCCTTGCAGGTTGTTTAGTTGGTGCAGCATTACCATTCTTATTCTCTGGTATGCTTATTGAAGCAGTTGCTAAGGCAGCTCGTAAGATGGTTGAAGAAGTTAGAAGACAGTTTAGAGAAATCCCTGGTATTCTTGAAGGAAAGGCTAAGCCAGACTACAAGACATGTATTGAAATTTCATCACAGGGTGCTTTAAAGGAAATGAGATTCCCAGCTGTACTTTCAATTATTTTCCCATTAGCATCAGGCTTCTTATTTGGACCTTACTTTGTTGCAGGTGTATTAATTGGTGCAACAGTTTCAGCTATTATGCTTGCTATCTTTACAGGTAATGCAGGTGGTGCTTGGGATAATGGTAAGAAGTACATTGAAGCAGGTGGTGTTGAAGGACATAAGAAGGGTTCTCCAGCTCATGATGCAGCAGTTGTTGGTGATACAGTAGGTGACCCACTTAAGGATACAGTAGGTCCATCACTTGATATCTTAATCAAGATTATGTCTACAGTTTCATTAGTAGGTGTTGTAATCTTCAGTAAGTACAACTTATTAGATTGGATTTTAAGCTTACTTAAATAATTATAAAATGATTCATATAAAGACCGTGAGTGTTGCACTTGTGGTCTTTTTTGTGTATAATTATGGTTATTAAGAAAATATGATAAAGGGTGGAAGTAATGAAGAGAAATAGTATAGCATTTTTTATGCTCATTTGTATTTTGCTAACATTTTGCGGATGCAATAAAAAGAATGATGAATTACCTAATATTGATAAAACAACAGCATACGAGGAACCGACCACAGAGCTTGTAAAAGAGATTAAGGGTACTAAGGTAGAAGGTATGCCTAAGCTTATAGATTTAGGTGATGTATTTTATGTGGAAGAATATACTTTGGATGAGGTAATGGTATATTCTGATGAGGTTTTACTTGTAGTTAATCGTCAATCTATGATTGGAAAGTTGAAAATTAGATTGTATAACATTTATACAGGTGAATTTTTACATGAATATAATTACGAACATTCGGAAGTTTTGAATTATGAGGTAGAGATATTGTCAGATGGTAGAATAGCAGTATATTCTGATACCAATGTTGATGTCAGATTCTTGACAAATGAACTTAAGGATGAGAGCAGAATTGTAAATCCTAATGGCTCTGATGAAATGGATATTTATACTGTCATTAAGGACGGAAGTGGCGTTTACTATTTTGAAACAATGATGGATAATATATTATTTAAGAAAACTGGAAATGTTGATGGATTAAAGTGGAATGAAGAGTGGAAAATTGTTAATCATATTAAAAATGCTACTGCAGACGGCAAATATTTAATAATTCATGCGGTCATTGATGATACATTAAAATATGTACTGTATAATACCCAAACACAAAGCTGTAGCATTTATGATGCAGAGGAAAGCTATATAGAAGCAGCTAATAATATATTGCTTTATGATAAGCTTGATAGTACTGATGAATACGTAATAATTATTGACCCGACAAAGCCACGTTTATCTCAGTATGTTAAATTGGCAATTAATACAGAAAATGCATATAGTATAAGCATAAAAACAGCTTCACAAAATTCAATTTTAAGCTGTGAAGTAAATGAAAATGCTTCTGATTATGCTACTATCTTCAAGCAATATGATATTAATACGGGAAATGTTCTTAAAAGCTTTGAGTTAAAGGCAAGCGTGCCATATGTATGTAGAAGTGCACAATGCTTTAATCAAAATAAAATGATGTTATTAAATTTAGAAGAAATTTATGATGAAAATAGAGAATATGTCGGAAAAGAAAAGGTATATATATTGTTATTAGAGGAGGGTGAATAATATGAAAAAACGAATATTTTCCCTTGCCTTGATATTTGTACTCTTATTAAGTGGCTGTAATAAAGAGAATAAAAAGTTACCTGATATGCCAACGCAAGCAATTACAGAGCAGGTAACCGAGGAAGTAACTAAAGAGCCTGAAACTGAGCAAAATGAGCCTCAAAGAGAAATATTAGGTGAAAGATATAAGAATCTTGATAATAAAATCGACATTACACCAAAACTTGAACTTGAAGGCTATAACCTTACAAATGTAAGATTATATTCGGACGAAGAAATTTTGGTTGTTAATTCTCATATGACAAATGATAAAATGAAACTTAGAATGTATAATATATATACAGGCGAGGTTTCAAAAGAATATGAGATGGACTTTGACAGCTATGCTTATTACAAATTAAATATAGGTACTGATGGACAGGTTATCATTGAAAATATTATAACAGAGGATATTTATGTTGTAAATTCGGCATTTGATTCTCATACTGTTCATAGCCAATCAAATGATAATCAAGATGAATATGTATATTATTCAAAGGCTATGAGTAATAGTGGTAAATATGTTTATTATTTGGATGAAGAGCAGGATAAGATATTCAAATATGACACAGCAACTAAGACATCAATGCCACTTAATATTCAAACAGAGAATATAACCTTTAAATACATTATAGATATAACAGATGATGATAAGTATCTGCTAATGACGGCTAATCATCGTTTGGAAGGCGCCAAATTTGTTATATTAAATCTTGAGAATATGCAAATGAGCACATATTCTTCAAAGGATTATAGTATGGAGGTTATGGGAAATGCATTTATATACTATAATTATGCAAAGGAAAAGTATGTAAGAAGAATCATTGACCCAACCATAGAGAATGCAGTGAAATGCATTGATTTAACAATTGCTCCAGACACATACTATGACGACAGCATACAATATGCGGATAAATCGTCTGTGATAATAGTTAATAAAGATTATTTGGAAAATGGATATAAATATAACTGGAACTATTATGATGTAGATTCAGGAAATTTAAAATATAGCTTTTCTTCTGAAGATACAGATAATTATTATTGCTGTTATACTAAAAAATCAAGTGATAGTAGATTTGTTTTATGTTTGGAAGAATTGTCTGCAGTAAGTGAGTTTGAGTATGACCCAATGGTAAGAGTATTTATTTGGGAAATTCAAAAGGAAGCACCTATTGAAGATGTTGAAGATAGAGAAGTTATTTATGATTTCTTGATTGACGAAATAAAAAGGCCTAAACATGATTTTGATGATCCAATATATGCGTTGTATCAGAGAGCATATGAGCTTTCTAAAAAGTATTCACTTAATATTTATGTAGGTGAAGACGGAGTGATGGAAGTAGATGTTTATAGATCTGATATGGTTTTAGATTATGATACTATTAGCGAAGCCTTAGATGATATGGAGAAGGTTCTATCTAAATATCCTATAAAGCTACTAAAAAATATGGATTATGGATATACTGATGCAGTTGATTTTTATTTAGCAGGAGATATACACAGAAAGACACTTGATACAATCTCAGATGCAGCAGGTTATGCTACGGTAAAGGATGGAAGGCATATAATAGTACTGGATATTACGCTTGCATATGATTTGGAAGCAACTATTGTTCATGAGCTGTCCCATGTTATAGATAAAAAAATAATAGACTATGCTACATGTATAGGTAAAGATTTTGAACAGGAATGGGCACAACTTAATCCGCAAGACTTTGAATATTTAAACAAATATGTAGATGAATACGGTAATTCAGCGTATTTAGGTAATGATCAATATACAATGAGTGAGTACTATTTGGGTGGAGAGGATTCTAACATATATTTCATAGATAGCTACTCGAAAACATTTCCAACAGAGGATAGAGCAAGAGTGTTTGAACATATTATGACATCAGAAGAGTATGTTCCTTCATATATGAAGAGCCCACATATAATAGCTAAAGCTAAGCTCTTAGAAGAATGGATAAAGCTGACATATGATATAGAAACGGCAGGATTTTTAAGTGATTATATTGTACGAATTGAAAATAGTATAGAACAATAACCAAAACGCCAGATTTTAAATCTGGCGTTTTGTTCTATTCTGAAAGTGTTTCCCATTGTTCGTAGGCTTGTAAAAGTTCTTCATCTAAGCCTTCTTTTTCTTTTTGCAGAGCAAGAAGCTTTGGTACATCAGTATATACATCTTCGCATGTTAAAAGCTCATCTATTTGTGCTATACGGGTTTCAAGCTTTTCAATATTTTTTTCAAGCTTTTCTAAATCATTTTTACGTTTTCTTTCCTTTGCTTGTTGCTCCTTGCTTTGCTGCCAATTTAACTTATTAGCAGTTGGTTCTGCATTATGAGTAGTTGCAGTAGTAGGAGTAATAATTTCCTTTTTCTTTTCAATATAGTAATCGTAGTTTCCAATGTAATTAGTTATTGAATTGTTTTCTAAATCCAATATTCTTGTAGCGGTAGAATTTATAAAAAATCTATCGTGAGAAACATAAAGAATAGTACCTGTATATGAATTTAAGGCACTTTCTAAAATTTCTTTGGAAATTAAATCTAAGTGGTTGGTAGGTTCGTCCAATATAAGGAAATTTGCATTTGATAACATGAGCTTTGCAAGGGAAATGCGTCCTCGTTCACCACCACTAAGCTGAGAAATTTTCTTAAAAACATCATCATCTGTAAATAAAAATGCAGCTAAGGTATTGCGAATCTTAGTGTTGGTAAGATGTGGGTATGCATCGCTTATTTCTTCAAAAAGTGTTTTGTCCATATCAAGGATGTTGTGCTCCTGATCGTAATAACCAATGTTGACGCGGGAACCTAATTTAACACTGCCACAATCAGTATCAATAATGCCGTTGATGATTTTTAAAATGGTTGTCTTTCCTGTACCATTTGCTCCAATTAATGCGACTCTTTCACCACGTTTAATATCGAAGCTTATGTTTGAAAAGAGTGGAGTATTATAAGCCTTGGCTAAGTTATTAACACTTAATACGTCATTGCCACTTTCTTCTTCTGGTTCAAGAGTTATACGCATTTTAGCATTAAGCTCAAGAGGCCTTTCTACAACCTCCATCTTATTTAACAGCTTTTCACGGCTTTCTGCACGCTTAATGGACTTTTCACGATTAAATTCTTTGAGCTTTTTAATAACTTCTTCTTGATGCTTGATTTCACGCTGGTTATTATAGTATTCCTTCATTTTTGCATCCATAAGCTGAGCTTTTTTCTTAGAGTATTCAGTGTAGTTACCGTTAAAACATATAGATTTACCATTTTCAATCTCGACAATCTTAGATACTATACGGTCTAAAAAATACCTGTCGTGTGAGATTAGTATAACGCTACCTTGATAGTTGAGTAAATAATTTTCAAGCCATGCGATAGAAGGTAAATCAAGGTGGTTAGTAGGCTCATCTAAAAGTAATAGCTCTGGCTTTGAAATAAGAAGCTTGCCTAAAGCTATTCGCGTTTTTTGCCCACCGGAAAGTGTGTTTATTGGTCGATTAAAATCCTCCTCCATAAATCCGAGTCCACGAAGAATACCAGTAACCTCGCTTTTGTAGGCATAGCCATTTTTACTTTCAAAATCGTGATTTAGGTTAGAGTAGGTTTTAAGCAATACTTCAAGAGCATCGCCTGTTTCACTGTGCATATCATGTTCTAATAAACGTATTTTTTGTTCAAGTAATAGGATATCCTGTTTTGTACTTAGCATTTCATCATAAATGCTATTGTCACTTATAAGGTCCTGATGCTGTGAAAGGTAACCCATGTTAGTGTCCTTTGCAAGAGTTACGGTTCCACTATCGGCGTTTATTTGTCCGGTGATTATTTTGAAAAGAGTTGATTTACCTGCACCATTTACACCTACTATGGCGAGTTTTTCCTTTTCGTTAATATGAAAGGAAATATCTTTTAAAATTTCATCAATACCAAATGCTTTGGTGATGCCGTTACATGCGAGTATCATTAGTTCCAATCCTTTACAATTTCTTTAGCAAGAGTAATAAGCTTGCTTTCTGCTACCTTTGCAATAGCGACTACCTCTGAATGTGAGAGCTTTTCATTAGAAAGGCCAGCAGCCTTGTTAGTTATTAGTGATAAGCCTAATACATTCATTCCACAATGCTTTGCTACGATGACCTCAGGTACGGTAGACATACCTGTTGCATCAGCACCAAGAGTTTTAAGGGCTATGATATCAGCCTTGCTTTCGTATTGTGGTCCATTAAAGAAAGAGTATACACCTTCCTTTAAGTCGATGTTTAAACGCTCGGCAGCGTTATTTGCCATAATTCTAAGATATTTATTGTATATATCTGACATATCAGGGAAACGTGCTCCAAATTCTTCTAAGTTAGGTCCTCTAAGTGGTGACGGACAAAATAGAGTAATATGGTCTTTAATAAGCATTAAGTCGCCAGGATTAAAATCATCATTAATTCCTCCGGCTGCATTTGTAACCATAATGTTTTTAATACCCATTTTTGCAAATACACGTGTAGGGAGAGTGGTTATACTCATATCGTGACCTTCATAGTAGTGGAAACGCCCTTTCATAGCAATTACATTTTTGCCTGAAAGCTGTCCGAATACGAGCTTGCCATCATGTCCTTTTACTGTTGATTGCACAAAATGTGGTATATTTTCGTAGGATAAAACTATTGGATTTTCGATTTCGTCTGCAAGCGGACCAAGTCCTGAACCTAATATAATAGCAATATCAGGGGTACAAGGAATATTAGAACTAATATAGTCTGCTGCCTGATTGATTTTTAATAATAATTCGTTCATAATGCTTCACCTCAAAAATTTTATATATAATTATTTTATCACATATAATTCGCTTGTTAAAGTGATAAAATTATAATATAATCATTAAAGTGGAAAGGTGGTAGTATCAAGTGAATGATATTAAGATAGATAAGCTTAATAGAGATGAGATAGCAAGATACTTAGAATATAAGAATTCTATGCTTGATGAGGCGATGCTTGAGCTTCTTTGTAAGGAAGAGGAAAAGCTTTTAAAGGCATGTTCATTTAGATACGTGTATCGTTGCTTTGACGTGTTAAGGCAGGATGATGCTATAATACCACAGGGAACACAATTGAAATTACAAGGAGAATCAATTACTACGCATTTAAAGGGCTGTGATAAAATGCTTTTAGTGGCAGGCACAATTTCAGCAGAGGTTGATAAGCTACTTAGAGTAATGAATATTACTGATTTACTAAAAGCACTTGTATATGATGCTATGGCAAATGTTGCTATAGAACAGGGCATGGAAAAGCTTTCTGATAAGCTTAAGAGTATATATGGTGAATATAATCACACCTTTAGATTTGGAATAGGTTATGGTGATTTGTCCATAGATATACAAAAAGATTTTTTACAATTACTTAATGCACCAAAGCTTATTGGCCTTACGGTAAATGACAGCAATATGATGCTTCCGACAAAATCGATAACGGCAATAATCGGTCTTAGTAAAAATGAACTTACAAAGAAGAATATAGATTGTAACGACTGTAATTTACAAGGTAATTGCAGATTTAGAAAAAGAGGAGAAAGATGTAATGAATAGCACAATATTTGATAAAAAGTTTGTTATATTAGATGGGGCAATGGGTACTATGCTTATTAACAGAGGTATGAAGCTTGGTAGCATCCCAGAAGAATTATCCATTGATAATCCTGATATGATTATAGATATACATAAGCAATATGTTAATGCTGGCTCAGATGTAATATATGCAAATACATTTGGAGCTAATCGTTATAAGCTTTCAAAAAGTAAATACAGTGTTAAAGAGGTAATTAGTGCTGCTATTGCAAATGCAAAGAAGGCATGCGAAGGAACTGATACAAAGGTTGCTCTTGATTTAGGACCGATAGGTAAGATGATGGAGCCTATAGGCGACATGAAGTTTGAAGAAGCTTATGATATATACAAGGAACAGGTTTTAGCAGGTTCGGCAGCAGATTTAATAGTTTTAGAAACACAGACGGATTTATACGAGGTAAAGGCTGCAGTTTTGGCATGTAAGGAGAATTCTAATCTTCCAATTATGGTGACAATGACCTTCGAGGAAAATCAAAGAACATTTACAGGTTGTACAATTGAGAGTATGGCAGTGACTTTGTCGGCGCTCTGTGTAGATGCAATCGGAATAAATTGCTCATTAGGACCAAAGGAACTTTATTCATTAGTGGAAAAACTTAGAAAATGGACGACACTTCCTATAGTGGTAAAGCCAAATGCGGGCTTGCCAGACCCAGTGACTAATAATTATAATACGACACCTGAGGAATTTGCGGAAGAAATGAAAAAGATGATTTCACTTGGAGTAAAGGTGTTTGGAGGTTGCTGTGGAACTAATCCTGATTATGTAAAAGCATTAAAAACAATGCTTGCTGATAAAAAGCCTTTTGAAAATGAAGTTAGTATCCCAAGCTGTGTATGTACACCAGCCAAGATGGTATGTATAGATAGACCAAGAGTTATAGGTGAAAGAATAAATCCTACAGGTAAAAAGCTTTTTAAAGAAGCATTACAAAAGCATGATATTAATTATATTCTTAATCGTGCAATAGAACAGGCAGAGGCTGGCGCAGATATATTAGATGTAAATGTTGGTTTGCCAGGTATAGATGAAGAACAAATGATGATTGATGTGGTTAAGAGTATTCAATCAGTAGTGGATTTGCCACTTCAGATTGACTCAACCATTCCAAAGGTTATTGAAGCTGGACTTAGAATATATAACGGTAAAGCAATAGTTAACTCCGTAAATGGAGAGGACGAAGTGCTTGATAACATTTTACCTATTGTGAAGAAATATGGTGCGGCTGTGGTTGGTCTTACTCTTGATAAGGATGGAATACCTAAGACAGCTGAAAAGAGATTCGAGATAGCAAACAAAATATTACATAAAGCGTTAGAATATGGAATACCAAAGGAAGATGTATATATAGATTGTCTTACCCTGACCGCTTCTGCAGAGCAGGAGGGTGTTATGAACACCTTAGAAGCACTTAACAGAGTGAAAAAAGAACTTGGACTAAAAACAGTTCTTGGTGTTTCTAATATTTCATTTGGTCTGCCTAATCGTGAATTGGTTAATCAGAATTTTCTTACTATGGCATTGGCATATGGCTTAGATTTACCTATTATCAATCCAAATGTAGCTGCAATGATGGGAGCAGTACGTACATATAAGGTGTTGGCTAATATAGATAAGAGTGCAGTGGAATATATAGAGGCTTATGCAAATGCAGAAAAAACTGAAAAGCCAGTCATGGCAGCAGACATTACATTAGAATATGCTATTGCTAAGGGTCTTAAGGATGAAGCTGGAAGAATAACTGTTAAAATGCTTGAAACTATGGAGCCGATGGATATAATCAATGAGCATTTAATAAAGGCACTTGATGAGGCTGGAACAAAATTTGAACAAGGAAAAATATTCTTACCTCAGCTTATTTCATCAGCAGGTGCGGCAACAAAAGCATTTGATGAAATTAAGAAAAATATGGCATCAGGCGGTGAAACATCAAAGAGCAATGGAACAATAGTAATAGCAACCGTTAAGGGCGATGTTCATGATATTGGAAAGAATATTGTAAAGGTGCTTTTAGAAAACTATGGCTATGATGTGATTGACCTTGGTAAGGATGTTGATTATCAGGCAGTTGTTGATGCAGTTAAAAAATATGATGCAAAGCTTGTTGGCTTATCAGCACTTATGACAACTACACTTGTTTCTATGGAAAATACAATAAAGCTTATTAAGGAAAATAACCTTGATTGTAAGATTATGGTGGGTGGAGCAGTGCTTACACCTGACTATGCACTCGAGATAGGAGCAGATTATTATTCTAAGGATGCAAAAGAAGCAGTTGATATTGCAAAAAAGGTATTGACTAAAATTTGACAAAAGCCTTAGAATATGTTTATATAAATATGGTGGTGATTATACTTGAAAGAAAACAAAATATCTAGTGCGGTAATTAAGCGTTTACCGCGATATTACAGATACTTAGGAGAATTGCTCGAACAGGGCGTTGAAAGAATTTCATCGGGAGAATTAAGTAAGCGTATGAAGGTTACGGCTTCGCAGATACGTCAGGATCTTAATAACTTTGGTGGATTTGGACAACAGGGCTATGGATATAATGTAGAATATTTACGTAGAGAGATTGGTAAGATCCTTGGTATAGACAAAAAACATAATATGATAATTGTAGGTGCAGGGCGCTTAGGTCAGGCAATTGCTAACTACGATTCATTTTCAAAAAGTGGTTTTGTGATTAAGGGAATATTTGATACAGATGAGAATATTATCGGACAAAGCATTTGTGGTGTTGAGGTTATGCATGTAAGCAAGGTGGCTGAATTTATTAAGAAAAATGATATCGATATAGCAGCGTTTACCTTGCCTAAGTCACATGTAGGTGAGATGGCTACAATCGTAGCGGATGCCGGTGTAAGTGGTATCTGGAATTTTGCGCATACAGACCTTAATTTAGGTAATAAGGTAGTTGTTGAGAATGTACATTTATCAGAAAGTCTTATGAGATTGTCTTATAATATAGCAGATAATAGCAAGAAAAAGAAACGTTAATTGGTGAAGGTTATGATACTGGGATTAGGTAACGATATAATTGAGATACAACGAGTTAAGAGAGCCTGTAATACTGCAGGCTTTCTGACTCGTTGTTTTACAAATAAGGAGCTGGAATGTTTTGGCGAAAATTATACAAGCCTTGCAGGTAATTATGCAGTAAAGGAAGCGGTCGCAAAAGCATTTGGTACAGGCTTTAGAAGCTTTGGGCTTATTGATATTGAAGTATTACGAGATGAACTTGGGAAACCATATGTATGCTTGTATGGTAAAGCACTTGAAATGAAAAATGAAATGCAGGTAGATAATATACATATAAGCATTTCAAATCTTAAAGACCTTGTAAGTGCAGTGGCTATTCTTGAAAGGAGCTAAATATGAAGTATATACTTGATGCAAAGCAGATGAAGGCTGTAGATGATTATAGTATTAAAAAAATAGGTATACCTTCTGTAGTCCTTATGGAAAGGGCTGCGTTGGCAGTGGCAGAAGTTATTGAGCAAAAATGTGATGAATCAGCATTTGTTGCAGTTGTATGTGGTACTGGAAACAATGGTGCAGATGGCCTTGCAATTGCGCGTTTACTTAGCCAAAAGGGATATGCCGTTGATATTATTCTTACCTTAGAAGATAAAAAACATAGTGATGAATATGACATACAGCTAAATATAGTAAAGAATATGGGACTTAATATATATCACAATAGTATTGAGAAGGAATATACTATAATAGTTGATGCGATATTTGGTATTGGTTTATCAAGAAATGTTGATGGAAATGTATCAAAGCTTATCGATGATATCAATAACGCAAATGCTTTTAAGGTAGCAGTTGATGTTCCAAGTGGAATTAATGCGACTACAGGAAAGGTTTGCGGCAATGCAGTTAAAGCGGATATAACCGTAACATTTGGGTATAACAAATTAGGTATGCTTCTTTATCCTGGTAAAATGTATGCAGGAAAACTTGTTTGTAAGGATATTGGCTTTGTGGCTGATATAGATAAAAATGTATTTACCCTTGAAAAGACAGATTTAATTAATATTCCAAAGAAAAAAGAATATTCTAATAAAGGCAGTTATGAAAAGGTGCTTATTGTTGCAGGCTCTGACAAAATAAGTGGAGCATTAACACTTTCAACTATGGCGGCTTATAGAAGTGGAGCGTCTTATGTAAAGGTTTATACCCATAAAGCAAATGAGCTTATAATAAAGCAGGCAGTTCCAGAAGCAATTGTAACAGTCTATGAAAAATATAGTGATGAAGAATTTGCAAAAATGCTTGATTGGGCTAAAGTAATTGTAATAGGACCTGGCATTTCTACAGATGAAAATGCAATTAAAATGGTAAAAGCAACTTTGACTGCGGCTGATAAAAATGTTATTGCAGATGCTGATGCGATTAATATAATAGCTAATAACACAGAAATATTGACTAATTCAAAAGCAAATGTGATTTTAACACCACATTTATTAGAAGCATCAAGACTTATGGGTGTTAATATTAATGAAATCAAAGACGATATAATGGGAGTAGCGCAGTCAATAAGCGACAGATTTAATGCAATATGCGTTTTGAAGGATGCTTACACTGTAGTTGCAAATTCTCAAAAAAAGGTATATATTAATGAGGTTGGCAATGCTGGTATGGCAAAGGCAGGCTCTGGCGATGTGTTAGCCGGAATAATTGCCGGATTATTATCGAATAAAATACCTTTGTTTGATGCAGCGTGCTATGGTGTATTTACGCACAGCTTAGCTGGTATATATGCGGCAGAACAATTAGGTGAGTATTCAATGAAGCCGACAGATGTTATAGCTAATTTATCTAAGGTATTTAATGAAGGAATGAATGGAGAATAGTATGAACAAGTATTACAGAGTTTATGCAGACATAGATTTAGATGCAATAATTATTAATGTTAAGGAAATTACAGCGGCACTTGAGCCAGATACAAAGATATTTGCAGTAATAAAGGCTGATGGCTATGGTCATGGAGCTGTAGCGGTTGCAAAGGCTATTGAAAAATATGTGTATGGCTTTGCTGTTGCAACAGTAATAGAAGGTATGGAGCTTAGAGAAAATGAAATTAAAAAGCCTATACTTATCTTAGGTTATACTCCTGATACTGAATTTGAAACACTTATTGAGAATGATATTGATGCAACCGTATTTTCACTTGAAGATGCAATAAAGCTTGATGCAACAGCAAAAGCAATGGATAAGCTTGCAAAATGTCATATCAAAATAGATACAGGTATGAACAGAATAGGCTTTGTGCCAAGTGAAAAAACAATAGAGGATATTATCAATATTAAAAAGCTTGATAATTTGGATGCAAGAGGTATATTTACACATTTTGCCTCATCAGACAGTATGGATAGAACTTTTGCAAATAAGCAATATGATATATTTAATGATTTGCTTGAAAAGCTTTATGATTTTGGTATTGAATTTGAAATAAGACATTGTGCTAACAGTGCAGCAATTATCAATATGCCAAATGTTGCTTTGGATGCGGTAAGAGCGGGCATTGCGATATATGGAATGTATCCGTCAGATTACGTTAATAAGCGAAGAGTGATGTTAAGACCTGCACTTGAATTAAAGAGTCATGTTGCTATGGTTAAAGAGGTAAAAGAGGGTGAAGGTATCAGCTATTCATCTACCTATGTTACTCCTAAGCAAATGAAGATAGCTACAATTCCGGTAGGCTATGGTGATGGATATCCAAGAAGTCTTTCTAACAAGGGCTATGTGTTAATAAATGGCTGCAAGGCCAATATAGTTGGACGCATTTGTATGGACCAAATGATGGTAGATGTGACAGATATTGAAAATGTAAATGTTGGCGATACTGTTGTTATAATTGGCCGAGACGGCAATGAATGTATTACAGTGGAGGAATTAGGAGAATTATCAGGAAGATTTAATTATGAATTTACCTGTTGCATTTCAAAAAGAGTGCCTCGAAATTATCATTTAAAAAGTGAATAAGAATAAATAAACCGGTAATAATATGTCTATGATATAATTTAAGGGGTGTAAATATGTTAATTAGACGTGGGGATATTTTTTATGCAGATTTAAGACCGGTAGTTGGTTCTGAACAGGGTGGTATAAGACCTGTACTTATTATTCAAAATGATGTTGGAAATAAACATAGTCCGACAGTTATCATTGCGGCTATAACATCTAAGATGAATAAAGCAAAGCTTCCTACACATGTAGAATTAGACGCGCATAAATGCGATATAATAAAGGATTCGGTAATACTGCTTGAACAGTTAAGAACCATTGATAAGAAAAGATTAAAAGACAAGGTTTGTCATCTTGAAGAGGATATTATATGTAAAGTCAATAAGGCACTGCTTGTAAGTCTTGAGATGGATACATAGTAATTGACGATGTGTTGATAAATGTGATATAATATACCAATTAAGGCGAAAGGAATGAAACAATGGATACGATAAGTCCCTCGTGGAGCATATTAATATTTTTAGCAATTGTAATAGTGCATGGTGTTTTGTACAGCTTTGGAGCTGCGATACAAAGCATTAGTGAGAGTGATTTAGAAGATAAAGAGGATGATTCAAGAACTTCTAAGGTAAGACAGATGCTTGAGGATTCTTCAAAATTTACAAATGCCTTACACATTATAACTATAGTTATGAATGTAATTGTAGGTGCAATAATTATTGAAAGCTTAGGAAATTATATTAACGATAAGATAGGCTTAAATGATGAATTTTTAGCAAGTGTATTGGTGCTTTTTGTACTACTGATAATACTGGTTGTAATAGGTGTTTATGTACCTAAGAAGATGGCGATTAATAAGCCGGTTAAATATGTTTACAATTATATCAGAGTAGTACGTGCAATTATGATTGTAATGACACCGATTACATTTTTAGGTACAGCAATGGCAGGCCTAATAGTAAGACTGCTCGGTGGTAATCCTAATGCACAGGAAGATGTAGTAACTGAAGAAGAAATTATAACTATGGTTAATGAAGGTCATGAACAGGGTGTGTTCTTGGCAAGTGAAGCAGAGATGATTAATAATATTATCGAATTTGGTGACAAAACTGCCGGTGATATTATGACCCATAGAAAAAATATAATTGCAATAGATGCAAGTATGACATTTGAAGCAGCATGGCATATGATGCTTGAAGAAAATGTATCAAGATTTCCAGTCTATGATGAAGAAATTGATAATATCATTGGTATATTGCATTACAGAGATGCAGCAAAAGCATATGAGAATGTTGAAAAAAGAAAGCTTACTGTTATGGCGTTTAAGGATATTTTATATGATGCATATTTGATTCCTGAGACGCGTAATATAGATACTTTGTTTGCTGAAATGCAAACTAATAAACAGCATATGGCTATAGTTGTTGACGAATATGGTCAGACAGCAGGTGTTGTAACAATGGAAGATATCTTGGAAGAGATAGTTGGTAATATATTTGACGAATTTGATGAAGAAGAGGAATATATTACAAAACAAGAAGATGATACATATATGGCAGATGGACTTACTATGCTTGAGGATTTAGAAGATACTCTTTCAATGAAGTTTGAATGTGAAGAAATAGAAACACTTAATGGTTTCTTGGTTTCACAGATAGGCAAGATTCCGTCAGTTGATGAGGATATTGAAGTTGAGTACGGTGGCTATATATTTAAGGTACTCAACATTGATGATAGAATAATAGGTGATGTCATCATTAAAAAGTCAAGGAGCACAAGTGACTTGAATGATTAAAACGAATAAATTAAGTAATGGTATTACGCTCGTTATGGAATCGATGCCATATATGCAGTCGGTTTCATTTGGAGTTTTTGTAAAGACAGGTTCTGCTAACGAAACCTATAAAGAAAATGGTATAGCTCATATGATTGAGCATATGCTTTTTAAGGGAACTACTAATTATTCTGCCAAGGAACTTGCGGATAAGATGGTAGAGATTGGTGGAAATCTGAATGCATACACCGCAAAGGAATGTACCGGATTTTATGTAAGAACACTGGACAAGCATTTGAATACAGCGATTGAAATAATAGGTGATATGTTGAATAATTCACTTATAGATAAGAAGGATGTAGTCAAAGAAAAAAGAGTGGTTTTAGATGAAATCGATATGTATATGGATTCGCCAGAAGATATGGTACATGAGATTTTGCAACAAAAGATTTGGAATAAGCATCCATTAGGATATATTATTTCTGGAAGTAAACAAAATGTTAGGTCTTTTGATGAAATGTCCATAAAAGCATTTATGGATAAGCATTACATAGCACAAAATATTTATATATCTATTGCAGGAAGATTTAATGAAATTGAGTGTATAGAAACACTTGAAAGACATTTTTCTAAGGTTAAAGCTGGTAAGGATATAGAAGATATAGAAAAACCAGTTTATAATAGAGTGGCTTTTTCAAAGTTTAAGGATGTCGAACAGGTACATGTTAATATTGCATTTGACAGTATAGCAATAGGTGATGATAAGCGTTATGCTTTGGCGATAGTTAATGCTGTGCTTGGTGGTAATGTTAACTCAAGACTGTTTCAAAGAATAAGAGAAGAGCTTGGATTAACGTATTCAATATATTCGTATAGTAGCTGTTATAGTACAGCAGGTCTGTTTCATATATATGCGACTATGAATGCAAATCAGGTGGAATGTGTTATTGAAGAAATAAAAAAGGTGGTAGAAGAATTTACTACAAATGGTATAACAAAGCGGGAACTTGAGGTTGCTAAGGAACAGACACTTACAGAAATGATAATTTCTTATGAGAGTAATGAGCAACGAATGGAGGCAAATTCGAAGCATATTATGTTTATGAAAGAAGTGCCTGCTTTTGAAGAGATTACAGATAAAATAATGAGTGTTACAGTGGAAGATGTTAATGAATATGTGAAGAAGTATTTAGATTTTAATACTGCATCAATTGGAATTATAGGTAACACAAAAGAATTTAGTATAAAAAGCATTTTAAATAAATGGAGGAAAATATAATGAGCAATTATAAGATTGGAACAAAATGTGTTCAAAGCGGATGGACACCTAAAAATGGTGAGGCAAGAGTGTTGCCAATATTCCAAAGTACAACTTTTAAATATGAGGATAGCGATCAAATGGGTAGATTGTTTGACTTAGAAGAGTCAGGCTATTTCTATACAAGATTACAAAATCCTACTAATGATTGTGTTGCAGCAAAGATTTGTGATCTTGAAGGCGGTTATGCAGCAATGCTTTTATCTTCAGGACAGGCAGCAAATTTCTATGCAATGTTTAATATTTGTAACGCAGGTGATCACATTGTTAGTGCATCAACAATATATGGCGGTACATTTAATCTTTTTGGAGTGACTTTAAAGAAGCTTGGAATTGAATGTACATTTGTTGATCCGGACGCATCAGAAGAGGAGATAAATGCAGCATTCAGACCTAATACAAAGGCTTTATTTGCAGAAACTATTGCAAATCCTGCACTTGTAGTATTAGATGTTGAAAAGTTTGCAAATATAGCACATTCACATGGTGTTCCTCTCATTGTAGATAATACATTCCCTACACCAATTAATCTTCGCCCTATCGAATGGGGTGCAGATATTGTTATCCATTCTACAACAAAGTATATGGATGGACATGCTACATCTGTTGGCGGATGTATCGTAGATAGCGGTAACTTTGATTGGGATAAATATGCAGACAAATATCCTGGACTTACAACACCGGACGAATCATACCATGGTATTGTATATACAGAAAAATTCGGAAAAGGTGCATTTATTACAAAGGCAACAGTTCAGCTTATGAGAGATTTAGGTTCAATACCTTCTCCATTTAACTGTTTCTTGCTTAACATCGGTCTTGAAACATTACATTTAAGAGTAAAACAGCACTGTGAAAATGCGGCTAAGGTAGCAGAATATTTAAATAATAATGAAAATGTAGCATGGGTAAATCATGCAGGTCTTCCTGATAACAAATATTACTCACTTGCTCAGAAATATATGAAGAATGGTACTTGTGGTGTTATTTCATTTGGATTAAAGGGTGGAAGAGATGCTGCAAAGAAATTTATGGATAATTTAAAACTTGCTGCTATTGTTACTCATGTGGCTGATGCTAGAACATGCGTGCTTCATCCAGCAAGTCATACACACAGACAGCTTACAGATGAGCAATTAGTAGAAGCAGGAGTACAACCTGATTTAATTAGATTTTCAGTGGGAATTGAAGATGTTAGCGATATAATTGCAGATATTGAGCAGGCATTAGAAAAAACATTTGCATAATTGGTACTTATGTACTATAATAGTAAGTGAAAAAGGATGTACTTAGAAAGGAGGATAATCTATGATTATAACACAGTATGATGTACCGGAATCGGCAGGTAACGCGAATATGGCGCTACATAAATTTTCAATGGATAAAGATTTCGTGTTACGTACAGGTAATAACAATTTTTATAGATTTATTGGGGATAATGCATGCTATCCTCTTACTAATATGATTCATCCTATGGAACTCAAAGAGTTTTTAGAAGCGGTAATGATGCTTGATGAAGCTCCACAAAGAGTTATATTACGTCTTAAGAATGCGCATGACAATTACAGAACAATGATGCTTCATATGTCGCTTAGCGATAGAATGATGAAGGGTGAGAATGTAATTGATGTTGAAATGTGCGATATTATCAGAGTTACAGAACGACTCAAATTAAATCTTGATATTAACAGCAAGTATAGAACATTTATGACATTGGCGGATTGCTACTATTTCGAGTATGAAAAGAAAACCGATGTTTTAAAAATATATATTTATGTTAATGGTAAAAGTATAATGATTGATTCGTTGCCACTTGATGAATGGTATGAAAATTGTATCCAAAGAGGATATGTAGATGAAAAGAATAAGATGCATTTAGGAATATTCTATGAGAACCTAAAGTACGGCAATGGTGCATTTACTATTCGAATGGAAACTAAGTTTTTATCAAAGGGTGAACGTTTTGATAAGATTATTATTAATGGCGAAATCACAGTAAACTCATACGATGAAATGTCTGTGGTTGGTGTAATGAGACAGTCTAAAACACTTAGCCATTCAACAGAAACTGATTATTATTCAGAAGCCAGCAGAGATGGAGCGACAGGTCTTCTTAATAAAAAAGCTATAATAGAGTATGCTATGACTAAATTGCATGAGTCTACGATGAAGAGTATGTATATGGTTGTGGTTGATATCGATGATTTCAAGCAGGTTAACGATACATATGGACATTTGTTTGGTGATGAGGTTATTTCTAAGGTGGCTAATATAGCGAGAAATGTTGTAGGTACCAGAGGTATGGTTGGCCGTTTTGGTGGAGATGAATTCCTTATGGTTTTAGAAAATCTTGAGGATGAAAATGACCTTAGAATGATACTTAAATCTTTTTCAAAGCAGGTGGCATGGTTATATACAGGAACTTCTAAGTCGCTTACGGTTACTCTTTCAATGGGAATTTCACAATTTCCTGATAATGCAACTGATTATGATATGCTCTTTAAGATAGCAGATAGAGCATTGTATATTGCTAAGCAAAAGGGTAAAAACAGATATATTATTTACCGTGAACATATGCATGGCAAGGTAGAGTCAGATGCAGTTAGTGAGAATGCTTTAGGTTTAAGAGTTGTATTGGATTCTACAAAACTTAATGCGGTTATTTCAGAAATTATAATAGATTTGCATAAGAATAAAAAAGAGGCTATTACAAGAGTTATGACAAGAACCTTAGAGCACTTTGATATTGATGGTATTGCTGTATATGCAGGAGATAAGCTTGAAAGAGTCTATTCTGTTGGTAAGTATATCAATCCAATTGAAAAGCTTGAAGGAATTTTGGATGAAAAGTTTATTGAAAAGCTCGGTGAAGATAATGTTATATTCGAGAATACAACAAAGTCATATGATAATTATTGTAAGCCATTTGCTGACTTGATGAAAAAACAGGAAGTAACAGCTGCAATTCAATGCGCTTCAAGAGAAGAAGATAAGATAACAGCTATGGTTTCTTTTGATGTATTTAACAGAACAAGAAAATGGGGTGGCGGAGATAAGGATTATCTTCCACTTGTAGCAAAACTTATCTGTCAGATTCTTACAGAATAATTGAATATATTTTATGGTTATACTAAACACGTACAAGTTTAAATATTGTACGTGTTTTTTGTTTGATAGGAAATTTATTTATGTAGGAAAGGTTTTGGGCGTATGAAAGAGAAAGATGATATTGAGGAATATGGACAGATTACAACAAGTAATAATCATAAAATACAAGTTGTATCAATAATTGGAGAGATAGAAGGTCATGAGTGTCTACCTGCGACTTCTAAAACAACTAAATATGAACACATTTTGCCACAATTAGTTTCATGGGAAATGAATGATGAGATTGAAGCGATACTTTTTGTGATAAATACAGTTGGCGGTGATGTAGCAGCCGGATTGGCAATAGCAGAGATGATTAATTCGATGAAAAAACCAACAGTATCTTTAGTTATTGGAGATAGCCATTCAATTGGGGTTCCGCTAGCGGTTGCCGCGAAATATTCATTTATAGCACCGAGCGCAACTATGATTATTCATCCGGTTAGAATGAATGGGCTTATAATTGGAGCTCCTCAAACATACGATTATTTTAAAATGATTCAGGATAGAATAGTTAAGTTTATATCAAAGCACTCTAAAATACAACAAAAAGAGATTGAAAAAATGATGTTCAATAAAGGGGTTTTGACAAAGGATTTGGGAACAATTCTTGTGGGAGAAGATGCAGTTGAAAAGGGCTTAATAAATGAAGTTGGCGGCTTAAAAGAAGTAATTGAACATATAGAGAAAATGATATAAAAAACTTTTGCTTTTTAGTGACATTTTTAATAAAAAATGGTATAATCTAACTATGTATGCCATATTGGCAGTTTGGAGGTAAGATTATGCCTACGGCAAATAACAATAAAAAGACAAATAATAAAAATACAAGGAGCCAAAAGCCTGTAAAAAAGGTAGTTAATCCATTGATGGATGAGGTTATCATATTAGTATCGTTTGCAATCTGTGTGATAATTTTTTTGGCTAATTTTGGTTGGGCAGGAAGCTTTGGTAAAATAATAGCAGCATTTATGTTTGGTATGTTTGGTATAGTAGAATACATTTTGCCTTTAGTGGCTTTTGTGATGGTTATATTTGTACTATCTAACAAATCAAACAACATTGCTAAGATAAAACTAATTGCATTTATTGTAACGATTATGCTTGTGTGTACATTCTGTCAGCTTATTTGCATAAAGCAAGTACCATTTTCGTCGGGTATTGATAAGATTTATACATACTCGTCAACAACACATTACGGTGGTGGTTTGTTTGGAGCAATATTCTTTAAGTTATTTTCTGCATTTGGTATAGTTGGAAGCTATGTGCTTACAGTTATATTCATAATAATAGGCATAGTTATTGTTACTGAAAGATCATTTATTAGCGGCGTAAAAAATAGAAGTAAAAAGGTGTATGATACAGCAAAAGGTGATATAGCAAGCCTAAAGGAGGTTTCTCTTGAAAGACATGAAAAGAAGGAACAGCAAAAGGTAGCTAAGCAGGAAGCTAAGCTTGAGGCAAAGACAGAACCTGTTACAGAAGTGGCAAAAGAAAATATTTTAGAAGAGAAAAAGAGAAGAGATAAAAAGGTATCAGGTGTATCGGTTACAACAACTAAGATACAGCAAGAACCAACAAAAACAGTGAATAAGGGCGAGCTTAATGTCAGCAGAGAAGTGCTTCGCAGTGACGAATATGCATCAGATATATTTGATGTGAAAAAGGATAAGGAACGTGTTGTTGTTAAACTTGAAGATAAGGAATTTGTAAAAAATATTGATAAAGCACTGAAAGAAAAACTTGAGTTTGATAATGTGGCACCGGTAGTCGAAGAGAAGGTGATAGCATCAAAACCAGTAGTTGAAGAGACTAAGGCTGTTGCACCTGAGAATCTTACAAAGCCAACAGCATCAAAAACGGTAAAAAAGACAAAAGAAAAGGATACATACATATATCCACCAGTAGATTTACTTAATAAGAATTCTAATGCAAAAGCAACTAACTCAGAAAGCGAGTTAAAAGAGACTGCTATGAGATTGCAACAGGTATTACAAAACTTTGGTGTAAAAGTTACAGTTACTGATGCAAGCAAGGGACCTTCAGTTACAAGATATGAATTACAACCAGAGCAAGGTGTTAAGGTAAGCAAGATAGTATCTTTAGCAGATGATATCAAGCTTAATTTAGCAGTGTCTGATATAAGAATTGAAGCACCTATACCAGGAAAAGCTGCAGTTGGTATCGAGGTACCTAATGCAGAGACAAGTAGTGTAATGCTTAGAGATTTGATTGAAAGTGAAGATTTTAAAAAGAATCCATCAAAGATTGCATTTGCAGCAGGTAAGGATATAGGTGGAAAGCCAATAATTTCGGATATTGCTAAGATGCCGCATCTTCTTATAGCTGGTGCTACCGGTTCTGGTAAATCAGTATGTATTAATACGATTATAACAAGTATTTTATACAAGGCGTCACCATCAGAAGTTAAACTTATAATGGTAGATCCAAAGGTAGTTGAACTTCAGGTATATAACGGAATTCCACATTTAATGGTACCGGTTGTTACCGACCCTAAAAAAGCGGTCGATGCGCTTGATTGGGCAGTTATGGAAATGGATAAGCGTTATAAAAAGTTTGCAGAGGTTGGCGTAAGAGATCTTAAGAGCTACAATGAGAGAGTTGATACAGTTAAGGAAGAACTTGGTGAAATTAAATATGAGAAGCTTCCACAGATTGTTATTATTATAGATGAACTTGCAGATCTTATGATGGTAGCCTCATCAGACGTTGAAAATAGAATAATAAGACTTGCGCAGCTTGCAAGAGCGGCCGGTATGCATCTTGTAATTGCAACACAAAGGCCATCGGCAAATGTACTTACAGGTCTTATTAAAGCAAATGTTCCATCAAGAATTTCATTTGCGGTTTCTTCGGGAATTGATTCAAGAATAATTTTAGACTCACTTGGAGCAGAAAAACTTTTGGGCAAGGGCGATATGCTATATTATCCATCAAGCTATCCAAAACCTTTAAGAGTACAAGGTACATTTGTTTCGGATGAAGAGGTTACAAGAGTAGTTGACTTTGTTAAAGCAAATGCAAAGGATACTAAATATGACGATTCGGTAATTGCACATGTTGTTTCAGCTACAATGCAGGACAGTCAGGCATTTGGCGGTGATAGAGACCAGTATTTTGCAGAAGCAGGAAGATTTATTATTGAAAAACAAAAGGCTTCAATAGGTATGCTTCAAAGAATGTATAAGATTGGATTTAACAGAGCGGCAAGAATTATGGATCAGCTTGCAGATGAAGGTGTTGTAGGACCGGAAGAAGGCACAAAGCCAAGAAAGGTACTTATGACTATGGAAGAATTTGAGGCAATATTATAACTCTATACAAAGCGGAGGTAATCAATATGAAAACAGATATTCAAATTGCTCAGGAAGCAAAAATGTTACATATCAAAGATGTGGCAGCTAAAATAGGCATACATGAGGATGAATTAGAATTATATGGTAAATATAAGGCTAAATTATCAGAAGAGCTTATTGAGCGTACTAAGTCAAATAAAGATGGTAAGCTTGTATTAGTTACAGCTATCAATCCGACACCAGCAGGTGAAGGAAAGACAACAATAAGCATTGGACTTACACAGGGTCTTTGTAGTCTTGGTAAAAATGCAATTGTTGCATTAAGAGAGCCTTCCTTAGGACCATGTTTTGGTATTAAGGGTGGTGCAGCAGGTGGTGGATATTCACAGGTTGTTCCAATGGAAGATTTAAATCTTCATTTTACAGGAGATTTCCATGCGATAACATCTGCAAATAATCTTCTTGCAGCAATGTTAGATAATCACATTCACCAGGGAAATGCTCTTGGTATAGATACAAGACAGATAGTATGGAAGCGTTGTCTTGATATGAACGATAGAGCTCTTCGTAACACAGTAATAGGTCTTGGTGCTAAATCAGATGGATTTACGAGAGAAGATCATTTTGTAATAACAGTTGCATCAGAGGTTATGGCGATTTTATGTCTTGCAGAGAATATGCAGGATTTAAAGGAAAGATTAGGTAAGATAATAGTTGCATATAATTATGCAGGCGAACCAGTAACAGCTAATGATTTAAATGCTACAGGAGCAATGGTAGCGTTATTAAAGGATGCTATTAAGCCTAACTTAGTTCAAACACTTGAAAATACACCAGCAATAGTTCATGGAGGACCATTTGCTAATATTGCACATGGCTGCAATAGTGTAAGAGCTACAAAGATGGCATTAAAGCTTGGCGATATAGCAGTTACAGAAGCTGGCTTTGGTGAAGATTTAGGCGCTGAAAAGTTCTTAGATATTAAATGTAGAATGGCTGATTTAAAGCCGGATGCAGTAGTAATAGTAGCTACAATTAGAGCTTTAAAATATAACGGTGGCGTTGAAAAAAATGATTTATCAGTTGAAAATCTTGAAGCATTAAAGAAAGGTATTTCAAATCTTGATAAGCATATTGAAAACATCAAGAAATTCGGATTGCCAATAGTAGTAGCGCTTAACTCATTCATTACAGATACAGATGCAGAAATTGAATTTGTAAGACAGCATTGTGAAGAATTAGATTGTGAATTTGCAGTTGCAAAGGCATGGGCAGAAGGCTCTAAGGGAGCAAAAGAGCTTGCTCAAAAGGTAATTAATACCTTAGAAACAAAGGAAAGCAAGTATGCACCTATTTATCCTACAGATATGAATATCGCTGATAAGATAAGAACTGTAGCAACAGAAATATATGGTGCTGCAGATGTAACATATTCTCCAGAAGCGGCAAGAATGATACTTAAATTTGAAAAAATGGGATTTGGCAATATGCCGGTATGTATGGCAAAGAACCAGTACTCATTATCAGACAATCCGCTTTTATTAGGAAGACCAGTTAACTTTACGGTTAATATAAGAGAGGTATATGTTAATGCTGGAGCGGGATTTATAGTAGCTCTTACAGGCACAATACTTACAATGCCAGGTTTACCAAAGGTACCTGCTGCAGAAAGAGTAGATGTTGATGAAAATGGAAAGATAGTAGGTTTATTTTAACGGAGGAATACAAAATGGCAAAGATAATTGATGGAAAAGCAATTTCGGCTCAGATTAAAGAGGAATTAAAGGTACAGGTAGCAGAGTATAAGGCAAAAGGAATAGACATCTGTCTTGCTGTTATACAAGTTGGTAATGATCCAGCTTCAAGTGTTTATGTAGGAAACAAGAAAAAAGCCTGCGAATTTATTGGTATTAATTCATTGGCATACGAATTACCAGAAGAAACAACACAAGAAGAATTACTTAATATTATCAAGGATTTGAATAATAGAGCAGATGTAAATGGTATTTTGGTTCAGTTACCATTACCAAAGCATATTGATGAAGATTTAGTTATTAAGACAATTGATCCATCAAAGGATGTAGATGGCTTCCATCCACAAAGTGTTGGTGCATTAAGCATTGGCCAAAAGGGTTATGTGTCATGTACTCCTGCAGGTATCATTCAGCTTTTAAAGAGAAGTGATATCGAAATTAAAGGAAAGGAATGTGTAGTGGTAGGTAGAAGTAATATTGTTGGTAAGCCTATGGCATTACTTTTGCTTAGAGAAGACGGAACTGTAACAGTTACACATTCAAGAACTAAAGACTTAAAGGAAGTTACAAAGAGAGCAGATATTTTGGTTGTTGCAATTGGCAAACCTAAGTTTATAACTAAGGAATATGTAAAAGAAGGTGCAACAGTAATTGACGTAGGTATTCATAGAATGGACAACGGAAAGCTTTGTGGCGACGTAGATTACGATGATGTATTTGATGTTGCAGGAGCTATAACACCAGTACCTGGTGGAGTGGGACCAATGACAATAGCAATGCTTATGGCTAATTGTGTTGAATCAGCATTAATGAATTAAAATTGAAGGGTGGCTTTAAAATGAAACTTAATCAGGTTTTAGAAGGACTAAGCTACGAAATTATAAAAGGTGATGTCGATATAGAGATATCGCAGCTTATATACGATTCAAGAAAAACTGAAAAGAACAGTATATTTGTGTGCTTAAAGGGTGCAAATTTTGACGGACACTCTTATATCAGAGAGGTTGTAGCTGCAGGTGCAAAAGCAGTTGTAGTATGTGAGGATGTTGATACAACTGATTTGGATGCAACATTTATAAAGGTTTTAGATACAAGATATGCACTCGCAATATTGTCAGCTAATTATTTTGAAAATCCAGCAAAGGAGCTTGTGACAATCGGCATAACAGGTACAAAGGGTAAGACGACTACTACATATATGGTTAGAGAAATACTCGAAAGCTGTGATATTAAGACGGGTCTTATAGGGACGATTGAGACAATAATAGGCGATGAGCATATTAAGGCGGCAAATACTACGCCTGAATCATATATAATTCAAAAGACTTTTAGAGAAATGGTAGAAAAGGGCTGTAAGGCAGTTGTTATGGAGGTTTCTTCGCAGGGACTTATGATGCACAGATGTGCTGGTATTATGTATGACATAGGTGTATTTACAAATCTGGAACCTGACCATATAGGACCGAATGAACATTCAAGCTTTGAAGAATATACAGAATGTAAGGCAAAATTATTTAAGCAGTGTAAGGTTGGTATTGTAAATAGCGATGATAAGCATTTTGAAGATATAATCAAAGAACATACCTGCACTATTGAAAAATACGGATTTAATGATACAGCGGATTATGTTGCAAAGAATATTGAGCTTATAAATGATAAATCATATATTGGAATAAGCTTTAAAACAGATGGATTATTAAAAGAGGACGTAGTACTTGGTACACCAGGTAGATTTAGCGTTTATAATGCATTGTGTGCAATTGCTGTAACGAGACATTTTGACATACCATTTGATAAGGTGAAAAATGCTCTAAAGACTGTCAAGGTTAAAGGCCGTGTAGAGATAGTGGATACACCATATCCATTTATCTTAATGATTGATTACGCACATAATGCTATGAGCCTTGAAAATATTCTTACCACCCTAAAGGAGCATAAGCCAAAGCGTTTGGTATGTATGTTTGGTTGTGGCGGCAATAGAGCAAAAAGCAGAAGATATGAGATGGGTGAGGTTTCAGGCAAATATGCAGATTTCACGGTGATTACTTCGGATAATCCAAGATTTGAAAAACCAGAAGATATTATTGCAGATATAGTGACAGGAATTGAAAAAACCTCAGGCAAGTATATTAAGATAACTGATAGAAGAGAAGCTATCAAATATGTTATACAAAACGGCAAAGAAGGCGATGTAATAGTTCTTGCAGGAAAAGGTCACGAGGATTATCAGGAAATAGAAGGCAAGAAATATCCAATGGATGAAAGAGTTATTATTGCAGAAATATTAGAAGAACTAAAATAGAAAAGGGAGGCATATTGTGTTTGTTAATGTTATAGTGGATATATCTTATGAAAAACTTGACAGAGCATTTCAATATGCCGTACCGGCAAATCTTGAGCATCTAATAGAAGTTGGAATGCGTGTAAATGTACCTTTTGGAAGAGGCAACAAACTAATAGAGGCCTATGTAATTGAAATAACAGATATATGTAATTATGAGCCTGAAAAGATTAAAAGTATAGTTTCAATAAGTGAAAAAATGGTACCTATTGAAATGAACAAAATCAAATTGGCAGCATGGATTAGAAAATATTATGGTGCAACAATGAATCAGGCGCTAAAAACTGTTATTCCGGTAAAAAATACAGTTAGAGCCAATACAAAGAAAATAATTAAGCTTTTGATGGATACGGAAAGCCTAAAGGAAGAACTTGAAAGAGCAAAAAAGAAAAATGCAAAAGCAAGGGTTCGTTTAATTGAAGCTTTAATGGAAGAGTCGGAACTTGATTATTCGTTGGTAGCAGATAAATTGAATATTACTCCACAAGTAATAAAGGCACTTGCTGATATGCAGGTGATAGAAATTATCGAAGAAAAGATTTATAGAAATCCTATAAAAGTAAGCGATGATTACAAGAAAAATATAACACTTAATGAAGAACAGCGAAAGGTTGCTGAAAGCATTTATTCGGATTATCAATCTGGAGTAAGAAAAACTTACCTCTTGCATGGTGTTACTGGCAGTGGTAAAACAGAAGTGTATATTGACATAATAGAAAAGGTATTATTAGAGGGTAAGCAGGTTATAATGCTTATTCCTGAAATTTCACTTACTTATCAGACAGTAATGCGTTTTTACAAACGCTTTGGGGATAAGGTAAGTGTAATGCATTCTAAACTTTCGGAAGGTGAAAAGTATGATCAGATGATGCGTGCTAAAAGTGGTGATATTAGTATTATAATTGGACCACGCTCAGCTTTGTTTACACCTTTTGAAAAGCTTGGTCTTATAATTATTGATGAAGAGCATGATGGTGCATATAAAAGTGAAAAACCGCCCAAATATCATGCGAGAGAAACTGCAATAGAGCTTGCTCGTATGAATAATGCATCAGTAATATTAGGCTCTGCGACACCATCGGTTACATCATACTATAAGGCAAAAAATGGTGAATTTCAGCTGTTTGAGCTTAATTCAAGAGCACAAGGAGCAATGCTTCCTAAGGTATATGTAGAGGATATGAGGCAGGAACTGGCAAAAGGAAATAGAACCATTTTTAGTCAAAAGCTTGATGAACTGATTAATAAGAGAATTGAGAATAATGAGCAGATAATGCTTTTTATTAATAGACGCGGCTACTCTGGATGTGTAAGCTGTAGAGAATGTGGAGAAGCTATAAAGTGTAAACATTGTGATGTTACACTTAAATTTCACAAAAATAACAAACTTATGTGCCATTATTGTGGATATGAAGAGGATATGGTAAAAAAATGTCCGTCTTGTGGTTCAAAATATATTGCAACCTTTGGAACCGGTACAGAAAAGATTGAAGAGCAGATAAAGCAGAGATATCCAAGCCTTAGAACTCTTCGTATGGATGCTGATACAGTTGTTAAAAAGGGCGCATATGAGCATATTTTGAGTGAATTTCGTAATCAAGAAGCTGATGTTTTGATTGGAACACAGATGATTGTAAAAGGACATGATTTTCCTAATGTAACATTAGTTGGTATTATGGCGGCGGATATATCCTTGTATGCTAATGATTATACTGCCGGAGAAAATACATTTGCACTGCTAATGCAGGCTGGTGGAAGAGCAGGTAGAGCAGATAAACTTGGTGAGGTTGTAATACAAACATATGCTCCAAAAGAAGAGACGATAGTGGCGGCTTCAGAACATGATTATCAGGCATTTTATGAGGATGAGATAAGCTATAGGGAAATGCTTGGTTATCCACCTATAATGCATATGATGGAGATAAAAGTATCCTCAAAATATGAAAATGCTTTAGAAAAGGCAATAAAGCTTGTTGCTAAAGAGCTTAAAAGTGATGAGGACTTAACAGTGCTTGGACCTGTTAATGCACCTATTTATAAATTAAATGATATATTTAATAAGCTTGTTTATTTAAAGGCTAAGGATAAAGAACTTTTGGTACGTTATAAGGAACGTGTAGAAAGGCTAATGTTTGATAACGAAGCTTTTAAATATATAAATATACAGTTTGATTTTAATTAAAGGAGAAAAACAATGGCAATCAGAACAGTAAGAGAATTAGGAGATCCAATTCTTAGAAAAAGATCAAAGGAAGTAACTGAGATTACAGAAAAGATAGAGATACTTGTAGAGGATATGATAGATACAATGTATGAATATGATGGCGTTGGTCTTGCGGCACCACAGGTTGGTGTTTTAAGAAGAATTTTTGTTATGGATGTAGGTGAAGGTCCTATAGTAATGATTAATCCTGAAATACTTGAAACAAGTGGTGAACAGTCAGGTGATGAGGGCTGTTTAAGTGTTCCTCAAAAGGCAGGACTTGTAACAAGACCTAATTATGTAAAGGTTAAGGCATATG
Source organism: Lachnospira sp. (assembly GCA_015057605.1). Taxonomy (GTDB): domain Bacteria; phylum Bacillota; class Clostridia; order Lachnospirales; family Lachnospiraceae; genus SIG291. Next base: position 39,758 of record SVDX01000004.1, on the reverse strand, counting down.
ATCTTGATATGCAACCATTTGTATTAGAAGGCGAAGAGCTTTTTGCAAGATGTGTTTGCCATGAATATGATCATTTAGATGGAATTATTTATGTAGATAAGGTTGAAGGTGAATTAAAAACAACTATTGTAGAGGAAGGACAAGAATAATGAAATTAATTTTTATGGGAACACCAGATTTTGCTGAAACTTCATTAAAGGCATTAATCGAGTCGGAACATGAGATTGAATTGGTTGTAACTAATCCAGATAAGCCTAAGGGAAGAAGCAAGGAAATGGTTATGCCACCAGTAAAGGAGTTGGCATTAAAACACAATATTCCTGTATATCAGACTGAAAGATTGAGAAATGAAGATTCAATAGAATATATTATGCAGTATAAGCCAGATGCTATCATCGTAGTTGCATTTGGTCAGATAGTTCCAAAACAGATTTTGGATTTGCCTAAATATGGCTGTATCAATGTACATGGCTCGCTATTGCCAGAGTATAGAGGTGCGGCACCTATTCAATGGGCTGTAATAGATGGCAAAAAGACTGCTGGAGTAACAACTATGCTTATGGATGAAGGTCTTGATACAGGTGATATGCTTCTTAAGACAGAAATTGAACTTGATAAAAAAGAAACCGGTGGAAGCTTGTTTGAGAAGCTTGCAACATTAGGGGCTGAGCTTTTATTAAAAACTCTTACTAAGTTAGAAGAGGGCACAATTCAGCCAGAAAAACAAGATGAATCAAAATATACATATGCAAAGATGTTAAAGAAGGAAATGGGTAACATTGATTTTTCTAAATCAGCATATGAAATAGAATGTCTTGTAAGAGGCCTTAATCCATGGCCAAGTGCATTTACAAGATTGAATGATAAGACTCTTAAAATATGGGATTGTGACGTTATAGAAAAGGAATATGATGGCGCAATTGGAGAGGTTGTTGAGCTTAATAAAAAGCAGATTATTGTAAAAACAGGAAAAGGCGCTATCGCAATTAATGAATTACAATACGAAGGCAAAAAAAGAATGACTACCGAAGAGTTTTTAAGAGGTGCAAGAATTGAGGAAAATACAATTTTAGGCTGATAGAGGCTAAAGGAGGCTAATATGGATTATTTTTTGATTGAAATTTTATTGCTTATAAGCGTTATTATTGCTGCTGTTGCGCAATCTAAAGTAAGTACTACATTTTCAAAGTATTCAAAGGTGACTTCAAAGGTTGGACTTACAGGAGCTGAAGTGGCAGAAAGAATATTACATTCACAAGGTATATATGATGTTAATGTAGTTCATATACCGGGAAATTTAACAGATAATTATAATTCATCAAATAAAACATTATCATTATCGGACTCGGTATATAATTCAAGATCAGTAGCGGCAATATCTGTTGCGGCTCACGAAAGTGGTCATGCTATTCAACATGCAACAGGATATGGCCCATTAACATTAAGACATGCTATATTTCCTGCGGCGAATATAGGTTCAAAACTATCAATGGTATTTATAGTTTTGGGTGTATTTATGGGATTGAATACATTTTTGATATATACAGGTATAATATTATTCTCATTAGCAGTAATATTTCAGGTAGTAACGCTACCAGTAGAATTTGATGCATCTAACAGAGCATTACAGCTTATGAATGATAATGGTATATTATATACTGAAGAAAATTCGGGAGCTAAAAAGGTATTGTCAGCTGCGGCACTTACTTATGTAGCAGCAACGATAACAGCAGTATTGCAGTTGCTAAGATTAGTGGCATTATATGGAGGAAGAAGACGTGACTAATGCAGGAGCGGTAAATACACGTGCAGTAGTTTTAGATATTTTAACAGAAGTATTAGAAAATGAGCAATATGGACATTTGATTATTAATAGTGCTCTAAAAAAATACCAATATTTGTCAAAGCAAGATAGAGCTTTTATAGATAGAGTTGCTCAGGGAACTATAGAAAAGAAGATAACTATTGACTATATCATTAATTTATATTCATCGGTTCTTGTAAAAAAGATGAAGCCGGTTATAAGAAATATAATCAGAATGTCGGTATATCAAATAGTTTTTATGGATGGCATTAAGGACTATGCGGTATGTGACGAGGCAGTTAAGTTAGCTAAGAAAAGAGGCTTTGCACAATTAAAAGGATTTGTTAATGGTGTGCTTAGAAATATATCAAGGCAAAAGGGAAATATCGAATATCCTAACAGCAAAGCCAATATGATACAATATTTGTCGGTAAAATATTCAATTCCACAATGGATTATTATAAGCTGGCAAAATGAATATTCAGATGCTGACATTGAAGATATGTTAAAGGCATTTGAAGAAAAACGCCCAACGACAATTCGATGTAATAAAATGCTTAATTCATTAGACGAATTAAAGAAAAAACTTGATAAGGAAGGCATAAAATACGAGCCTGCTGCATATATTCCGTATGCACTAAATATTTATGATTATAACTATTTAGAAGAACTTGAATGTTTTGAAGAAGGTGCATTTCAGATTCAGGATGTAAGTTCAATGCTTGTAGGACTTGTTGCATCGCCTAAAAAAGGAGATACTGTTATTGACGTATGTGCTGCCCCAGGAGGAAAAACAGTGCATATTGCAGATTTGCTTGAGGATACAGGCTATGTGGAGGCGCGAGATATTTTGCCAAATAAGGTTTTGCTTATAAAGGAAAATATTTCACGCAATAAGCTTAACAATGCTATGGCAGTAGTAAAGGATGCGCTTGTACTTGATGAAGAAGCAATAGAAAAGGCTGATATAGTGTTGGCGGATTTACCTTGTTCGGGCTTAGGTATACTTGGAAGAAAGCCAGATATTAAATATAATATGACTCCTGAAAAACAAGAGGATTTAGTTAAGCTCCAAAGGAGTATGCTTGAGATTGTTTGTCAATATGTAAAGATAGGTGGACATCTAATATATAGTACCTGTACTATAAATCAAAAGGAAAATATTGAGAATATTAGATGGTTTGCAGATAATTACGGCTTTGAATTTGAAAGCTTGGATAATGTGCTACCAAAGGAATTACATTCTAAAACGACAGCTAAAGGATACATTCAGTTGCTACCTGGAAAGCATAATTGTGATGGCTTCTTTATAGCTAAATTAAAAAGGATAAAATAAATGGAAAAACTTGATTTAAAATCAATGGAAATAAATGAACTTGAGGAATATATCGTAAGTCTTGGTGATAAAAAGTTTAGAGCAAAACAAATATACACATGGCTTCATCAAAGGCTTGTAACAAATTTTGATGAAATGACAGATATATCTAAAGTGCTTAGAGAAAAACTCAGTAATAATACAAAGCTTATAGTGTTAAAACCAGTAAAAGAGCTTACTTCAAAGCTTGATGGAACCAAAAAGTTCTTGTTTGAGTTAGATGATGGCAATGTAATAGAAAGCGTATTTATGCGCTATAAGCACGGTAATTCGGTTTGTGTTTCATCGCAGGTTGGCTGCAGAATGGGTTGTCGCTTTTGTGCATCAACGCTGGATGGCTTGACGCGAAACTTGACGGCATCAGAGATTTTAGAACAGATATATAGAATTACGGCAATTACTGGAGAAAAAATTTCAAATGTAGTTGTTATGGGTTCTGGTGAGCCTTTTGACAATTACGACAATATCTTGAAGTTTATAAGAATACTTAATAGTGAGATGGGACTTAACATAAGTGCAAGAAACATAACTGTATCAACCTGTGGCATAGTAGACAAGATAAATGAATTAGCAAAGGAAAAACTTCAAATAACCTTGGCTATTTCACTTCATGCACCAAATGATACTATACGAAAGAGCATGATGCCTATTGCTAACAAATATTCAATTGCTCAAATTATGGAGGCTTGTAATAATTATTATCAAAATACAGGCAGAAGAATAAGCTTTGAATATAGCTTGGTTCAAGATGTTAATGATTCTAAGGACAATGCAATAGAACTTGCAGGTCTTATAAAGAATATGAATTGTCATGTTAACCTGATACCTGTAAATCCAATTAAGGAAAGGGATTACAAGGAAACACAGCCACAGTTTGTGAAACATTTTAAAAATATGCTTGAAAAAAATGGAATAAATGTTACCATTAGAAGAGAGATGGGCAGAGATATTCAAGGTGCCTGTGGACAGTTAAGGAAGAGTTATAAAGAAGAACACAGTTAATGATGAAAGAGGAAAAGATATGAAATCATACGCTAATACAGACATTGGTGTTGTAAGAAGTATTAATCAGGATTTTGTATATGCATGCGATGAAAAGATTGGTAATCTTAACAATCTTTATATTGTTGCGGATGGTATGGGTGGTCACAATGCAGGCGACTTAGCATCAAGATATGCAGTTGAAAGAACGATTGAGTATATAAAGGAAAACACTAATAAGAATCCTATAGCTATCATGGATGAAGTTATTAAAAAAGTTAATAAGGATGTATATGAAAAATCGATGGAAGATGAAAGCTATTCTGGTATGGGAACAACAATGGTTATAGCAACAGTACTTGATAATCAATTGTATGTGGCCAATGTTGGAGATAGCAGATTATATATTGTAAATGATAAGATAACTCAGATAACAAGAGATCATTCCTGGGTTGAAGAGATGGTAAGCAGAGGCGAATTAGACAGAGATGACCCTAAGTTCTTATCAAAAAAGAATGTTATAACAAGAGCTATTGGCGGCGATGATGAAGTTATGGCAGATTTCTTCGAGGTAGCCTTTAATGAAAATGACAAAATTCTTATTTGTTCAGATGGTCTTACAAATATGGTTAATGATGAACAGATTAGAGAAATAATTGAAGGTGAAAGTGTGTTGGAAAATGCAACCTTTAAATTAATTGAAATTGCTAAAGAACACGGTGGAAAAGATAACATAGCCGTAGTAGTGGCAGAAAGGTGAGCTTATGTTAGAAAAAGGAATGTTTATAGCAGATAGATATGAAATAATGGAAAAAATAGGCACTGGCGGTATGGCAGATGTGTATAGAGCTAAGTGCCATAAGCTTAACAGATTTGTTGCAATTAAGGTGCTTAAACAAGAATTTAGCAATGACACAACTTTTGTTGCAAAATTTAGAGTAGAGGCACAGTCTGTTGCAGGGCTTACACATGCTAATATTGTAAATGTATACGATGTAGGAGATGAAGCAGGTATACATTACATTGTTATGGAACTTGTTGAAGGTGTTACTCTTAAGAAATATATTGAACGAAGAGATGATATTACAACAAAAGAGGTTGTAAGTATTGCAATTCAGGTGGCACAGGGTATTGAGGCTGCCCATAATCATGGAATTGTACATAGAGATATTAAACCTCAAAACATTATTATTTCTAAGGATGGCAAGGTAAAGGTTGCAGACTTTGGTATAGCAAGAGCGGCAACATCTAATACAATCAATTCAGCAGTAATGGGTTCAGTACATTATATGTCTCCAGAACAGGCTCGTGGTGGATATAGCGACCAAAAGAGTGATATATATTCGTTTGGTGTAATGCTGTTTGAGATGCTTACAAAGAAATTGCCATTTGATGGGGACAATACAGTTGCAGTAGCTGTAAAGCATTTACAAGAAGAGGTACCATTGGTATCAACGATTAATCCAGATGTACCTGCAAGTGTAGAAAAGATAGTTGAAAAATGTACTCAAAAGAAAACTGAAAGAAGATATCAAAATATATCAGATGTAATTTCGGATTTGAAAAAATCATTAATAACACCAGATGAAAATTTTGTAGTAGTTGGAGAAAACTCAAAATTAGACTCTACAGTTATGCTTACAAGTGAAGAGGTAGCGGCTATCAATAAGAAAAATCGAACTTCAAAGAAGATTGAACCATATAAGGAAGAAGTTTATGAAGAGGAAGAAGAAGGCAAGAGCAATCTTGATATTTTCCTTACAGCAGTAGGAATACTTATTGTACTTCTTTTAATTGGTATTACAGTATATGTAGTGGCTTATGTCGTTAAGAATATTAGTAATAGCAGTGCTTCTGACTTGGTAAGACCTACAACTAATGAACAGGTTACGAAAAATGACGGTAATGTAAAGGTACCAAATTTAGTGGGCTTGTCTAAGGAGGATGCAAAGAAAAAGCTTAATGGTTTAGGACTTGGTTTCCAAGCGATAGAGGATTATTCAGAGCTTCAGCCAGAAGGTTATGTATTCCTTCAGACACATGAAGCTAATTCGCCGGTAAGACCTAATACTACAATTGTTGTTACAATAAGTAAAGGCCCAAAGATATATACCTTAGGCGATTATGAAGGTAAGACAATAGAAGAAGTAAGAGAAATACTTGAAAAGCAAATTGGTATGACAGTAGAGGTTGCTTATGAGCCATCTGCAACAGTAGCAATTGGATTGGTAACAAGAACAAGTCTTGAAGTTGGCTCTAAGATAAAAAATGGCGATACTATCACAGTATATTTATGTAGTATGCCAGCTGATGAAGAGGTAGAAGTTCCTACTATTATTGGAAAAACTGAGGATAATGCAAATATTGCACTTGATGAAGCAGGACTTACGGTAGGCGAGGTTACTAAGGAGTATAGCGATATTTATCCAGCGGGCTATGTAATGGCGCAGTCACCAAAGGATGACGTTGTACTTAAGGGAACAAAGGTTGATTATGTTATAAGCTTAGGTAAAGAGCCTTCATATAGCTACAAAGGTACATTAAGCTCAAGTATTATGGCAGAAATTGAAGAACCTGAAACTTACATTAGTAAGGAAATTCAATTTGTTGTAAAAAATGGTTCTACAATATTAAAGACAGATTCTTATGTGACATATACAGATGATGTGTTCCCATATGAATTTACATTAGTAGGAAAATCATTAACCGAAGTTACCGTAGAGGTTAGTGTGAGATTTGTATATGATGTTGATGGAACAGAAACAACAACTGTGAAGAAAGCATCAAAAACAGTTACACTTACGGTAGTAGAGGAATAATAAATGACAGGAAAGATAATAAAAGGTGTTGCAGGAACATACAGTGTGGATACTGGTAGCACAGGTGTGTATGAATGCAAAGCCAGAGGCGTATTTCGTAATATGAACATAAAGCCTTTGGTAGGAGACAATGTTGTTATAGATGTTGTTGAAAAAGAAAATCAAATAGGAAACATAATAGAGGTTTTGGATAGGAAGAATGAACTTTTAAGACCTCAGGTATCTAATGTAGATGGAGCGTTAGTGGTATTTGCAGTAAAGGATCCTCTTCCAAACTACAATATGCTTGCGAGATTTCTTATATTGATGGATGAACAGCGCATAAAAACGACAATATGTTTTAATAAGTCAGATATTGCAAATGCTCAGGAAATTGAGCATTTGCAGTCAATATACGAGAATAGCGGATATAAGGTTTTGTTTACGAGTACGCATACAGGACAAGGAAAGGATGAATTATTTGAAATAGTAGATGGTAAAACAATAGTTTTAGCGGGACCATCAGGTGTTGGTAAATCCTCTATTTTAAATATGCTATATCCAACTGTACAGGTAAAAACAGGACAAATTAGTGAAAAAATTAAACGTGGTAAACATACAACAAGACATTCAGAATTGTTTGCCTTGAGTGATAATACTTATATTATGGATACGCCTGGTTTTACATCACTTATGGTAAATGATATTGATGAAAATGAATTAAAGGATTATTTTTCGGAATTTGATCCATATATCGATGAATGCAGATTTAAAGGCTGTGTACACATAAGTGAACCAGAATGCGCTGTAAAGAAAGCCTTTAAGGAAGGCAAAATTAGCGAGATAAGATATCGCAATTATATTGAAATATATAATGAGATAAAAAGTCAAAGAAAATATTAGGAGAAATATTATGATTATACTATCACCATCAATTTTATCAGCAGACTTTACTAAATTAGGAGAAGATATTGCTACTATAGACAACGCCGGAGCGCAATATATTCACGTAGATGTAATGGATGGTTTGTTTGTTCCAAGCATATCGTATGGAATGCCGGTAATTAAATCAATAAGAAAGGCAACAGATAAGGTGTTTGATGTACACCTTATGATAGAAGAACCTATAAGATATATCAAAGAATTTGTTGAGGCAGGAGCGGATATAATAACTGTTCATGTAGAAGCTTGCAAGGATATGAAGGCTACTATTGAAAAGATTAGAGAATTTGGTGTTAAGGTAGGTATAACATTAAATCCTGCAACACCTTTATCTGAGATTGAACCATATCTTGGCTTGGTTGATATGGCACTTGTAATGTCAGTTAATCCGGGCTTTGGCGGACAAAAATATATTGAGAGTTCTACACAAAAGGTAAGAGAGCTTAAACAAATTTGTGTTGATAATGGTTATGATATTGATATAGAAATTGATGGTGGAATAACACTTGATAATGTTACTGAAGTAATTGAAGCGGGCGCTAATGTTATAGTTGCAGGTTCAAGTGTATTTAGAGGCAATGCAGCCGAAAATACAAAAGCATTTCTTGAAAAATTTAATTCTATTTAATAACAAAAAGAAAGCAGAAAATGCTTTCTTTTTTTGTGCATTTGTGGACAAATGTCAGAAAAAATGATATAATATTAACAATTATAAATACAGAAATGTTGGTGTGCACAAATGAAAAGAATATTAATGTGTATTATATGTGGGTTATTAGCGTTTGTAATGGTGTTTACAGATGCACTTAGAGCAATTGATAATGCCACAGAGGATAGATTATATCATCATGCAGGCAGTATGAATACAAAGATTAAAATTATCAAAATTGATGATAAGACTATGAATAAGATGGGCGATTTTTCGGAATGGAACAGAGATGTGTATGCAAAGCTTATTGAAACCTTATGCGTATCGGATGAGGTTCGTCCAGCTGTAATAGGCTTTGATATATTGTTTAGTAATCAAAAGGAAGAAAGCAAAGATGAACAGTTTGCAAATGCCTGTAAGATGCATGGCAATGTAGTTACCGGCTGTAGCTATGTATTTTCGAAAGAAGTTATTGTTGATAAAAATGGCGTACTTAAGGCTAATCCTATGTCAGTTTCAGAAAAAGTAATGCCGTATAAAGATTTGGCTGATGCGACAAAACAAGGCTTTATAAATGCTTTGATGGATGAGGATGATAGCGTTATCAGAAGTGCATTTTTATATTTTGACGAGGTCGATGGCAAAAGACAAAAGAGTTTTGGTAGCGTAATTTATGAAGAATATATGCATTCTATAGGCAAAGAAGCAACATATAAAACTGATAGAAGTGGTATGAAGTTTAAATATTCAGGTAAGCCGGGAGACTATGAAAATATTTCCTTAATAGACGTTTTGAACGGCGAGGTTCCTCCAGAGGCTTTTGATGATTGCATAGTATTAGTGGGTGCATATGCTGCAGGAATGTTAGATGCTTACTTTGTGCCAGTTGACCGTTCGCATCAAATGTATGGAGTTGAAATTCATGCAAATATAATTCAGGCACTTATAGCCGGCGAAGATATAAAGGATTTTCCAAGAATAGCGGATGCATTAATTGCGGCAGTTATAGCTATTGCATTAGTGCTTATATGTGAAAAATTAAGCGCTAAGAAGCTTGTTGTATTGTGCTTAGCTACTGCATTTGCAAAATTATTAATAGGATATGGGTTGTTTAATGCAGGTTATAGCGCAAATGTATTAGTGGTTCCAGTTATGGCTATATTAATCGGATTGTATTATATAATTGAGCATTATTATGTAGCGAGAACAGAAAAGAAGAGCATAGAAAGAGCATTTAGTAAATATGTTGCACCACAAATAGTTGAGGAAATTGCAAACAATGGTAAGTTTGAATTAAAGCTTGGTGGTGAAAATAGAGAGATAGCAGTACTCTTTGTAGATATACGAGGATTCACACCATTATCAGAAAGCCTCGAGCCAGAACAGGTGGTTGATGTGCTTAATGGATATTTGAAGCTTACAACAGAAAGTATTTTTAAGTATGGTGGAACTTTAGATAAATTTATTGGCGACGCTGCTATGGCAGTGTATAACGCACCGTTTAACACAGAGGATTATATTTATAAGGCAATACTTACAGCTTTAGATATAGTTGAAGGTGGAAATCGTATTGAAAAGGAATATCTCAAAAAATATAATAGAGAAATTGGATTTGGTGTAGGTATTCATTGTGGCCCAGCCGTTGTAGGTAATATAGGCTGTGACTTTAGAATGGATTACACAGCTATTGGCGATACAGTTAATACTGCTGCAAGACTTGAATCAAAGGCACCTAAGGGAGCAATATATATTAGTGATAAAGTCTATGAAAAGGTAAAAAACCGAATAAATGTAGTAGAAGTAGGAAATGTATCATTAAAAGGAAAATCTGAAGGAGTATTTGTATACTCTGTAACAGGGGTTAAGGAGGAGTAGAAAGATGAAACAATTACTTATTATTCCAGATGTGAATGATATTTTAAATAGCATAGAATTGGCAAAAAAATATAATGTAGGTTTTGAATACAACGACTTTTTTGTGCCAGATATTTTGGATGATGAAGATAAGCTGCAATCAATTATTGCAGAATACAAGAGTTATGAATTGCCTGAGTATACTACATTACATGGAGCATTTTTTGATGTAATTCCATTTAGCGTAGATAAAAAGATAAGAGAAATTTCAAATCTTAGAATTGAGAAAAGTATTGAGATAGCTAAGAATATAGGTGCAAAGGCAGTTGTATTTCATATTAACCATAATTCATTTTTAAATTCTAAAAGTTACATAGAGGATTTTGTAGAAACTAATACAAAGTATTGGAGTAATGTATTGCAAAAGAATCGGGATATAAATATTTATCTTGAAAATATGTTTGAAACAACTCCTATGGTAATAGAAGCTATATCTAAGAATTTGTGTAAATATGACAATTACGGAGTTTGCTTAGACTATGCACACGCATTTTTATCTAAGTGTAGTCTTAAGGAATGGGCTAAAAGCCTATCTCCATATATAAGACATGTACATATTAATGATAATGATGGCATTAGTGATTTGCATTTGCCATTAGATGATGGAATAATTCCAGGTCAGGAATTCTATGAGTGCTACGATAAATATATGAATAATGCGACCGTGCTTATAGAAACCACGGACAACAAAGGAAAGGTTAAGTCCTTGGAGATTTTAAAACGAGATGGTTTTATTGACTAACAACAAAGGAGGTGCAAAAAATGAACAAAAAAAGAAATGTTATTATATGCATAATATTTTGTGTAGTAGCAGTGGTTGCATTTTTTGCATTACGTGTTAATGGCGATAATGGCTATAGAACAGTTTCAGTAATTGAGGTGTATGGAACGGTCAGCGTTGTAAAGGATGGCATTGAATATAAGGCGTATCCTGGTATGAAGCTTTCTAAGGGACATGAAATTGTAACTGCAGGAAATGCATATGTGCGTATGCTTTTAGATGATGATAAGTACATTAAGCTTGAAGCTGGAAGTAAGCTTGTTTTTGAAGAATTAAGTAAGTTTGGCACATCTAAAACACATTTGAGATTAGAAAGAGGTGCGATTACAAGTGAAATCGTAAAGCCGCTTGGTAATGATGATGAATTTATTGTTAATACACCAAATTCAATACTTGCTGTTAGAGGAACCTTTTTTAGAATTGACATGGGCGTGAATGAGGAAGGCGATATAGTATCTGATATTATGACCTACGGTGGTCTTGTTGTGTCAAAACGAGTAGAGCCAAATGGCACCATTATTGACGAGGAAATCGGTATAGCTGCAGGCCAAAAGGCAAGTATACAGATGGATAAAAAGGATACAAAATATGTTGTTGATGAAATAAGCATAGAAGAAATATCAGATGAAGATTTAATTGATATTTATTTTGCGGCAGAAAACGGACATAGTATGTTTGCTGCTTTAGAGGAAATTAAGACAGACCTCAAAGAAAGAAACATAAATATTAACGAGCAAGAATCAGTATATAATAAAGTAGATGCTCTTAAGAAGAAACCATTAGCAAATGACAGTAAGCCGTTAGCAAAAGAAGAAAATACTAAGAAGGCAGAAATTAGAGAGCCTATAAATGATGGAAATGCGCATACACATACAATGATAACAACTATTTATAAACCTACCTGTGAAAACGATGGGAAAGAGGTTATAAGCTGTGTTGCTTGTAAAGAGATTTTGGTTACAACTAAAATAGCAGCTATAGGACATGCAATGGGTGATTGGGAAGTTGAAGAAGAGGCAAGTTGTGTACAAAATGGTGTGCAAAAAAAGCAATGTAACAATTGTGATTATGCAGAGAAGCAGGAAATTATGGCTGAGGGTCACAAGGTAGCGGATTGGATTGTTACGACGGAGCCTACTTGTAAAGTTCCAGGTTATGCAGAGCGTATTTGCGAAAAATGTGATGATAGCGTAGAAATAAAACAAATACCAACACTAGAGCATGAGTATGAAGAATACTTTTACACGGATATAGCTCCAAGCTGTGAAACAGAAGGTGTTATATCAAGACATTGTAAGGTGTGTGATGACAGAATAGAAATAACACAGCTTCCTGCATGGGGGCATATATATGGTGAATGGGAAATACTTACTGAAGCAGTTTGTGGAACTAAGGGTAAGAGACAACGCCAGTGTAGTGTATGTGAGAAATACGAAGAAGGCGAGTATGTGGCAAAAGAAGGTCATACACCAGATGGTAATACTATGGGCTGTCACATTACATGCTTAAATTGTAATGAAGCAGTAGGTTTAGGTGGAGAATACTCTGGTGTTGTTATAGAACATGCTACATGCATAAAGGAAGGCGTTATGCAATACACCTGTGCATGTGGTAGCTATCAGACCACAGGAAGTATTCCACTTGAGGATCATGATTATGATATATGGTTAATTATAACAGAGCCTACATGTATGGAAACAGGGCTTAAGACAAGAAGATGTATGCTTTGTGGCATAGAAGAGGAAGAAATTATTCCTAAAACGGAGCATAGGAAGCTTGAGGAAAATGCAGATGTAACAAGCTGTAGACATTGTGGTGAGACTATGATTGCGGCTAATTCGAATGTGTTTCCTGATTCAAATGTACTTCAGTACATAACATCATTATGTGATAAAGATTTGGATGGTATTATTTTAGGAAGTGAGATGGAGGACGTAAAAGAATTCAAATTCGGTGATCCTAAATATGCAGATTTAACAGGAATTAATAATTTTAAACAGATGGAGTCCTTGAACTTAGAAGGCAACTGGACTGTTGCAGATTTGGATTTGTCTGGATGCGAAAATTTAAAGGAATTGAATTTAAATTCTTGTGGCTCTTTAAAAACACTTAATCTATCAGGCGTTTTGGGCCCGATAACAATCAATATAACAGGAATTGCTATGACTCCTGTGGATTTTGAGACTACAATTAAGGTTACAAAGGACGATAACCTTGCAGTTTATTATACGGTATCATAAGGAGATTAGTTATGAGACAAGAAACGATTGAACAACTTCAGAAAATATCAAAACCTAAGTACTTTTTAAAGAGTGAATACATTTGCTTTGAAGGTCAATTAGGAAATGAAATGTATATTGTTTTGACCGGGGCGGTAGGTATATTTATTACCAGTGCCATAGGAACCTTAGTTAAGGTTGCGGAAATTGGATCTGGAGATTTCTTTGGAGAAATGGCAATATTTGATAATCTTGCGCGTAGCGCTTCCTGTATAGCACTTGAGGATACAATAGTGGTAGCGGTAACAAAAGATAATCTCCAAATGTTTTTAGAAACCTGTCCGGAAATTGCAAAAAAAATGTTGGAAAATATGAGTGGTCGTATTAGAAAACTTGATGAACAGCTTTATAAGAATAATAGGTTTGTAAAAAATAGACATGTGCCTAAATTTGCATTTCCTGCAGAATTTAAAACTGGTCATATAATTAGAAAACCATATCAAATGCCGATGTATATTAATGAGTATAAGCAAGCATGTCCAATTTGTGGAAAAGCATTTTCGGTAATGGATATTAAAAGAAATATTTTAGAAGAAAAAAGCTTTGAGTTAGATTGCCGTGTTATTTATACGGGGTGTAATCCATTGTGGAATGAGGTTATAAGCTGTCCACGTTGTTATTACACAAATCATTATTTGCGATTCTTTGCAATTAATAATTTTGAGTACGAGCTTATAAAAGAACTCGTATATAAAGAACATAAACCTATTGTGGAAGCAAGATTAGAAAAAAGAAGTGATTTTGATATACTTATAATGAAGTATTTGCAGGCCATTAATATAAATGAGCATGTTAATCCAGGAGATAATACATTACTTGGCGTTTTGTGGAGAAATATATATTGGCTAAGTAAAGATGCAAATGATATAGCATTTGCAAAATATTGTGCAATAAAGGCGTCGGAAAAATTTAAACAAGCTTTAGATGAAAATCAGATAAATGATAGTATAAATAGAGTTACAACCGCAGTGTCACTTGCAGTAATGCTTATAAATTGTGGTGAATACGCACAAGTTCCAAAATATTTAGAAATAGCATTTGAAAGTACAGATGAGAGAATACTGCATAATGCACAAGTAATAAAGAATCATATAGAACAAAAAAATCAGAGTTCATAGTGAACTCTGATTTTTGATTTGCTATACGTTGAAACGGAAGAGGATAACATCTCCGTCTTTTACTACATAATCCTTACCCTCAATACCAACAAGCCCTTTGTCTTTAGCTGCTGAATAAGAACCACAATCAAGAAGATTTTGATAGTTAACAACCTCAGCCTTTATAAAGCCTCTTTCAAAGTCGCTGTGGATTTTGCCAGCAGCGGCAGGAGCCTTAGTTCCTTTTTTTATTGTCCATGCTCTTGTCTCTGTAGGACCTGCAGTTAGGTAGCTTATAAGTCCTAATAAATCATAACTTGCAGTTATAAGCTTTTCTAAACCGGATTCGCTTATACCTAAATCCTCAAGGAACATTTTCTTTTCATCATCATCAAGCTCAGCAATTTCCTGTTCAATCTGTGCACTGATTACAAATACCTTACAGTTTTCCTTGGCAGCAAATTCTTTTACGGCTTGGATGTATTTGTTATCAGCACCATCATTGGCTAAATCATCCTCAGTAGTATTAGCTGCAAAGATAACTGGTTTAGCAGTTAATAGATTAAAGCCTGCTAATAATGCAGCTTCATCATCATCGTTAGTTTCAAAGCTTTTTGCAAGATTTCCTTCTTCAAGGTGATCCTTTAATCTTTCAATTAATTCACATTCCTTTGCTAAGGCTTTGTCGTTACGAGAGCCTTTAACGGCCTTTGCATATCGTCTTTCAAGTATCTCTATATCTGAGAATATTAATTCAAAGTTGATTGTTTCAATATCTCTTAACGGATTAACGTTACCATCTACGTGTACGACATTAGCGTCATCAAAACAACGTACAACGTGAACAATTGCGTCAACCTCACGTATATTTGCTAAAAATTGATTGCCCAAACCTTCGCCCTTAGAAGCACCTTTAACTAAGCCGGCTATGTCAACAAATTCGATTACCGCAGGTACAATTTTTGCTGAATCGTATAAAGCAGCGAGAAGATTCAATCTTTCGTCTGGTACTGTTACAACACCTACATTAGGGTCGATTGTGCAGAATGGGTAATTAGCAGATTCTGCGCCTGCTTTTGTTAATGAATTAAATAATGTACTTTTTCCTACATTAGGTAAACCAACGATTCCGAGTTTCATAATTAGTTTCCTTTCTAATCCTCATTGTATAATATCTCTTGAGATATTTTAGCATATAAGTTTATAAAAATAAAGTGAAAACTTATTTAAAATGATTGATTTTTCGGCTTACTAATAGTAAAATTAACAGAGTATGGAAGGAGCATGAAAATGGACAAATTAATCAGTTTCCCAAATTTGGGTTTAGAATTTAAAGTTGGCAAGTCTTTTACAATATTTGGATTAGAGATTGCGTATTATGGAGTTATTATAGCTATAGCGGTGTTGGTAGCTGCGGCAATTGCATTTGCAGAAGCTAAGAGAACTAAACAGGATGATGAAACATATACAGATTTATTGTTATGTGTGTTATTATCAGCTATACCTGGAGCAAGATTATACTATGTAATATTTGAATGGGAATATTATAGTAAGCATATTTCAGAGATATTTAATCCTCGTAATGGTGGACTTGCTATATATGGTGGAATAATATTAGCGGTATTAGTTTGCTATATATATACAAGAATAAAGAAAAAGAATTTCTTATTATTGTTTGATACAGTTGTCCCAGGACTTGTTATAGGACAGGCAATAGGACGTTGGGGTAACTTCTTTAATAGAGAAGCTTTTGGTGGATATACAGATTCGTTATTTGCTATGGAGTTACCTATTAGTGTAGCTAATGGTTTAACACCAGAACTTATCAATAAATCAATGGGTGGCTATGTAACAGTACATCCAACATTCCTATATGAAAGTCTTGCGTGCGTACTTGTATTCATAATTATGCAGTTATACAAGAAGCATAAAAAGGTTGATGGTGATATGGTAGCTATATATATGATAGGCTACGGAATTGCAAGAGCTATCATTGAAGGATTAAGAACAGATCAGCTTACAGTTAAGGATGTAGCTGTATCACAGGTTCTTTCGATTATACTTGTAGTGGTTGGTATCACATTCTTTGTTGTGACAAGAATTAAAATGTACAAGGCTAATAAGAAGACGAGTGATGCGAGTGAAGAAGTTTAAGATGGATTTATAAAAAAATGAAAATTTATTAGAATATTCTTATTAGTATTATTTAAGGAGAGTAAAATGAGGAAAATTAAGTTTGTAATAATAGGAATGGTGTTGTTAATGTTGTTTGTTTTTTTGAAAAGTTGTTATAATGATAAACATGGTGCGGAGATTTATAGTAAGTCAAATGATATGATTTTGACATCTTTTCTTGAAAATAATAAGGTTAAAGGAGCGTATTATAAAGATACTAATTATGATGAGAATGCAAAAGATTCTACAGATAGATATTATTATGATGAAGCGTCGCCTGAATCAAGAACGTTTCTGATAAAGGATCAAGAAACATTTGAAAAAATTTTTGTGAAAAATGCTTTTGATGTAAATTTTGAACAAGAAATATTATGTTTGTATATTTTTGCTGACATATATCCCAATAGAAAGTATGTAATTGATAATGTTACTATTGAAGAAAAACATGCAACAATTTATTTTAGAATTGAAAGTAATAATAAAAAAGATGTTGCAGCACCGTATCAAAGATGCTTGATTGTTAAACTAAAAGAAAAGGACATTTCTAGTGTAGAATTTATAAAACAGAGATAAAAAGGAGAAAGATGATGATAAGGAAAGAAATGAAGAAAAAAGTATTTCAATTAATAATAGGTATTGTTTTGCTGATTTCAGTTGTATTTTTAGTTAAAATGAAATCTGTATATGCAAAAACTACAAAAGAGACAATAGTTTTTGATGAAAAAACAAAAGAAAAAGAAGTTGAGATAGGGAAAAGTGAAGAATTTTTAGCAGATTTTGTTTCACCGTTTTTTGGAAATAAGCCAATAAAAAAGTGTGGTTATATTTATAATTTGGATGATAGTGCAGATTATATTTATATGGAATTTGAAAATGGTGGATATGCAATTTATGCTAAGCAAACAATGGAAATACTAGAATATAGTTTGTCTGGGAAATTACCTTACAATGATTCTAATGAAGCGAGATACTATGCAGGACCTGCGAAATATTTTTATAAAAATGACAATAGTCAATTTCGAGATGCAATTACTGGCGATAAAATAAATATGTTAGAATCTGAAATTGTAAGTTTTTCACAACATACTAGAAGCCGTATTGTAAACAGAGATGTCACTAAATATAGAATAACTAATGATGTACTTAAGAATTATAATATAAAAACTAAAAACTTATATTCAAAACCCAGCATTGATTCAAATGATTTGATCGTTGCTTCAACAAATTCGGCTTGTCTTATACCCAATTGGAGATATTTTGATGTTAATCCATTATTTGGAAACAATTTTGATGGAGGAACATATGGTAATGGAAATTCTGGAACGTGTGGACCAGTTGCTGCACAACTGCTATTAGGATATCATAACTATTACAATAATAGAAGAATTATTGAAGATAGATTTTTGAATGGATATGATGATGTAACTAATACGGTTATAAATCCGCAAATGAATCCAAATCATTGTACGGATCCGATGTTAATGTCAAGATGGACCATAGGTACACGAAGCGAAGATACAGGAAACAATAGTTTTTACTCTGAGATAATAACACGAATAATGAAACCTAATACAAGTGGTTCAACAAATAAAGAGGTTAAAGTAGGGATAGAAGATTATTTAAGTGAACGATTATCTTCTAGTGAATATATTGTGAAGTATGAAGAAAAAGGTTGGTGGTTTGGGTATTCGTCTATAGAATCTTCAATAATAAAATCGGAAATAAATAAAGGTAGACCAATAATAGTAAGTATGGATTCTGATTTGGGTGGATATGATCATTTTGTTGTAGCTTATGGATATCAAGATTATACTTATCCTGATGGTAGTGGAACATATGAAGGGTATATTGTTCACTTTGGTTGGCCTGATAATAATTGTGTTTGGATAAATTCTGCATGGTGTGATGGTTATGTATCATTAAAAATTAATCATATGCATAATTACGATATAATAGGCAATATTGGGACAACAAATAGAGTGGAATATAGGTGTAGTAGTTGTGGACATAGAACTGATGCGGCTATTAATATGAGCGCAAGAGAACGTTATACTGAAAGGGTTACTAAATTGTCTGCTGGTGAATATAAGGACTATTATGTTACATTTGCAACATCAGGAAATAAGTTGATTCAAACATTTGGGGCTAAGGATGCTAGGATATATATATATGACAATGAATATAATCTTTTGGCGCAGAATGATGACGATGGCTACTCTTTAAATGCATTTTTTAGTTATAATGCAGAAGCTAATACTCCTTATATACTTAGAGTGAAATTTTATAATAGTAGTACATCTGGTTATGTAAAACTTGGAGTTACACCTGCGGCTAAAACATATTTGAATTATGAAAAAATATTAAATTCTAAAGCTTGTAGTGCAGAATTCTATTTTGATACATCTTATAATACAACTAATGTAATAACTTATACACCTACTGAAAGTGGGAAATATAAATTTGAAACTAATTATGTGGGTAATAATCGCATTGATACATATTTATATCTGATAGATCCATATAGTACAGATGAGTGCCTTTATAATGATGATGGTGCAGGAGATTTGCAAGCATTAATTACCGATACTTTAGTTGCAAATAGAACATATTTTATTGTTGTGTCAACGTATAATATTGCGACAAGAAAAGGATTAATAAGTCTTAGCGTAAGTAAAATATAGTGAATTAATTGATAAAAGTTTAACTTATAATTAATTATAGAAATAAGAGCACTTTTGGCCCTGACTCCTGTATTATAGGATTCAGTTCTTTGATTTTAGATTTATTTTTAATACTCTTATTTTTTATTAAAAAGGAAGTTCTCGTTTTGAGAACTTCCTTTTTTAATAAAAACGTAATCTAAGTGTTGTTAATGCGAACGCACTCGGCTTTTAAAGTAGAATAACTCTACTAAAAAAAACACTTGCTTTTTATTGCATTTAGGTATAAAATGGTCATAAAGGTGGTGGAAAGTGGAGCGAAATGGTACAAAGTGGTAGATTTCGTTCTAATTTACAAAGGTTAGTAGGTGAAAATTATGTTCATGGGAGAATACAATCATACAGTTGATACCAAAGGTAGAGTTATTGTGCCTGCTAAGCTTAGAGAAGGTTTAGGCGAAGAATTCGTTATAACTAAGGGCTTGGATGGCTGTTTGTTTGGATACCCAGAAGCAGAATGGAAGAACTTTGAAGAAAAGTTAAAAGGATTACCACTTACTAACAAAGATGCTCGTCAATTTACACGTTTCTTTCTTGCAGGTGCTGCAAGCGTAGAGATTGATAAGCAAGGAAGAATACTTATACCACAGGTTTTAAGAGAGTTTGCAGGACTTGAAAAGGATGTAGTATTAGTTGGTGTTGCAAGCAGAATAGAATTGTGGAGTAAGGAAAAATGGCTTACTTGTACAAGCAAGTATGATGATGATATGGAAGAAGTTGCTGAGAATATGCAAAACTTGGGCTTTAGTATTTAGGAAGAAGGATTAATATGGAATTTAAACATATTTCGGTGTTGTTAGAAGAGACAATTGAAAATCTTAATATTAAGCCTGATGGTATTTATGTGGATGGCACTTTAGGTGGAGCGGGACATTCATACCATATATGCAAAAAGCTTACTAATGGCGGCAGATTGATAGGTATTGACCAGGATGAAGCAGCTATAAAGGCAGCAACAGAAAGATTAAAGGAATTTGAAGATAGAGTTACGATAGTAAGAAATAATTATTGTAATTTCAGACAAGTTCTTGATGACTTAGGAATTGATAAGGTTGAT
Organism: Lachnospira sp.; assembly: GCA_015057605.1. GTDB lineage: Bacteria > Bacillota > Clostridia > Lachnospirales > Lachnospiraceae > SIG291. The sequence goes on along the minus strand of SVDX01000004.1, from coordinate 19,186 downwards.
GGTATTCTTTTAGATTTAGGTGTTTCGTCATATCAATTAGATACTGTAGATAGAGGATTTACATATAACGAAGATACATTGCTTGATATGAGAATGGATCAGCGACAGTCAAAAACTGCTAAGGATATTGTAAATGAATACAGTGAATTTGATTTATACAGAATAATCAGAGATTATGGCGAGGACAAGTTTGCTAAGAATATTGCTAAACATATTGTAAATGCACGAAAAGAAAAAGAGATTACTACAACATTTGAATTGATAGAGATAATTAAAGCGGCTATTCCGATGAAATGTAGAGCAGTAGGCGGACATCCTGCAAAAAAAACATTTCAGGCGATAAGAATTGAACTTAATAGAGAATTAGAGGTATTAAATGACTCGGTTGATTCAATGATTGATTCGTTGAATGATGAAGGAAGATTATGTATTATAACCTTTCACTCATTAGAAGATAGAATAGTAAAGACAAGATTTAGAAATAACGAATTTACATGTACATGCCCACCAGATTTTCCGGTTTGTGTATGTAACAAACCATCAAAAGGAAAGGTTATTACTAAGAAACCAATAGTACCAAGTGAAGAGGAAATTATTAACAATAAAAGGTCAAAGAGCTCTAAATTAAGAGTATTTGAAAGACAAGCATAATCATGGAGGATTAAATATGGCAGAGATTACAAGGTTAAACAAGTATGATACAAGAACTAACATAAGTATCGACGGCAACGTAGTTAGAAGAATTGATACATATAACATACCAAATGTTACAAAGGAACCTGTAAGACGTGAGGAGAGAAGAGTTACTAAGACTCCTCAAGTTGAAAGAAGAAAAAATACAATGAGCTTATCATATGCATTAATTACTATTGCATTAGTAGGTGTAATGGTATTTATGACATTTGCTTATGTAAATGCACAATATAACGCAAGAGAGAGTTATACAGCTATCGCAGAACTTGAACAAGAATTATCTGAATTAAAAATCGAAAATGACGTGCAAGAAAACATGATCTATGGTAATATAGATTATGAGGAAATTAAAAGAATTGCAGTTGAAGAGTATGGAATGGGAGTTCCAACTAAGAATCAGATTATTACATACGAGCGCGGCGAAAGCGAATATGTAAAGCAATTTGATGACATTCCTGAATATAAGTAAAAGCGGGTGTCTTTAATGGCTACAAAGAAGAAAAAGAACAAATACGGAGTTTTCTTTATAAGTATGAAGCGAAAACTTATAATAATGTTTTTGCTGATAGCACTTATAGTGATTGGACTTATAGTTAGAATAGCAGTGATTAATTATAAAGATGGCTCTAAATATAGAAAAATAGTTTTGGGTCATCAGGCTTATTCAACTACTGTTATACCATATATGCGTGGCAGTATTTTGGATAGGTCTGGTACTGTTTTGGCCTATAGTGAGAAAAAATATCATTTAGTTCTTGATGCAAGTGAAATAACCTATAACGAAAAGAGAAGAAAGACAGTAATAGATACGCTTACTAAGTATCTTGATGTTACTGCAGACGAGATAAATGCAGCACTTGATAAGGATACTACAAGCAAATATCAAAGATTTAAAAGATATTTGAGCTATTCTGAGGTGTCTGAGCTAATTGAAACCGTAGAAAATGATAAGATTAAAGGTATTTATTTTGAGGAAGAATATGTAAGACAATATCCATTTTCATCCTTGGCCAGTGATGTTATTGGATTTACAATTGACGGTAGCGGTAGTTTAGGCTTGGAAATGTATTACAATGATCAATTGTCGGGCACAGATGGCATAAGATACGGATATCTTAATGATTCTCTTAATTTAGAGACAAACTCAAAGAATCCGATAGATGGTAATAATGTTGTGACAACTATTGATTATACTGTTCAGACAATTATTGAAAAATGTTTAAAACAGTATAACGAAGAAGTTGGTTCAAAGAATAGTGCAGTAATAATTCAAAATCCTAAAACAGGTGAGATATTAGGAATGGCATCATATCCATTTTATGATTTGAATAATCCAAGAGATTTGTCAGCATTTTATACACCAGAAGAAATAGCTGCAATGGATGATGCAACTAAGCTTGAAAAGTATTATGCTTTATGGAAAAATTACTGTATAGCAGAAACCTATGAGCCAGGCTCGGTAATCAAACCATTTACAGTTGCAACAGCCTTAGAAGAGGGAGTAATTACAACGGCTTACAAATGTAATTGTGATGGACACGAACTTATTAAAAATAGCAAGATACACTGTCATAAAAGAAGTGGACATGGTATGCTTACTCTAAAGGAAGCAGTTATGTATTCATGTAATGATGCAATGATGCAAATTACAAGTATTATGGGTACTTCGCTGATGCAAAAGTATCAAAATATTTATAATTTTGGATATAAAACAGGTATTGATTTGCCAGGTGAAGAAATTGGTCTTTTATATACAAATATGACTGAGCTTGATGCGGCAACTAACTCATTTGGACAGAATATGAATGTTACTATGATACAGGTAGTTAGTGGCTTTTCTTCGTTAGTAAATGGCGGTAATTATTATCAGCCACAATTATTAAAGAGCATTACAACTGCTAATGGAGAGGTTGTGTATAATAACTCACCAATACTTGTAAAGCAAACAATTACAAAATCAACATCAGAAGCTTTAAGAGAATATCTTAAGGCGACAGTGGAGTCAGGTACTGCAAAAACAGCTGGAGTTAATGGATATTCCATTGGTGGAAAAACAGGTACTGCAGAAAAGCTTCCAAGAGAGGATAAGAAGTATCTTGTTTCATTTTTAGGAGCCGCTCCGATTGAAGACCCACAGGTAGTTGTTTATGTTATTGTTGATGAGGCTAATGCAGAAAATGCTGATTCATCATCACACGCACAGCTTATTGCTCACAATATATTTGTTGAATTATTACCGTATTTAAACATTTTACCGGATTCTGTAGAAGAAGATGTAATAGAAGAAGGTACAAACGATTCAATTGATAATGGTACGGTTTTTGAATAAAAAGGTATATACTTACAAAGCTGTTAATAAATTTTATTAATGGCTTTTTGTAGGTTGATGTAAATGGAACAAAAAATATATCAGAAAAAGAAAATATTAGTGTTAATGATTACATTTACACTGATATTTGTTATTTTGATAGTAAGATTAGGATATCTTATGATATTTAGGGCTGATTATTACAGCCAAAAAGCAAAGGATTTGCATGAAAGAGAACGTGTAATTAAGGCAGCAAGAGGTAGAATTTTAGACCGCAATGGAGTGGTTCTTGCGGATAATAAAACCGTGTGTACTATTTCGGTTATACATAGTCAGATTACAGATGCTAACGAGGTTGTGAGAGTTTTGGCAAAGGAACTTTCTATGACAGAAGATGCGGTAAGGAAAAAAGTAGAACGTGTAAGCTCAATTGAAAAGATTAAGTCAAATGTCAGCAAAGAAATAGGCGATGCAATAAGAGCATATAATTTAGCTGGTGTTAAGGTTGATGAGGATTATAAAAGATATTATGTATATGACGAGCTCGCATCAAAGGTCTTAGGCTTTACCGGAGGCGATAATCAGGGAATATTAGGGCTTGAGGTAAAATATGAAGAGTATTTAAGCGGAGAGGCAGGCAAAATACTTACTCTTACAGATTCTCGTGGTATTGAACTCGATTTTTCACGTGAAAATCGAATTGAGCCTGAAGCAGGCGATGATTTATATATAAGCATTGATTATAATATACAAACCTATGCACAGCAGCTTGCCTATACAACACTTGAGAAAAAGCAGGCAAAGGCTGTTTCAATAATAGTTATGAATCCTAATAATGGAGAAATATATGCAATGGCAAATGTGCCTGAGTACAATTTAAATGATCCATTTACATTACCTGAAGGTAGCATTTTTAATAATGAAACAGAAAAATATGCGCTACTAAACAATATGTGGCGTAATACCTGTGTAAATGATACATATGAGCCAGGTTCAACCTTTAAAATGATTACAGCCAGTATTGGCCTTGAAGAAAATATAGTTTCGTTAGATAATTCTTATACTTGTCCGGGATATAAGATGGTTGAAGATAGAAGAATAAGATGTCATAAAACACAAGGACATGGTACACAGACATTTGCGCAAACCCTGATGAATTCCTGTAATCCAGCATTTATTGAGTGGGGCCTCAGAGTTGGAACGGACAGATTTTTTGAATATTTTGATACTATGGGAATTAACGGAAAAACAGGGATTGATCTTCCAGGAGAAGCGGCCACAATTATGCATAATAAGAAAAATGTAGGACAGGTGGAGCTTGCAACGGTATCCTTTGGTCAGTCTTTTCAGATAACTCCGATACAAATGCTTAGAACAACAGCATCTATAATTAATGGTGGCAAAATAGTAACACCACATTTTGCAATTAGTTCAGGAGAAAAAACATTTTTATATAACACCAAGGACAGTAGTATTAGCGAAGAAACAAGTGCTACAATGAGAAGCTTACTTGAATCAGTAGTAAGTGAAGGCGGTGGTAAACTTGCGCAGGTTGAAGGCTATAGTATAGGTGGAAAGACTGCAACCTCAGAAAAGCTTCCAAGAGGTAATGGTAAATATATTGCTTCATTTATTGGATTTGCACCGGCTAATAATCCTCAAGTGATTGCTATGTGCATAATAGATGAACCGCAAGGAGTGTACTATGGAGGTACGATTGCGGCACCTGTAATAGGTGAATTATTTGATAATATTTTACCTTATTTAGAGATAGAAAAATAACATATAGTATGATATAATTATAAGGTTAAATGAAACTTCAGATTGGAGATAAAATATGAACACGGATTTAGTTTTAAAAAATGTAATAGTAGTAGGTACCGGTATAAGCGGAATTGGCGCAGCTAAGCTATTAGCAGAGGCAAAGGCTAAGGTTTGTATATATGATGAAAATGAAAAACTTGAATACAATACAGTTAGAGAAAAGCTTGATAATGATGACAGAATAGAGATTTTAATTGGAAAACTTGATGAGGCAAGAATTAAGGAAACAGATTTATTAGTAATAAGTCCGGGCGTTCCAATTGATTCACCATTAGTAGAGCGTTTTAAGGAAGAGAACATACCAGTATGGGGCGAAATTGAGTTAGCATATCGCTTTGAAAAAGGTAAAGTGGCGGCTATAACTGGAACTAATGGCAAAACAACAACAACCTCCTTGGTCGGAGAAATTATAAAAGCTTATAATGAAAAAACATTTGTTGTAGGCAATATTGGTAACTCATATACAAAAGAGGTTTTAAAGACAAGCGAAGATTCAATAACAGTTGCAGAGATTAGTAGCTTCCAGCTTGAAACAGTTTATGAATTTAAGGCTAAGGTAAGTGCGATACTTAACATTACACCAGATCATTTAAATAGACATAAAACATTAGAAAATTATGCGTATACAAAGGGTCTTATTACCAATAAGCAGAGCAAGGATGAGATATGCGTACTTAATTATGATGATGAAATGTTAAAGGAATTTGCTAAGCAAACTAAAGCAAGTGTTGTATTTTTCTCAAGAAAGGAAAAGCCTAATGTTGGTGCATTTATGCAGGGCAAGGATATTAAATATACTGATGGGGTTAAGGAATATCACATTTGTAATGTAGATGAACTTAAGATTATTGGTGTACATAATTATGAAAATGTTATGGCGGCGGTTGCTATAGCATATAATATGGGCGTTCCATTTGAAATTATTAGTGATGTTGTAAAAGCATTTGAAGGTGTTGAACATAGAATTGAATATGTGGCAACAAAAAAGGATGTTATATATTACAACGATTCAAAGGGTACTAATCCGGATGCGGCGGTTAAGGCTATTGAGGCAATGACACGCCCAACAATACTTATTGGTGGCGGCTATGACAAAAAGCTTCCATTTGATGATTATGTAAAAGCATTTAAGGATACGGTAAAACTTTTAGTACTTATTGGAGAGACAGCAGAGCAAATTAAAGAGACTGCACTTAAATATAATTTTAATAATGTAGTTATAGTTAAGGATTTAAAGGAAGCTGTAGAATATTCAGCACAAAATGCAAAAGAAGGTTATGCTGTATTGCTTTCGCCTGCTTGCGCAAGCTGGGATATGTTTAAAAGCTACGAACAAAGAGGACAGTTATTTAAAGAATATGTAAAATCCTTATAAGATAGGTGAATTAAATGGTTGATAAAGAAAAAAGGGAAAAAATCAAAAGAAAGAATAAAGCTAAAGAAAACTTTGATTATGCATTACTTTTGATTATTGTAATCCTTATCGGTATAGGCTTTGTTATGCTATACAGTACAAGTTCATATACTTCGCAACTTGAATATGGTGATTCCTTTTACTATGTTAAAAAGCTTTTGATAGCGCTTGCAGTAGCTTTAGTAGGATTGTTTTTTACTGTTAAGATTGATTATCATTTTTGGTTTAGATTTAAGTGGCTATGGTATATTGCATCAGTAATAGCGGTTTTATCTGTTATGATTCCTGGACTAGGAAAGACTGTTAATAACGCAAGACGTTGGATAGTGTTAGGACCATTGCAGATTCAGCCAGCAGAATTTGTTAAGCTGGCAATGATAATTGTAATAGCGTGGTTTATTTGTTATTTAAAGAAAAATGTCAATTATATAAGAACTATGTTTGTTATTTTGGCATTTACAGCATTTGTATCAATACTTATCTGGGCAGTAAATGACAATCTTAGTACAGCAATTATAGTATTTGGTATAGCTGCAGTTATGTGCTTTGTGGCTAATAAAAAATATACGCCTTTTGTAGCAGCCGCTGGAACCTTAGTAGCGCTGGTAAGTGTGTTTGTTGTGTCAATTAGAAATATGAACACCTCTGAAAGCTTCAGAATAAGAAGAATTTTAGTATGGTTAAATCCGGAACAATATGCAAGTGAAGGTGGCTATCAGGTTATGCAGGGTCTTTATGCGATAGGCTCTGGTGGTCTTTTTGGAAAGGGACTTGGCAAAAGTATCCAAAAGCTTGGCTTTATTCCTGAAGCACAAAATGATATGATTTTCTCAATTATATGTGAAGAGTTAGGATTGTTTGGTGCGACAGCCATACTTATATTGTTTGTCATGCTTTTATGGAGACTTGTTAACATTGCCATACACGCTAAGGATTTGTTTGGAAGTATGATAGCAGTTGGTGTATTTGCACATATTGCAATACAAGTTATTTTAAATGTTGCGGTTGTTACCAACACAATACCAAATACAGGCATTACCTTGCCATTTATTAGTTATGGCGGAACCTCAATAGTATTTTTATTAGCAGAAATGGGAATTGTGTTAAATGTATCCTCACAGTGTGAATATAAGGAGTAACGATATATGGCAACACCGAAAAGAAAGAGAAAAAAACAAATAAATAAAAAGCCTATATACGCATTGCTTGGTATTTTGATATTTGTAGTTGTATGTGTGTATTTATATAAGCAGGTATTTGTGGCAAAGATTGAAGGCATAAGTGTTACGGGCAACAACTTTAATACAGTTGAAGAATTTAAACATTATATGTTTAAGGATGCAAAAGAGGTTAATACAATAGAATTATTTTTTGCAGATAAATATAAGGATAAGAAGATAATTCCTTATGTTGAGACCTATAAGCTTAAAATTAAGTGGCCTAATAAGGTTACAATAACTGTATATGAAAAGAAAATTATGGGCTATGTCAAGGTTATGAATAATCATATGTATTTTGACAAAGATGGAATAGTTGTAGAAAGTTCAACAGAACAATTAGAAGGAATTCCGCAAATAGTTGGAATTGGAAATGACAGCATAACACTTCACAATAAAATAGAGACGGATATTGACGGAGTATTTGCAGATATTACAAAGATAAAACAATTACTGGATAAATATAATATAACGCTAACAAAGCTTGAATTTGACTTTGAGGCAAATGCAATTTTGTATATCAATGATATTCGCGTTTTGCTTGGAGAAAGAGAATATATCGAAGAAAAAATCTTTGAATTAAGTCAGTTATATGATAAAGTGTATAATCTCAAAGGCGAATTAGATTTGAAAAATTGTAATGGTGATGCTGGTAATATTATTTTCAAACCAGATTAGTGTTAAAATTAAAAAAAACATAAAAAATATATTGATATTTTAGTAGATAAAGGCTATTATATAATAGAATGATAAGAGAAAAGGGAGGTACTAACCTTGTTAGAGATAAAGACTAATGAATCCGAAGCAGCAGCTAAGATAGTAGTAGTTGGTGTTGGCGGAGCAGGTAACAACGCAGTTAACAGAATGGTAACAGAGAATATCGGTGGAGTAGAATTCATCGGGATTAATACAGATAAGCAAGCATTAAAATATTGTAAAGCACCTACAGCATTACAGATAGGTGAGAAGTTAACAAAAGGACTTGGCGCTGGAGCACAGCCAGAGGTTGGTGAGAAGGCTGCTGAGGAAAGCATTGATGAATTATCACAGGCTATCAAGGGTGCGGATATGGTATTTGTAACCTGCGGTATGGGTGGCGGTACAGGTACAGGTGCTGCTCCTGTTGTAGCTAAAGTAGCTAAGGATATGGGTATTCTTACAGTAGGTATAGTTACCAAGCCTTTCAGATTTGAAGCTAAGGCACGTATGAATAATGCTTTAGCAGGTATTGAAAAATTAAAAGAGAATGTTGATACATTAATTGTAATTCCTAACGATAAATTATTAGAGATAGTTGATAGAAGAACATCTATGCCGGATGCATTTAAGAAGGCTGATGAGGTACTTCAACAGGCGGTACAAGGTATTACAGATTTAATTAATGTCCCTGCATTAATTAACTTAGACTTCGCAGACGTTAAGACAGTAATGAACAATAAGGGCATTGCTCATATTGGTATCGGTACTGCTAAGGGTGATGATAAGGCTATTGATGCTGTTAAGATGGCAGTTTCAAGTCCATTGCTTGAGACTACTATTACAGGTGCTTCACATGTAATTATCAACATTTCTGGTGATATAGGTCTTATGGAAGCTAATGAAGCAGCAAGCTATGTTCAAGATCTTGCTGGTGATACAGCTAATATTATCTTTGGTGCAAGATATGATGAGACAGTTCAGGACGAAGCAACAATCACAGTTATTGCTACAGGTCTTGAGAATGGTGACAATAAGATTCCTTCAATGTCAGTTATGACAAGAGGTTTCGTATCACCAACTTTCCATCCAGGTATGCAACCAACACCTAAGACTGCGATGGCTCCTGCACAACCAGTTGAACAACCAACAGTAGAGAGAACAGCAACACCTCCAGTTAAGAGAAATGTTGTTGAGAAGGATTTACAGATTCCGGTATTTTTACAGAAAAATCGTAAATAGAACATATATTAGAGTTCGCTTTAAGCGAACTCTTTTTTTATGCATTAAAAGGAATATACGCTGTTGTTGTATTTTGTCGAAAACTTTTAAGATATTGCTACGTGGATTCGACAAATTATTTAAATAGCTACCTCTATAATTAGCTTATCAAAGAAAAAGGAGGTGCTGCCAAAGCGTATATATTATACTTAGATGTTTTGTTTTTGGTTAATGTATTTATGGATATTTTTATATTGGTACTTTTAGTAAAGACCTTAAGAATTAACACCACCTTACTTAGAATAATTCTTTCGGCGTTTTTGGGATCAATGTGGGTATGCATAATAATGACGCTAAAAATAAACAAAGCTTTAGAAATGTTTTTTTCATACATAGTAATTACATTTATTATGGTGAAAATCGTAGCTTATACATACGAATTTAAGAAGATATTAAAAACAATGATTTTGTTATATGTGGTGACATTTGCTGTAGGAGGCATGGCACATTTTCTATATTATTACACATATGCGGGTTATGTGTTTGAAACCGTTATTAGCACAACGTCTGGGCTATTGCTTATGGTATTAGCATCAATACTTATATTTGCTATTGTAAAAGGGGTAATAGAGCAATATGCAATGTATGGAAAGAAAGTATTTGATGTTGATATTGTAAAGGGGAAAACGAAAATAAGCGTAAAGGCCTTGTATGATTCGGGTAACACATTAAAAGATCCGTTATTTAATAAACCTGTAAACATAGTTGAAAAGGATAAGCTACAAAGGATAATTGAGAAAAATATGGATATGGTAGATTTGCATTACAGACTGGTGGCATACAATTCATTAGGAAACAGTCACGGAATATTACCAGTTATTGATGTTGATTACATATGTATCTATAAAGAAAATGAAAGAGTAATAATTAATAAGGCTGCAGTGGCAATTTATGATGGTAGCCTGAATAAAAATGGAGTATATTCCATGCTATTAAATTCAGTTATATCAGATGAAAATCAGGAGGAATAGTAATGACTATAAAAGTATTAATGCCAAATAAATTTAGATTTAAGATAGTGCCGACAATTAAAAATGTTATGCTTACAAAAGATGGAGATGTTCATTATATAGGTGGAACTGATGTTTTGCCGGCGCCTCTTGAAAGTAGTGTTGAGTGCGAAATGATTTCGAAGCTGGGGAGCGATAATGATTCATATGCTAAATCAATGTTAATTGAACATAATTTGAGACTTGTAGTTTACATAGCTAAAAAATTCGATAATACGGGAGTAGGAGTGGAGGACCTTATATCAATTGGTACGATAGGTCTTATTAAATCAATAAATTCATATGCACCAGAAAAAAATATAAAGCTGGCGACTTATGCATCAAGATGTATTGAAAATGAAATTCTAATGTATCTTAGAAAGAATAACAAGAAGAAGTTAGAGGTATCTATTGATGAACCTTTAAACGTTGACTGGGACGGTAATGAGCTTCTTTTATCAGATATATTAGGAACAGAGGAAGACGTCATTTACAAAAATATAGAAAGCGAGGTAGAAAAAGGGCTCTTAGAGAAAGCTATTGAAAAGCTTTCAGAAAGGGAAAGAGTAATTGTAGATTTAAGATTTGGATTAAGTAGAAGTGATGGAAACGAAATGACACAAAAAGAGGTTGCTGATTTGCTGGGCATATCTCAGTCTTATATTTCAAGACTTGAGAAAAAAATCATAAAACGTTTAAAAAAGGAAATAGTAAAATTAGAATAGACCATTGGTCTATTCTAAATATTTTCGCATATTTTTAAGAGCATTTTTTTCTAATCGACTTACCTGAGCCTGTGAAATTCCTATTTCGCAGGCTATTTCTATCTGAGTCTTACCTTCGTAAAAGCGCATTGTTATAATTTCCTGCTCACGCTTATTTAAATGCGCTACAGCTTCTTTAAGAGCTATATTTTCAATCCAATTATCCTCTTTGCAGTTTTTATCGCTGATTTGGTCCATTATATAAAGAGTGTCCCCACCTTCGTTAAATACTGGTTCGTATAAAGAAACAGGTGCCTGAATGGCATCTAAGGCAAGCGCTACATCTTCCTTGCTTACTCCGATTTCAGTAGCTATTTCTGTGATTGTAGGTTCTTTTGAACTCTTTTTCATAAGATTTTCTTTAGCATAAATAGCTTTATAAGCAGTATCCTTAATAGAACGACTTATTCGTATTGAATTGTTATCCCTAAGGTAGCGCTTAATTTCGCCGATTATCATAGGAACGGCATAGGTTGAAAATTTTACATTTTGTGTGATGTCAAAATTATCTATTGCTTTAATTAAGCCTATGCAACCGATTTGAAATAAATCATCAACATTTTCATTTGAGTTAGAAAATCTTTTTATAATACTTAAAACCAATCTCAGATTACACTTTATATACTGCTCGCGAGCCTCCATATCACCTTCAAGTATTTTTTTAAACAGTTCATCCTTTTCCTCAGCTTTAAGTAAAGGAAGAGTAGCTGTATTAACCCCACATATTTCTACTTTATACGTCGCCATATTTATCCTCCATCAATTCGTGCTTTATAATAAAATGATTGCCTAAATCTTGAAATTTATACTGTAATAACTTGTCAAATGAGTGGAAATTTAAAGGCATTTTCATAGAATATAATAAGAGGAGGTAATGTATATGAGAATTTGTGATTTGAAAGATAAAGAGGTTATAAATGTAAATGATTGCAAGATACTTGGAATTGTAAATGATATTGATTTTGATATTTGTAGTGGCTGTGTTGAAGCAATTATTGTACCCGGACCATGTAAAATATGTGGACTTATTGGCAGAGATACTGAATATGTAATACCATATAAATGTGTAAGAAATATAGGACCAGATGTTATACTAGTAGATGTATGCGTAGAAAAGGTTTTAGTTAAGTGTTTGTAAAAAAAGCAATTGACCGCTAAATATATTTTTACTATAATAAATTTATAGTGTAGCTTAGGAGGTATGTAGGATGAAGTGCCCATTTTGCGGTATAGAAAATACAAAAGTTATAGATTCGAGACCAGCGGATGATAATAGCTCTATTAGAAGACGTAGACAATGTGAAATATGTGGTAAGAGATTTACTACATATGAAAAGGTTGAAACAATGCCACTTATTGTTATTAAGAAGGACAATAACAGAGAACCATATGACAGAAGTAAGATTGAATCAGGAATTATTCGTTCTTGTCATAAGCGCCCGGTTTCAATTAACCAGATTAATCAATTGGTAGATAAGATTGAAACTATGATATTTAACTTTGAAGAAAAAGAGATATCAACAGCGAGAATAGGCGAGATAGTTATGAATGAGCTTAAGGATTTAGATCCTGTTGCTTATGTAAGATTTGCGTCAGTATATAGAGAATTTAAAGATGTTAATACCTTTATGGACGAATTGAAGAAGATACTTGATAAATAGAAAGGTGATTATATCATGGATATCAGAGGAACTACAAAAGTATGTGGGATTATCGGTAATCCTATAAAGCATTCTATGTCTCCGATTATACATAATTATCTTGCAAAGGTAAAAGGACTTGATTTGGTGTATGTGCCATTTGAGACGACTAATGCAGTGGCTGCAGTGGCTGGCGCATATGAGCTTAATGTTTTAGGCATGAATGTTACTGTTCCGCATAAGAATGCGGTTATTCCTCAATTAAAAGAGATTGATTCATTAGCAGCGAATATCGGAGCTGTTAATACACTTGTAAGAGTAGATGGTGGCTTCAAGGGCTACAACACAGATATTCTTGGATTAAAAAGACAATTAGAGCTTGAAAATGTGCCACTTAAGGATATGGATGTTGTAATAGTTGGTGCGGGTGGTGCTGCAAGAGCAGTAGCATTTTTATGTGCATCTGAAAAAGTTAAATCACTTACCATATTAAACAGAACAGTATCTAAGGCCGAAGAGATTGCTAATAATATAAAGCAGGTATTTGAAGGTTTTAATGTTAGCGCATACACTATTAATGACTATTCTGTTTTGGAAAATGAAAAGAAGTATGTAGTAATTCAGACTACTAATGTGGGCTTGCACCCTAATAATTTAGAGGCGCCTATATATGATAAAACATTTTATGACAGAGTTTTATATGGAGTAGATATAATTTATAATCCAAGTAAAACTAAGTTTATGCAGCTTGTAAATGAATCAGGTGGTCAAAGCTTTGGCGGAATTAAGATGCTTTTATATCAAGGCGTACTTGCATTTGAACTATGGACTGGTACATCTGTAAGCGAAGAAGAAGCGAATGAAGTGTTGCAACTTTTAAAGAAGGAGCTTAACATTGATGAATAATATAATTTTAGAGGGCTTTATGGGCTCTGGAAAGACCACACTTGGTAAGGAATTGGCAAATAGCTTAGGTTTTTCGTTTGTAGATACGGATGAATACATTGAAAATAAATATAACCGCATTATCAAGGATATTTTTGCAAATGAAGGCGAAGAATATTTTAGAGATATGGAAACAGAGGCTATAGAAGAACTTTCTAAAAAAGATAGTATGGTTATAGCGCTTGGTGGAGGACTTCCGGTACGAGAAGTTAATCGTGAAATATTAAAAAAGACAGGCAAGGTTATATATTTAAAGGCAAAGGTATCCACCCTTTGTGACAGACTTAAGAATGATACTAACAGACCATTGCTTATGAATGTATCTTTAGAAGATAGAATTAATGAGCTTATGAATAAGCGTGGCTCTATATACGAGGAAGTAGCAGATTATACTGTCAATACGGACGATAAGACTATAGAGCAGGTAGTTAAGGAAATGGAGGCAATATATGAAGATATTAGTAATTAACGGACCTAATATTAATTTTCTTGGAATAAGAGAAAAGGCTATTTATGGCGAACAAAATTATGAAGCATTAGTTTCATATATTCAGGATGAAGCACTAAAGGCTAACGTTGAAGTAGAAGTATTTCAAAGCAACTATGAAGGTGCGATAATTGATAAGCTTCAGGAAACTTATGGTAAGGTGGATGGCATTGTTATCAATCCAGGCGCATTTACACATTATAGCTATGCAGTGCGTGATGCACTTGCTTCAATCGAAGTTCCAAAGATTGAAGTACATATTTCAAATGTTCATAAGAGAGAAGAATTTAGACACACCTCAGTTACTGCACCAGTATGCACAGGTCAGATAGTGGGATTGGGCTTTAAAGGCTATGCGTTAGCAATTGACGCAATAATTTCTTCAAAATAAGTAAAAAATAGTTGAAATATATACAGTTTTATTATAAACTATTATAAGATAATGCTAAGGAGGTATACCAATTATGGTACAAGCAGGCGATTTTAGAAATGGCTTAACTATTGAAATGGACGCACAAGTATATCAGGTAATTGAATTTCAACATGTAAAACCTGGTAAGGGTGCTGCGTTTGTAAGAACAAAATTAAAGAACATTAAGAACGGTGGTGTGGTTGAAAAGACTTTCAGACCTAATGAAAAGTTACCACAAGCACATATTGAGAAGGCAGATTACCAGTACTTATATTCAGATGGTGATTTATATCACTTTATGGATATCAACACATACGAGCAGATAGCTCTTAATGAGGATAACGTTGGTGATGCTCTTAAATTTGTTAAGGAAAATGAGATGGTTAAACTCTGTTCACATGCAGGACAGGTATTCTCTATTGAACCACCATTATTCGTAGAATTAGTTATCACAGAATCAGAACCAGGCGTTAAGGGTGATACAGCAACTGGTGCTACAAAGCCAGCTATCGTTGAAACAGGCGCTAAGGTTATGGTACCATTGTTCGTAGAGCAAGGTGAAAAGATTAAGATTGATACAAGAACTGGTGAATATTTATCACGTGTTTAATTATGATTATTATAATGTCGGACGGGCTTGCCTGTTCGGCATTTTTTTAGTATATGACAAGAATAATTATATGGATTACGTTATTGTTTTATTGTGTTTAATGCTATATGTTATACTTGTTAAAAATTAATATGGGGTTAAATGTTAAATAAATATAAATGAAAAAACGCGATTTAATAAAAAAGTGCGAAAATATTGACAATTATTATTATTATTATATATAATAATAGTTGTCGTTACACCTACTTTAGTAAGGTAGTAGGATGAAAAAAATCAAGAATGTTATGGCTATCATAATGGTAACATTATGTGTTGTGGTATGGAGTAAAGATTGTTTTGCGGCAACACAGACTGCAGAGATTAGTGGTTGGGGATATCAGTATGATTTTACAGGAACTAGCGCTAATAGAGAGGGCATTGGCTATAGATTTATGGCTAAAAAAGGTACGGTACAGAGTACTTTACATTATGCAAAGAATGGGAATGTAATTGTTGGAACAAGAAAGATATATATTTGTTCTCAATTAAGAACTACATATAAAGATACAGATTGGCAGTGTGCTAATCCTGATTATGGTGTAACTGTATATGGTCAAATACAAGGTCTGGACTGGGGTAGTTATAATCAAGGTAAGCTATATTTTGAACCATATGGTTATTAGTATTAAAATAATTTAAGAAAGGAAAGCTAAAGTAGCGTGTAACAAAATAGTTACTATTAAAAGATATTATGTGGAGTGGGAAAATGTTTAATTTAAAAAATGCTTTTAAACAGATTTTTAAAGACAAATTTATTGTTATTGGACTAGGTATTGTTTTGGCATATATTATCTTTAAACAAGTGGATTTGATAAAAATTATTAAAGATGATGGTGATGGTAATTGTGGACGAACTATTGCTCAGAGTACAAAACAAGCATATTTGTATGTTGCAATGTTTTTTTTGTGGAGTTCATACAATACGCATAGTTTTTATACTAATAAAATGTCTGAGATGATTTTTGGTTTTAGAAAAAACATTAACATTATGCATATATATGCAATGCTTTTAGTTAATCTCATATTGACAGTTATATTAACAACTATAACCATTTTTGTTTTAGGAAAATTTGATAATATGGATCGAATGTTTGCAGGTTTTGTAATTTTACAATTTTTATTATCATGGTTTTTGCCAGCTGTATTTATGATATTGCTTGGGAACTCGTTGGGCAGGATAAAAAATGGGACATTATTTTTGTTTATACTACTGGTAATTTTATACTTGGTTAGTCCAGCAGCACTATGGGTTTATAATACAATCCAGGGAATTATACTATTAAGGATACCAGCATTTTTTGATATTATTCAGAATAATACATATGATACTGGCTCTATGTATCCGACAACGGCATATGCATATAAATGGATAAAAATACTTGGGTTTATAGTTGCAGCGATGATTCCTATTGTTGCTAAGGTATTTAATAAAAATAAAAAAGTAATTATAGTAATATTATTAATGTTGTTTACATCAAGTCAAATATATTATTTTCAACCAGATTCAAAAACTTTTGACTATGAAACTCTTATGAAGGAGAATATATATTACTATTATGAAATGGAAAACAATAACTTGCCTTCTGAGAATGAAGAGGCAGGATTTATTATTACAGATTACAATATTGATATAGATTTTGGAAGAAGATTAAAAGCAAGTTGTGAGATGAAAATATCTGATGCGAATTGTGAGAATTATAAATTTACACTATATCATACGTTAAAAGTATACGAGGTAACCAATGCAACGGGTGCAAAACTTGAATACGAACGTTTTGCTGATTTTTTAAATATTACATCCAAGGGTGATTGCTCAAGTATAACTATTAAATACAAGGGAACAGTTGATCATTATGCTGCAAACAATACATATGTATATTTGCCAGAGGACTATCCATATTATCCTATTGCTGGATATAAGTTAGTTAATAATGATATCAATTTAGGCAAAGCATCTAATTCTTTTAAAGCAAATTTTTTCGTGAATATGAATGAATCAGGTAAGATTTACTCTAATTTAAAAGAAACTAGCCCTGGACATTATGAAGGATATGCTACAGGACCTATGTTTGTAAAAGGCTATTTAGAGACAGTAACAATAGAAAATATAACATATGTGTGTCCTAAGTATCCGTACTATCCAAAATATTATACTATGGAGAATTTGAATAAATTGACAAAATCTCTCAAAGATATAGAAAATAAATATGGATATTCATCTGAAGGGAAATTGGTATTAGTATTGGATTATTGCGGAATTCCTTATGGTACAGGCTATCATTTTGGAGATGATTATGTTGATTTGGTGTATGCAAATCCATTGATAACTATGAGAAGATTTGAAGAGGTGTTTGAAAATGCTCAAGATTAGTGGTCTTAGTAAGAATATCAAAAAAAGAAAAATATTAGATAATATTAATTTAGAACTAGATAATGGTATATATGGTTTTTTGGGTCCTAATGGTGCGGGCAAGACAACCTTGATAAGATGTATCACAGGTGTATATCCAACCTTTGATGGAACCGTAATATTGGATGATAATTATAGTTTAGGGAGTAGGGAGTATACTAACAAGATAGGATATTTACCACAAAGCTTTGGTCTGTTTAAGGATATGAGAGTATGTGATGTAATGTTGTATATGGCTGGTCTTATCATTAAAGATGAGAAAAGAGCTGAGGAAGAAGTGGATTATGTACTTGCTAAGGTGAATTTAAGCGATAGAAAAAGAGACAAGGTAAAAACTCTTTCGGGAGGTATGATACGAAGATTAGGGGTTGCTCAAGCTCTTTTAGGCAATCCTAGAGTTTTAATATTTGATGAGCCAACGGCGGGGCTTGATCCAGAAGAGCGAGTTAGATTTAGAGAGATAATATCAAAATTAGATAAAGATAAAATCGTTATTATATCCACTCATATAGTATCGGATGTTATGGATACTTGTGATAAAGTAATAGTACTTAACGAAGGTAAGATATTGATGAATGACAATATTGAAGCCCTTGCAAATAAGTCTTCTGATACCAGCAAAACTGGAAGTGCACTCTTGGAGGATGGATATATATGTTTATTAAGAGAACAATAAATGAAATGGGAATAATTAAGGTATTCGCACCATTATATCTTATATTTGTAATAATGCCATACATCGCATATTATTCTGTTAGTGTATTTGGCGTAAATGTAATGGTTAAGGAATTGATTAATGATATAAATCAAAATACTATTTTAATAGGTGCTTTGATTTGGCCATACGCATTGTTGAGTGAGCATATATCTGGTACTGGCAATGAAGTACTCTTTATGAGAAAGCGTAATAAATTATTAAGAGCCTTGTGTCCTAACATAATATATTTAGTTATTCTGATTCCCTATTTTCTATATTTGAAATATTTACTGGAATATACAAATAAAGAAATAATTTTGGAATATTCTAGATGCGCTATTAGTGCTACATTTATTATTGCACTTTTATATTTATTACTGCTATTAGTGGGCTCAGCATTTACAACATCCATAATAGTAGTAGGATATATTACAATCTGTGCTTTTTCTGGAAACAGTGGTCAAGTGTGGAACTTTTATATAAAGTCAAATATGACTTACAAATTACTAACTCAACACTATATATGTTTTTTGATAGCAGGAATTATAATGTATGTAGTGGGTATGGTGTTGAATAGAAAATATTGGAAATATTATTAAATAGTTTTTTGTGATGCTACGCTCTATACGTCAATTGTAAAAATGACATATAGAGCATTTTGTTTGAGACATAAATAAAGTGTTGACATTTTATTATGAGGGGGGGTATAATTTCAGATAGAAGTAGGAGTTAAACTAAAGATAAGGCACACTTGTAGAAA
>SVDX01000029.1 GCA_015057605.1 Lachnospira sp. | reverse complement strand
TATTATAATAACAAAAGAATTCAGGCAAAAACAAAATGGATGCCTCCTGTAAAATACAGGGAAGCATCCATGTATTGCTGTGCCTAATTCATAAATCAATGTGTCCAGGATTCTGGGTACATATCATGAACATTTAGAGCATCTTTTTTTCGTTATATGCACTACGTGTCAGGTTAGCTGTGTACATTAAAAAATTCCAAATATACTTTTACAGCTTTTTAAGTCTCCATAACAATTACTCTATCGAAATAGTCTTTTATGCTATCTTGGTGGCTTACCATTATTACTGTCTTTTCTGCCATTAGTTTTTTTATGGCTTGGTTTACCATTTGCTCGCTTTTAGCATCTAATGCTGATGCCGGTTCATCCATTAGGATTATTGGTGAATTTCTTAAAAATGCTCTTGCTATGGCTATTCTTTGTCTTTGTCCGCCTGATAAATTACTACCGCCGGCTTCTATTTTCTCATCATAGCCCTTTGGTAATTCATTAATAAATTCATCTGCATACGCAAATGCAGCAGCCTCTTTTATTGCTTCATCACTTACTGTCTCTTCTTGTCCAAATGCAATATTTTCTTTTATTGTTCCTTCAAAGAGATAGCTTTCCTGTGGCATATAAGTAATTACTTTTCGCAATTCTTCAAGGGAATATTTTGAAAGCTCATTTCCATTAATAAATATTTCTCCATCTGCTTTATAAAAGTCCATCAAAAGCTTTATTAATGTACTTTTTCCACATCCCGACTCTCCCATTATAATAAGCTTTTCGTTTTTATTAACCGTAAGATTAAAATCCTTCAGTACTTTGTTATTACCATATGAAAAATTCAAGTTTTCAACAGCTATAGCCACGTTGTCAGTTTTATTTTGCGTTGTATTTATTGTATTTCTTTCTTCGCCATCCATTTCAAAGAAGTCAAATACTCTTCCCGCCTTTACTAAAGAGCTTGATGCAACCGAGATATTTTTAGCAAAATTTTTCATAAACTGACTTGCACCCATTTGCAAAGAGACAATTGCCATTACTGTACCGTAGTCCATTTTTCCCAAATGAACCATATAGGCACCAACAGCTATGGTACCAAAATTTGCGAGTATGCTTAAAAGAAATGTTACCATGCTAAGTAGCGAAACTATATTAGCACGCTGTTTTTCATCTTCAAATATTATGTCGTTATTCTTTTCATAATCCTCTTTTATAATTTTTGCTCCAGGATACATTTTCAAAATTAGAAATCCATCCAGCATATCTACCATTCTCGCAGTAAGCTTACCTATGCCTGCTTGTATAGACTTATCTGAAAGCTTAATTTCTTTATTAACTCGTACTGAAATAAATGTTGTAATAAAGCAAAATACAAGCGAAACAAGACCTAAAATTGGACTGAATACAAGCATCGCAGTTATAGAAACTAATCCGTCACTAAAACTTCCTATAAGCCAATATACATGTGAAAAATACGAGTCTTTTAAAGAATTAGCATCTTGATTAAGAATCTTTAATGCTTCACCACTATGATTACTTTCAAAAAAGCTCATATCCATTTTCAACAGTTTTTCAAATAATCTAAGTTTTATATCAAATACTATTTTTCTTACTACGCGAATTTGAAAATATCTAAAATATGGGTAGGCACTATTTAACGCTAAAAGTAACAAGCAAAATATAATGGCCCACATAAACATTTTCCCATTCTTATATTCAATTGAATTAAATATGAATTTATTCATGTACGAATATAAAAGGCTAAGCAGCATCGATGAAATAATTGTGCTGATAAATATAGCCCAATATGTGCCTTTATATTTACCAATGTAAGAAAAATATCTTTTTATCTCTTTCATTACAATCCGCCTCCTTTATCCATATCAATAACCTTGTCATAACCTTCTATTGTACTTAAACGATGAGCAATTGTTATTACAGTCTTATCCTTTGAAATTTCTTCAATAGTCTGTACTATATGCTTTTGAGTTTCTTCATCCAAGGCAGATGTCGGTTCATCAAGCAACAATATATCACTATTTTTTAATATAGCTCTTGCTATTGATATTCTTTGCTTTTGACCGCCTGAAAGATTAGCTCCATTTTCCTCCAAAACTGTATCATAGCCATTTTTCATATTGCTTATAAATGTGTGAGCTCCCGCCTTGATTGCCGCATCAATTATTTCTTCCCTTGATGCATCAATTTTACCAAGCCTTATATTATCAGCTACCGACATAGGAAATATTATTGCATCCTGAGAAATTAGGCTTATTTCATCCCTAATGCTACCGATAGCACAGTTTTTATAATCAACGTCATACATATAAATATTTCCCTTATCTGCTACAATCTGTCCACAAATTAGCTTTAACACCGTGCTTTTACCACAGCCGCTTCTACCAATAAGTGCAAGCTTTTCACCGTGTTTTACTGACAAAGAAAAATCCTTTAAAACTTCATTTTCGCCATAGGAAAAATCAACATTTTCAAGTCGGATTACACATTCACTATTTTTATTAAATTCTGTTATTTTTCCCTCGTCATTTTCTATCGGAATTTGCAATATACTATTAATTCTTTTATAAGAAACCGATGCAAGATGAGTTCTTACAACCAATTGATAAACCTGCTCTAAGGGATCATTGATTTTATTAAGACCACTTATAAATGCAACCACCACACCTAAGCTTATATTACCCTTATATGCCATATAACCGCCAAGACAAAGTGCAATAGCCACCGGTGCTTCTCTAATAAGCACAGAAATTGGTGCTATGTTGTACTGTCGCAAATCATTTTTATTAGATATATCAAGTGTAACCTTTAAATCCCTATAATATTTTTCTTTTAATCTTTTTGACAAATTGTACGCTTTTACCTCATAAGCGCCGTCAAATACTTCTTTTATATTGTTATTAGTCAAGCCTAAAAGCTTTACATATTCATGTTGCGACAATTTTATCGGTTTTAAAAGCTTTACACTTAAAGGCACTAGCACAGCTAACAATACAAAGCAAATTATAGCCAGCAACGGATATAAAGCAATAAGATATACCCCAAATACAAGCACCATTAATGGCACCAATATACAATTAGAAAAATAATTTTTCATATATGTAGAAATGTTTTCTATATCCGAAGACATTTTCTCTATTAAATCACCTTGATTTTGTTTTTTTAGCTCCAATGGAGAAATTTGCATAATATGTGTAAAACATTCTTTTCTTAGATTTTTAAGTACTAAGGCTCCAAACGTTTCCGTAAATTTAACCACTAAATAATTAGCCAACATACCTATAAATACTATAAAAAGGGCTGTCAAAAGCAATTCTTTTATACTTGATTTCATATCAATTATATCTTTTAAGACATCAATAACAGCCACGTCCACCATAGAGCACAAAAGACTCATTACTGAAATTACAAATATATAGATCAAATATTTTCTTTTCATATGGACTTAACCTCCTTTTTGATATATACTTTTTACAGTATAGCAATTGCATTTTTTATGTGCAAGCTTGAATAAACAGCATTTTTATATACTTTTTACAATGAGATTGGAGGCACTATGGCACAAAAGGACAGACACAAGGATAGAACAATCCCTATAGATTTTACCTTTTACGATGCACTAAATGAGATTCCAAAGAAGGATCGTTGCTCGGTAGTTTTAATAAGCTGTGGCAATGCCACAATTAAGATTAATAATTCAATACGCTTACTTAATTCTCCATGCGTTATGTGCATTTCACACTATGACAACATTGAGTTAATAAGCTCTGACCATTTAAGCGCAAAGGCATTTCATTTTGACCCACATTTTATAAAAGCTTGCTTATGTTTTGATAATCTTGAGGACTCAGTTGAAATTGAACCAGAATATGCCTATGACAGAGAAAAGCTTTATATGTTTACAAAACATCACAAAAGTTTTCATGGCATTTTCTCTTTGACACCACAAAATTATATTCATATAAATGAGCTTTTGCTTATGATAGGCGCAGAGACATTTTCACAAAGCGATACCTTCTGGACCTGCAGAATACGAAGAATGCTTCTTAGACTTATTAATTACATTTTTGATTTATACGTTGACCAGCGCAAGCTAAAATTCTTTGAACCAGTTGCAAGTAATACTAACGAAGCCACTATTTGCGCGGAATATATACATGCCCATTACGCAGAAGATATTAATCTAAACACGCTTTGCGAACTGGTAAGCTTAAATAGAACCTCACTAACCAATCGTTTTAAGGAGCAATTTTTCTGCACTTGTATGGAATATCTTTTGAACTATCGTTTAAAAATTTCACAGGAGCTTCTTGCAAATACCAATATGAGCATTGACGAAATAGCCCTTAGCTGTGGTTTTAACTATACCTCATATTTTGTAAAGCAGTTTAGTGCAAAGTTAGGAATAACACCTTCCGCATACAGAAAGGCTCCGCTTTCCTACTCGGCATATGACGGCAAACCAATAAAAGAGCTATAGAGATTCTTCCATTCGCGCGAGTGCGCATCTCACGGAGTGTTTTTGTTTAATAGGGAAGGTCTCTTTAGATGCATTTCCTATTAAACAAAAAGAATGATGTCCTTTATTCTTGGACATCATTCTTTTTGAATTTATACATAAAAAACGCTATTGCTCCGATTATACCAAGGGCGCTCACTACCATGCCTATATAAAAGCTTGAATAATTCATATCAATTACTGTTGTACCTTTATTTACATATAAAAGGTTGTTTTCTGCATACATATTATTATCATTTTCAAACATCTTGTGGTATGCAATACCAGTATTAACATCCTCGTATTCTGTGCTTATCTTTAAACTGCCTCTATCCTGCGTAATTGTTATTGGAACCACAGTTCTTTGTGGAAGCTTATTTTCTCCCATGCCAGTTATATCTGATAAAAGCTTGCCGATTCCTTCATCCCTTATCATCGAATAGTAATAGGTGAGATTAAGACCAACTACAACAATGTTATCATTTTTTACAGTACCATAGAAGCCAAGGTCTAATTCATTTTCTCTAACAGTTCCCCATACATTATCAAGACCGTTTATATACACTGTATTCCATTCCTCAAAACCCTGAGGGAAAAGATCACAGTCTAACACACCTATTCTTGTATCTAAGATTGGATAACCATTTGAAAATACGATATCATTACACGATAAACCTAAAAAGTCTCTCTTACGGCTACTTCTGTCTTCCGGAATACTATCTGCAAGAATAACTATCTTTACGCCTGCTTCGCTAAGTCTTATTACCAGCTCTTCTGCGCTTTCTCTATCATTATAGCTAAATCCCGAAAGATAAATAAGCTTGTATTGTGATAATTCTTCAAATGTAAAATCCTCAATATTCGTTGTCGTTACTTCCTTAACATTTGGGAAAACCAAGGATATATCTGAAGCCCCTGTTCCAATTCCGATAGCATCGTATTTCGCAATAGTTCCCCAGTTACCTTCTATATCCATATCATACAATCTATAAAACTCATTAAAGCCAACCATCTCATAACCAGATGCTTTAGCTGCCGCATCTAACATTTCAACAGGTGCATCAACTATATTTATTTGCGAAAGCTTTATAAGTACTGTATCATTTCCAAGTTCCTTACAACGATCAAACAAATATCTATAAAAGCCTCCATTTAAAGCTTTATTAAGCTGTGTTATATTATTTTTAGTAGCTGCTATGGTAAAATCTGAACCATAGGTTAAGGCATTTTGTTCTTTATAGCTTGATGACAAATATGTTCCCATTGCTTCTAACTCGCCACCATCAATAAATACCAATCTTTGGTTTGACAATGCCTTCGCTTCTTCTATCATTGTAGTAGAATACTGTTCGTCAAATCTTTCCTCTACCGAAATACCGCTTTTTGTACCGTAAAGAAGTGGCATTGATGGAATAATGTCAATGACAAGTAATACACAAATAATTATACAAATATATTTCTTTAATGTATCCCAATTCATAAAACCATACATAACAAATGCTAATGCAATTGATATATACTGACACATAAGCAAATAATCGCTTCCTGGAAGTATTCGCATTACTGCGCCCATTGACTGTGCGCTAAATAATAAAATCAATATTGAAAACACAAAGCCTGATACATTTTTTCTTTTAGAACATAACATTCCAAATACAGCAAGAATCAATGCTACCAAGCCATAGTAATAATGCTCTCTATCAAACGGATTAATAGTTTTTATAAAGTTTTGGAAATATTTGTCCATCACTTCTTCACTACTTACAGCAGCAGTTGCAAGCATATAGCTTACAGTCCATATACCGCTTATCATAAACGCTAAAAGCATTGTAAGCAATATAAATAATGTGCATTTCCATTTGTGATTAACTATGCCATATATAATCCCAAATAACACCATTGCTATTGCAAGCATTATCGAATAATCAACGTCACAAAGTAACAGCACTATGTATACTAACATTATTCCCAAGAGAGTTTTTGTATTTTCAGTAGATAAATACTCATATATCAAAAATACAAACAGTGGTAAAAATGCAATGCATATCGCTCTTGCTAAATCGCCTTCCATAAAAAGCACATACATATTATTTGGCATAAAAAACCATATAATTCCAAGTACTGTGCCTAAAAGCAATCTATTTTTTCTAATACCAATCACAAACCATATAATAGCACTCACGAAAAATAGAAGTCCTACAAATACTAAGTATCCATCTAATGCGTCGCCACCTGCTATCGCCTGACAGGCTGCAATTATGCACATTGGCAAGCTCGCTGCATATTTAAGTATTTCTACACCGTTGTACCACATTGAGTCATATAAAGGGAATATATTTCCATCCTTTATGGCATTATACATAAAATCACCACGATAAATGTGTGTCATTGTTTCTGAACCTGCCGGATACTGACCACTCGAGCACACAAGCATTGCCACCAAAATCGCAATAATCCCATACAAAATAGGTACTAATATATATGCAATTTCCCTTCCTGTTTTTCTTGTCACGATTAACACTCCTAATCAATAATATCATCTAATATTGTGTCTATTATATCCGAAAGTATATTTTCTGATTGATTATCTACAGCATCCATACTTTCATTTTCTTCTCTAAGATTTAAAATATAGCTTCTTGACGGACCCTCGCTACCTTCAATACATACAAGCTCACCGCCAACTTCCTTTATAATCTTATAAATATCATTTGCAAAGTAATCAACCATATTTTCAAGTGTTGGAATAATTGCATTAAACGGAGCTATTTCATTTAAAACTCTGTCCTGATATTTTGAGAAATATTCTTCTATCTTAGTCTCGAAATTACCAAATTTGATAAATTCTTTTTTTCTTATAAGAATTGTAAGCGCCAATTCCCATGTGTGCGGATGTGTATCGCTTTTTTCGTTACCCACAATTATATAATGCCTTGCATTAAGATAAAATTTCAAACGATATTCTCTAAAAATCTTTATATCCATATCATTTCTCCATTCCTAAGGTGCGAATATACGCATTAACCACCTCGTGACTTAATTCAAGCTCACAAGAATTTTCAAGCTTTACACCATAATTTAATAATGGCTCAAGCATATTTTTCACTTCATACTCTTTGTGCTGAATTGCCAAAAGAAGTACATCTGTGTCCTTAATAGCAAAACGTAATATCTTCTTATCCAAAAGAACACAGGCTCTTTCTAAGAAATCAAATTTAGCTAATTCATCCTCACAGTTAATCTTTATAAGCGTTGCAGTTCTTACCTTTTTACCAATAAGCTTATGAAGAAAATCATCAACAACGTCCTGACTCCAGATTTGATAACGTGTGTTAAAATGTTCTTTTTGTGCAAGCAGTTCATTAAGTTGTGTTACATTTTCATTGAGTTCTCTAATATCTGCATCACGCTTTGCAATCTCATAGTTCTTATTTTCAAGCTTTCTTGCAAAAAGCATTGACCCTACAAGTACTATTATAAGCATAAATCCAACAAGAATAATTGCTTCAAACTTTGCAACCATAAATCTATTATTATTAAGAATAACATCTTTATTGGTAAGAAGACATAGTCTATACTCTTCACCGTCATAATTAAATGCAACACCTGATGCAACGTACTCTTTATCATTAATCTCAATATTACGATGAATTACCTCATCTAACCTAAGACCCTCAAGGAATTGCTTCGCACTTTTAGAATCATAGTAGCTAATTACCGTAAGACCCTTATATCTGTTAGTTTCAATAACGTCCTTTACAAAAAGCATTGAACGATCTTTCGAAAATGTCCAGTATTTATTAGAGGAAGAGTCCAATGTACTAAGAATATCCGTAATAATTTCTTCATCATCACGATTTTCTTTTAAGTTAATCTGATCAACTACCAGCTGCACATATGCATCCTGTTGAGTTGCACATACATCAAGTATACCCTGCTCTATATTTATAAGCTGATACCATGCAAATGCACAGCATATAGCCACTACAGCTATGGCAAATATAGTAGTAAGAGCAAATATTCCTCTTTTCTTTTTTAATTTGTATTTTTTATTTCTACCCATAACTTCCTCCACTATTATTGAAGTTCAGGAACAAACACATCATTATAGTATTTTGATGTCTTTGAAATCTCAGTATCTAACCATTCAAAACCTTTTTCCTCTGCTAAGGTCTTCTTACCCGAAAACATATTTGTACCAAGTCCTAATCTGTCCCCTTCTATCTCAAAGCCCATTGCAGAAAGAATTGTAGGAAACATATCCATTGGTGTAAATACACGGTTATTTGTATTAAAACTGCCTGTATTAGCCGAATTGATAAAACAGTTATATATTGTTCTATCATAATAGCTTATACCTGCAACCAATGATGTATCCATTCTTGGATGATCACCGGTTATTATAATGACAGAATCTTCATAGAAGTCCTGTTGCTTACACCACTCAACAAAATCCTTTAAAAGATTATCGCTACATTGCATTACATTTGCGGTAACATTGTCATATTGATTACCACATTTTTCGCAAACATAGCCATCAATATGATGTGGGTCAACTGTTAACATTGTAAAGTTAAATGGGCCTTCCTCAGACGCCATATTACTTAATTCCTTCTTTGCAATTTCATATATCTTGCAGTCCTCAATGCCCCACCATACATAATAGTCATCTGGCACATAGCCTGCCTTTCTTGCCTCAAAAAGATCAAACACCTTATAATCTCCATGTGTTTCAAAATATGTCTTTCTTCCGCCAAAATCACCATCTGAACCACATAAAAACATTTGTCTGTAACCATTATCCAAAAGCACATCACCCAAGGTTTTAATACCTGTCATAAATTTGCCCTGGTTAAGCATATCATTTACTTCTGTACCCATACTATAAGGTACACCACTTGTAGTTCCAAATAAAGCACCCATTGTTATACC
Organism: Lachnospira sp.; assembly: GCA_015057605.1. Taxonomy (GTDB): domain Bacteria; phylum Bacillota; class Clostridia; order Lachnospirales; family Lachnospiraceae; genus SIG291. The sequence continues at coordinate 17,955 of SVDX01000029.1, read as the reverse complement.
TGTACCATGTGTTGAATGGAAGCCTCCAAGCTTATTAGAATCTGAAAATGATATATTTTCATTTGCAAGCTTTGTTAAATATGGTATATAGTTTTCTTTCTGTGCACCACCATCATCTATTGATGCATAAGTTGTTTCAAGACTTTCGATATAAATATATATCAAATTCTTTTTCTTACCCTTAACAGTTATATTTACTGAATCAGGTGCTACATAATACTCGTCGTATATCTTTGTCTGAGCTATACTTGTTTTAAAATATCCGACAACATCAAAGCTTTTATTAACGTAAAAAATTGCTGCAAAAAATGCTACCACAGAGCCCAACGCAACTGTTCTTTGAATAGCTTTTTTTAGCTTTTGAATATTTTGTGGACATTTTAATCTGTCTAATACTATAAATGCAATCAATATCACTAAAAGTATGATAATAGGTGGCAAACAGCTTTTTAGTGCCGCATTTACTACATCAGAGCTTGTACCTTTAAGAGTAAGCGTCATTGTACTAATAAGCTCGTTAAGTCCGACACCATAAGTGTCATTAACCCATTTACACACAACAAATACCAGTGCGGATACAAGATATACTAAGGTCACACAAATATACCATGCTATTGGCATTCTCGTGCCTTTATCTTTTTCTTTCTTAACAGGTTCATCACTATTAATGTAACCTGTGACTACATTTACCTTTTCAAGCACCTTATTAATATCCTTGCGGATAACACCAACAAATTCTTTTCGTTCATCCTTAAGGTCTTTGCTTCTCCAAGCACTGTCTGTATTGATGCTGTTAATAATACCTGCAATTCTTATAAAGAACACTGCTGTATTAAAAAGTGGCAACAACAGTACTACCCACCATTGCTTACAATAATACTTTCTAACATCTGGCGTTTTCTTTAAGAAAAGTTGCGTCGAAAAGAAATAAAAATATCCTATAACAATATACATAAGCAATATAATCAACGTTGCAAATATAATTGCCTTACCAGAATAATTCATAAATAACAGACACAAAAGCGCAAGATACCATATCATTCTTGGAAATGCAAAAGTATGGTCATACACCAATGTCTTTATATTAATATCTTTAAAAAATCTTACTAAGCTAAACTTTTTCGCACTAAACATCTTCGCTACTTCAAGACTGCCTCTTTGCCAACGTTGTCTTTGAGTATAAAGCTTATTTACGCCTTCAATCGGGTCTACAAAATACAATGCATTTTCACAAACCTCTACCTTCTCATCATAAAAATATTTCATCTGGAAGGTAATCTGTGTGTCTTCACAAATTGTATCTGTATTATATAGCTGTGATTTTAAAACTGCAGACTTTCTAAACGCTGAAAATGCACCTGAAAGTGTATACACACCATTTACTTCAGATGCATAGCTTCTACCCGCAAGAAACGCCTGAGCATATTCCATGAATTCTAATTTACGCAATAGCTTTGGAAAAAATCCTTTATATGCCTCAATCATATCTGGAACGATAAGAATTGCACCTGTCATACAGTTAAGTTCTGGATTAGCCTCAAACTTTTCAACCATATTGTTAAGCGCTGTTTTCTCAAGCATACCATCACTATCAAGATTGATTATGTATTTACCTGAACTATTGTATAACGCGAGATTTAAAGCCTTTGACTTACCCTGCTTTGCATTAAGCCATTGCATAGGCAGGTCTGGAAACTTTTCCTGACATTTTGCATATATAGAAAAGCTGTCATCTTTACCCTGATTATTAACCAGGAACACTCTCATTTTCTCATTAGGGTAATTACAATCATAAATTGATTTTATACAATTAAATAATGTCTGCTCCGAATTATAAACTGGAACAATCAACGAAATATCAGGATATCCCTTAATATCAATATCCGACTTTTTCTTTTTTAAATGTCTTTTAGCAAGTAAAATAACACTTCCTAAAGCCGGGATGATTTCCATAATAACAGGGATAATAATCCATGCAGCCCAAAACACTATTGAATTAAGCAGACGGTTTATTATTATCATAACTAAATTTACCTACTTTCATACGAATAATATGTGACTTAGTAAACACGTAAAAATATAGCACTACCGTTAATACATAGAAGAATATTCTTCCTACAAAGGTATGCGCAATAAAATATGCATCTGTTCCACAAAAATGTATAGTTTCGCATATCAATATAATTCTAAGTGCATTGCACACAAGAATATATGATACTCCTATAACGCCCACAACAATACGTTCATGGACTGAATAGACACGAAAGAATACTAACAACGAAACAAATGCCAATATCTCAATAATTCCCGAACATTCCATATCAATTTGCAAACTCATAGAGCCCGTTTGAGTATTAATAAATATGATTCCATATTTGAGATATGCCACAAAGGTATCTGTAATATTACCCACGATACCTGCCATAGCCGCAACACACTGTGCAAGCGGCTTAGTCAAAATGTCATCAAGTGTCACAAGCATAATCACGAACATGCCCATAGCACCGCATATATATCTCCAGAACTCAAGCTTGGCTCTATTAAGAACGCTTAATATATATAACCATAACGCAACAACGACAATAACAAATATAGGATTCATATTATCCCACCACCTTATATCGTCTGCGCTTTAATAAGAACGCTAATACTGACGCACCAATTGTACCTGCCGCCACAGCACCAAATGGGCCTGATGATGCACCGGCAATCGAAAGCCACTCCGTACCAATACGTCCAAACTGCGCTTCAATAAGCTGGAAGTCATTAGCCTCTATATCATCACCACTATAGTATGATAAGAACTTTGCAACCTGCTCTAAATCAACGTAAAATTCCATTTCATCAACAACATCACCTACTGTTATATGCATCTTACCAAAGAACTGCTCGTGCTTTGCAAGCTGCGATACGTTAGTAATTGTATTTGTATTATATTCACCTCTTGCATCGGCAAGATAGAACTCATATTCGCCTTTTTCAAGATCCTTTGTCTTAGGATTCCAATCAATCGTTCCATCAGCTGCAACTGCAACAAGTCTTGGATAGAAATTCCATGTCTTATCACCATTGTAGTCTTTCTTACCATTAAAACAAATTGAAACTGCACTTGCAAATTCGCCACCTGCTTCTTCTAAATGCGCCTGCATTGTAGATACAACGTGACCATATAAAATGCTTCCATCACTATACAAGGCGCCTTCACCATCAGGAGCATCTGTTCCCGTACCAGGTGTAGCATATTGGATTAATGTGTGAGGATATGCATTCCAATCCCCATATAAGCCATCATAAACAATACCATCAAATTCGCCTGCATCTCCTGATATATCCTGAAGATTCATCACATCCTTAACAAATGGCTCATCCATATATAAACCAAAGGAAATGCTCTTATTCCATAGTGGTAATTCGCTTGCTGGTATAGCAATTTCCCATTCACTTCCAAAATATTTTGCCGTAGCACCAGCTACACCATTAACAGTTCCGCCATTAGAAGCTGACACTTGGAATACAAGTTGTCTACCTGTATCTGTTGTTATACTGTATCTACCATTAGATGCTACACCGGCACCTGCTGCCGAACCATTTTCACCATCTTTTAAGTAAATGTATACGTAATCTCCGTCAAACACTACCGCTGCCTTACTTAAGCAGTCGTATTCATGTCCATCGCTTGGACAAATGGCATCTGTAGTACTTACAGCCGCCCAATCATCATATGTTCCATCAATAACAATACCTTCATATGAAGGAATAATCTCAGGTGCTTTTTCAAATACCGGTATCTCAAAAGCACTTACCTTCTTACCTGCAAATGTTATATAATAGTCTTGTTCAACAATAGGTAACGCACATTCAACACTGTAGTTGCCCTTATTATTTCCATTAGCAGTATTCACATATGCAATCTTAGCGCCAGGTACAACCCAACTGTCTGCAATGCTAACCACCTGTGATTTAAAGCTTGTACCATTGCCATATTCAATTTCTATAAGATCATAAATGTATGTACTATCCCATTCTGTGACTGCTATGCCATTGTAACAAATGTATAGCATACTTCCATCTTCTGATTTTGCTATCTTCCACGAATCTACACTACCATCTTCTACCGACTGTGCAGCCATAGTTCTCCATTCATCAATATTTCCATCTATAACAATACTATCAGATAACTCTTGTAGTTCCTCTGCCTTCACAATATCAAAATTAAACGCTATTGCTGTTGCAGCATATACTACACAAACAAACATTGCAAATAATCTTTTCATACGAATCACCTCTTACCTTAAACAACCTTAGTCAATATATATGTTCTTAATGGGGTTTCACCGATTTCAAGTTTTTCCATATCAATAGCTATATTCTTAAATGCTTCATCTATGTCATAGAAGATCATATCTCCTAAACGTTCAATGCTTGTATCATTTTCAAAGCCAGGCTTATCATTAAGATAACACTCATAATACGGTGCAAGACAATCTTCTATAAGCTTCTCAAGCCTTTGTATCTCACTTATCTCATTAGGTGTATCCTTCAATCTTGTATAAATGCTTACCTCAACAGTATGTGTATGTGCATGTTCTCTGACATCATCATTACTGTGGCTAATTGGTATACATTTTCTTATACAATATTTTTTCATAAATATCGCCTTTCCTTATTGTAATCATACCATAAATCGACATAAATTTCAACTTTACAACATACCATTCTATTCAATATATCGGCTAAAGTCAACCGATTTTCAAGTGTTTAATGGCTTTCTTTATATCTACTTTTTTCTACTAAAGTGACAAAGAGTTATATTTTCATCTATACACTCCACTTTTCTTATAAATACTTTCAAATTATCTAAACCTTTAAGTTCAAACAAAAAAGAAATGTAGTTGAAAATTTTTTTCAACTACATTTCTTTATTCCTATACAATATATTGGAGTTGCCCTATCCTTACGGGCTTTTAAAAGAAATTCGTTAAGTGTCATTTCTTTTCCATCCTCTACTCCACTATTATAAAATGTATATCCATTTTCGTTTTTTATTCCTGCTGTATAATGCATCCTAAGACTTCTCTTCCACTTTAGAAGAATTATTACAGCGTCCATATCTTTTGTCTTTTCTTCCCAGCATTTACTACGTCCATACATGCTCCATACTTTAGGAAATCTTCTCTTCATATACTGCTTTAGCGCGCCAGGTCTTGCACCTAATAAACCAAATAAATTCAGTCCTCTAAGGGCTATAACATCATCTTTTACCTTTACAAATTCGTCCTTTAGTCCTGCGGACATAATAACATTATATGCAGCAATAACTCCACATCCATTTAGAGAAATATTACCTTTGCCAAATGAAATGTCCTTCATTGGCACACCATCTACCATAAATGCATCTGTTTGATCATTGATATACATAATTATTTGCACGCCTTAACAAGTTTTTTAATTAAAAATACAAGTCCTGCAACAGCTGCAACCACACCTGCAATAATACCCACTATCGCAATCGCTGGAAGGTCATCCACTGCGTCAAATACACCCTCTAAAATGCCTTCTGCTGCTGATTCTGTTGCTGATTCCGAAGCTACATCCGCTATTATCTCTCCAACTGCTTCTCCTGCTTCACACACACCTTCAACAACTGTTTCTGCAGCCTCTGTATTAACTACTGATTCTACAAAACCTTCTACTGCATCGCCCACCACTTCAATAACTGCCTCATTAGTCTTTTTTGTTTTAGCCATATAACCATCCTCCTTAGTTTATAATTCACTATTAGATTTTATCATAAAACGAATCAAAATTAAAGGTGGTATTCTCAACTTCATATGCCATCTGATATGAATTTTTTCCCGTGCTAAATTGATATACACAACGTGGTTTTTCTTTCAATTTTGCTTCTTCATTGGTTGCAGGCAAGTTTTTATAATAATGCGTTTCTTTAAACTCTTTCATTGTTTCATCAATCGCCGCAACTATATATTTTTTAGCTATATCATCCTTTCTTATGCTCGCAAATGTCATAAGTTGAATATCCAAAACCTCTTCCTTTGACTTTGCTCTAGAAATTCGATTTTCTAAGCATTTTCTCTTAATCTCAACTTTTATTGCCGCAATATACAATTCTTTATTGTATTTTCTTAAAAAGGCTATCTCTTTACTTGTAAGAGGTTTCCCTTTTTCTAATTTACTTCGTATCTTAGCTTCATTCTTAGAAACATCTTCTTCATTATCAAACTCCAGTCCAAACTGTAATCTGTTGATAAATTCTTGTACCGATAATTTTTCCTTCTTGCTATGCATATTAATATTCATGGCAATTCCTCCATTCCAATATTTTTATGCTTCCTTGCTAAAGATTTATCGGCTTAAATAAGCATTTTCTTTATCCGTTCTTTATATTCCAAAAAATGTTCTTCCTTGGTAGCTTTGTCTATTACAATTTCCTTTACAATAGTTCCAGGAGTTCCAGCTAATATATAAATTCTGTCCGACAAAAGAATAGCCTCTTCGATATCATGAGTTATAAATATTGTTGACATTTCTATTTTGCTCATTAGGTCTAAATACCAGTTATGCATCCCACTTTTTGTTATTGCATCTAAAGCGCTGAATGGTTCATCTAAAAGTGCCACGCCATCAGTAGCCAGATAAGTTCTAAGTAAGGCCACACGTTGTCGCATACCACCCGAAAGCTGACTTGGATATTTATCCTTAGTACCTGTAAGTCCAAATGCTTCAAAATATTTTTCTGCTTCTTTCCTTGCCTCTTTCTTTTTCATGCCCTTTACAACAAGGCCTAATGCTGCATTATCTATTATCTTCTTGTGTGGTAATAGTAAATCCTTTTGAAGCATATAACTTATTTTACCCGGCTTTGTGGTTATATCCTCGCCATCCAGATAAACCCTACCTTTGTCAGGCTTTGTTAAGCCTGACAAAATGTTAAATAGAGTCGTTTTTCCCGAGCCACTTACACCTATTAAGGATACTATTTCACCTTTTTTTAGTTCAATATTGATATCCTCAATTATTATCCTATCATCAAAGCTTTTTGTTATATTTTCAGTTTTCAGCTTTAATATACTCATTACTAAATCCTTTTCCTGTCAGATTATTTTTTGTAAGCTTGTTATCATATAGCCATTTATAGAAGCTATTCCAACGTTTTTCATCAATTACGCCCCATTCTTTGGCATCAGAAATATACTGCTTGCTTATCCACTCCTGCGACTTGTATACAAGCTCCTTAGCACTACGAAGCGAGCCCGTTTCATCGCCCTTTATCAGTATATCTGCCGCCGCTTTAGGGTTATTAGCAGCAAACTCATAGCCTTTCTTTGTTGCCGCCATAAACTTTTTAGCATCCTCGCCATTTTCTTTAAGATACTTGTCATTTGCAACAATTATAGGAGTGTAGTAGTCTAATTCCTCTGTAATGCTTGCAAAATCCCAGTAGTCGTATTCTAAGCCTGTAAGTTCTGCATTTATACCACTCCAGCCATAGAAAATCCAAACTGCATCTGTCTGATTTGCTTTTAATGCTGCAGCCTCATTTGTAATTGTATTTGGAATTAAATTAACCTTTGAAAAATCTGCGCCTTCTGCTTGCATAACATATTTAATCATAGCCTGCTCAATTGGCGAATCCCATGTCGCATAAGTCTTGCCCTCTAAGCCCTTTGGTGAATCCATGCCTTCGCCTTTTCTTGATATAATTCCTGATGTATTATGTTGTAAAATACCTGCAACTGCCGTAATAGCAAGTGGTGTATCTGAATCCAGATTTGCCGCAAAGGTATCCTGTGCATCAATTGCAAATTGTGCCTGTCCGCTCGCGCACATAGCTGTTGCCCCGCCTTCTGGTGGCTGTACAATCTTTACATCAAGCCCCGCTTCCTTGTAGTAGCCCTTTTCAAGCGCTACATAAAGCCCTGTATGATTGGTATTTGGTGTCCAATCAAGACACACTATTATCTCTTTTAGGCCATCTTTATTCTTTTTACTATTACAGCCCATTAACCCTAAACAAGTTACCATTATTAACATTAACGCTAAAATTCTTTTATATTTTTTCATTAAGACTTCCTTCTTTCTACTCATTAATCTTTGTAAATCGTTCCCAAGGCATCGATAATTTTCGAATTATATTAACAAGTCTTATAAGTAGCAAGCTGATTACCACTATTACAATAATTACAGCAAACATCCTATCAAAGGCATATGCTTTTTTCACTCTGGTCATATATACACCAAGGCCCTCAAAGCCACCAAGCCATTCCGAAATAACAGCTCCTACCACTGCGTAAGATACCGAAATTTTTAAGCCTGCAAAAAAATATGGCAACGCCACTGGAAATTTCACCTGCGAAAATATTTTATTTCTTTTAGCTCCCATTGCTCGAAGCAAATTTATTTGATCCTTATCAACACTTCTGTATCCGTCTAACAATCCTACTGTTATTGGAAAAAATGTTGTAAGCACAACCAAGGTAATCTTTGGTTCCATACCAAATCCCATCCAAAGCACCAAAAGAGGTGCTATTGCTATTGTTGGTATAGTCTGTGTTATAACCATTACAGGATAAATTGCACGATATAAAAGGTCACAATAATCCATTAATGTTGCCATTAAAAATGCTAATACTATGCCTATAAAAAGACCATAAAAGGCTTCTTTAAGACTTACGATGGCATGATTTGCTATCAAATCCGCATCCTCAATAAGAGCCTTTATAACATCCGATGGTGATGGTAGCATATATGTTGGAACTGTATTTGTTACACATAGCAAATGCCATACTATTAATATAATTACGAATGCCACTATCGCCGGCAAATTATTGATGATGCTTTGAAACTTTCTTTTCAATGCTAAGCACTTCTCCTTCCGGTTTATACGAAATTTTTACATAAGCGCTTACGCTCTTACAGCCAGCTTTAATCGCCACCAACTGGCAATTCTTAACAACCTCCATAAGCGTGTCATAATCGCCCTCAATTGCTGTTTCACATGGTCCTACATAATAATTTAAGCCTGTTGACTTGATGTAATCAATAACCTCGTCAACCACTCGTATAACCTCATCTTCTCCTAAAACTCCAGGTAAAACCTGAATTGCAACACTTGCTTCCATATTTTTGCTCCTTTCCTAATAACTTGCGTTAGCAAGTTATATTTATTTACCAGAATTTGCGAAGCAAATTCCTAATTGACTTGCTGACTTGCTGACTTGCGTCAGCGAGTCAGCAAGTCATATGCACAGCACCGCTTTATAGGTATAAAAAAACTCCTCAAGTATCCACCTGAACACTTAAAGAGCCTGTATATGTATAGTCTACACTTACACTCCCTACGGCGGTATGAACCGCATCAGGTTAACGGGTCCAGCTCTATGCTGTCTCAGCCGCGCACGCGACACCCCGGGTACTGTGTTAAAATCTTATTAAATTGTTTTTGGAATTCCAAATGTATGGTAACAAATATATATAACTTTGTCAAGACAATATATTTTAATGTAGTATTATTTCTGAAAAATAATCATTTACATATTTAGGTACTATAGGTAATTCTGACAATTTCATCTCATTGTAATATACCCGATTAACACTTTCGTCAGCACTATGATATTCATAAAATGTTAGGTTTTCAACTTCATTTCCTTTTTCATTCCATTAATCCACTTCATAAGGATATATTTGTGCAAATATTTTACCATTTAATTTATAGCATATTGGAATATCGCCAAATGGGCATTCTTCGTATGCTTTATGTTTGCCAAGGCAATATTTTTTGATATCTTCTAGTAGCATATCATTCACCTCATTATTACATCTGTATTTAGAATAACATAAATTCACAAAAAAAGGAAATGCCACAAGACATTTCCTTTCATTCTATGTATATTTTAAATATGTCTTTTTAGTAATTACATACGATACTATCTGGCTTACAACGCCTACAAGTGTCAAGCCTATACTTATAGCCCAAAGTTTCTTCTCATTATCAGCAACCCACATAAGTATCTTTTGTATAAGATTTTTCTGCTGAAAAAATGATACATCGCCTAATGCCATATATGCAAAGCCTGCATATGCCGCAACAACTATTATAACTACAAATAATACATTTATAAAGCCACCTTTATCCCTTGTTATAAATGGCAAAAACATTGAATTTGCAACAAGCGAAATACCTACCATAACAAGTGTAAGCATTATAAATACATCCATATCCATTTTAAAGCCTTCTATATCAAGGACAAAACTGTTTTTAATTGCAAATATAGTAATAAGACTTGCCATAATAGCCAAAATGTGGCTCAGCATAACAACGACATACTTTTCTAATACCACAAGCTTGTAGCCACCTGGAAGTGCTGTCGCGTAGCTAGTCCATTTAGTTTTGTTATCCATAGTACAAAGTACCGTACCCATTGACATAGGAATAATACATGCCACAAATACACACGCCACCATCATAGGAAATGTTTCTGACAAAAGTTCTATCTGCTTCATAATATCCTTTTCATTAGCAAATTCATAGGACAAAGCACTTATCATACTTCCCACGTAAACAAGATAAAATGCCACAATAGCAATATATGATTTTCCATTTATAAAATTCTTGTAAAGCAATCCTTTCATTTATGCCCACCTCCTATTTTTCTTTACAAAATACGAAACAGAAAATGATATTATCGCAATAAGTGCTACCACAAGCACCCTATAATCATATACCTTATCCATCCACTCTGCCAATTTTGCAAATACAACATCAGCTTCTTCTTTAAAAATCCAAGCCATCAAAGCTACCATTATCACAAACATAGTACTACAGGATATTAACACGCTCATCTTTGCAGAAAATATAATATCAATAGGCAATCTTATCATAATTGCACACATACCTATAATCCAACAGTACGCTACAACCTTAAGCTGTGCAAAACCACAGCTTACCTCTCCTGCCTTATAAACAAGCGGAAGCAAAATTGCAATCCAAACACTCATTATTGTATTAATTACAAATGCCACTATATATCGTGATGCCACTTCCTTAAACGCATTTACAGGCGAAGCATAAAGCACCTTATACCACTCTGCCTTTTCATCCTTTTCGATAGACGAAAAGCTTGTCATAGCAACAGAAACACCCGCGATGCAAAATGAATAAATGCTACCTTTAAAAAACATATCATATATATCACTTAATTCTTTTATTGCCTGGAAATTACCAACATTCATACCAAGTATAAATATTATGGCAAAAGCCTCTGCTGCCGCTATTAAAAATATGCCTAACAAAACATTCTTTCTTATCAGTAAAAAGTCCTTATATAATAATCCTAACATAAGTGCCTCCTTACTCTTTGCTATTATTAACATAGAATAACATAATCTCTTCAAGAGTAGTCTTCTCGCAAAGCATTCCTTTATATTTTATAGCACATTTTTCTCTATCACCTACCAAGGCTTCAATGCCAAACGAAGACTTTCTATAACCGATTACATCCGTCATATCAACACTGTCAAACTGCTCTTTACTGCATTTTAAAATGCCATGTCGCTCTGCAATAATGTCCTTTTCCTCAGATAAAAGCACCTTGCCCTTATGTATAAACACTATATGGTCTGCAATTCTTTCCAAATCAGTTATGATATGTGAAGAAAGAAAAACCGTATGCTCGCTATCCTGAATAAACTCCATAAATATATCCAATATTTCATTTCTTACAATAGGATCAAGACCACCTGTTGGCTCGTCCATTATAAGAAGCTTCGCATGATGCGAAAGAGCTGTTGCTATCTGAAGTTTCATCTGCATACCTCTTGAATATTGTCCTACCTTCTTTTTAAGAGGTAAATCAAGCTTTTCAAGATATTCAAAAAATACCTTTGAATCCCAGTTCTTGTACATACCCTTTAAAATCTTATCAATATGCTTGGGCTTAAGATTTGGATGAAATCCGATATCATCAAATACAACTCCAATATTTTCCTTTATATCAAATTCATTTTCAATATTGTCAGCACCAAACACTTTGATGTCTCCACTATCTCTTTTAAGCATATTTAAAATGGCCTTGATAGTTGTCGACTTACCTGCACCATTTTGTCCGATAAATCCGGTAACACAGCCACTTGGCACATTAAAGCTAACATCCTTTAGGCTAAAGCCCTTGTAGCTTTTATTAAGCTCTTTAATTTCAATTGCATTCTCTGCGCTGTAATCTAATGACATAATATCCTCCTTTTTGAGCAATTTATTGCGAAAAACCGCGCGAGAAAGTCCGTAGGATTTCTCGTGTCGGATAACAAAATTTGCTTTAGCAAATTTCTAATTGACTTTGTCGGCTTATCAAAGCGACAAAGTCATATGCCTCCTTTTTGAGCAATTTATTCCGATTCATATATGATAGACAAAATCTGTGTAAGTTCTTCTAATGGAACATCGCACACCTTAGCTCTGTCCACCGCTTTTTCAAAGCATTCTTCAATCTCACACATAATCTTTTCACGAATAAAGCCCTGATTCTTCGCCTTAACAAAACAGCCTACACCAACACGGGTTTCGATAAAACCATCACGCTCTAATTCTTCGTAGGCACGCTTAGTTGTTATAAGACTTATGCGAAGTTCCTTCGCCAAGAAACGCATAGACGGAAGCATATCGCCCTCTGCTAACGCGCCTGATACAATCATATCCTTGATTTGCTTTTCAATTTGTTCATAAATTGGAATACTGCTTGTATTGCTAATAATAATGTTCATAGGTATACCTTTCTTTTTCAAACATTTGAGTGTGTATATTATATATATACACCTATATACAGCTACTGTCAAGAAAAATTTTACCTTTTTAACATTTCCCAAGATATACCCTATTATTTTACCTTGATTTTGAGAAAAATATTTTTGCAACAAAAAAACAAAGCCTTAAGGAGGTATTATATGGTGTGTGATGAGCCTTTGGCCATGGCTACCGTTCCTAAACAGGACTGGTGTGAGCCATACGATTTGCTTACTGCATTAGAAGAAGGAACAATATTTCCATGTTTAAATTTACCATTTTTTAAAGCACCAATCAAAATGTGCAATCAAAAAACTAATAGTAGTGTGTCCAATATGTCACAAAAAAATCGTGAAGAAATGATGAGTAGCCTTACTGCTATATGTTTTGCCCTCAATGACCTGACTCTCTATTTGGACACACATCCCGACTGTCCTAATGGACTCACTCTGTTCTATCAATTATTAGAACAGCGCCTTTCTTTATTATCACAGTTTGCCGAAAAATTTTATCCATTAACACAAACATCTATGGCAACAGTGGACTGTGATAAAAATCTATATGGCTGGTCAGAAGGGCCAATGCCTTGGGAAGGAGCGTGTATATAATGTTTGCTTACGAAAAAAGACTACAATTTCCAGTCAAAATCAAAAACACCAACCCTGATATTGCACGACTTATTATGAGTCAATACGGCGGTCTAAGTTCCAAAAAGATATAGTTTCTGGGTAAAAAATTAAAGCGGCGATAAATAAGCAATCTGGATAGTCATTTTCTTTCTGTCAAAGGTGATGTGTGAAACGATTTCACGGAGCATTGCGTTCTTATCATCTTCTTCAAAACCATCGGATGAAATCTTGCTTATCACAAGCTTTGCTTTGTCTTTGAAATTTTCTATCATATCTTCTTGGCTCGGTTGCGGAATGGTAGTTTCAAGCTCAGCGATACGATTCTGAATACGGGTTTTATTCATCTTGTATTCCTCAATTGTGTCAATGCCTGCTTCAAATGCTTCCTTCACTCGTTCAAGCTTCTTATATTCCTTTTCGAGTAAAACTGCGTTGATATTATCAACTTCAGTTGCAGGTGCTTTTCTGGCAACAAAAGTGATATTGGATTGTGTAATATCAGATTTTATCTTCTCAATGACAGCGGCATTCATTTTTTCTATGGTTACGCTGTGGGAAGTTTTACACTGCCCTCTTGAATATTTATGACATTGGAGAGATTTGCCCTTTACTGCCTGCACAAGAGTTGAGCCGCATTCTGAGCAACGGCATAAGCCTCTGAGCATAAAGTCAGCCTGTTTCTGTTGTGCGTGACGTACATATTTTTTCTTTTGCTCTTTCAAACGGTCATTTGCCTTTTTGAAAAGCTCTTCGCTGATAATAGGATGGTGCTGTCCGTCAACGATAACTGTATCTTCAGATTGGTGAAAGCGGTCTGTGCTGTCACGTCCGTTGGGATTACGGCGAAGCTTTCCGAGATAAGTCGGATTTGTAAGGATATACTCAACTGTTCTATTTTCAAAGGGATTTCCCTTAGTGGAGCGTATACCCATTTCGTTGAGCTTCATTGCTATTTTGCGGACCCCCATACCTGAGATATAGTCCTCGAAAATCATTTTGACAATAGGTGCTGTTTCTTCATTTGGAACAAACACATCATCACCCATTTTATAGCCGAAAGGAGGCTGTGAAACAACTCCTCCACGAGAGAATTTTTCATTCATACCACGCTTTACTTCTTCGGCAAGGTTAATAGAGTAATATTCGTCCATAGCTTCAAGGAGGGCTTCGATAAGGATAGAGGTTTTATCCTCGCCAATCTGTTCAGAAATCGAAACTACATCAATTCCGCATTGCTTACGAAGCATTGACTTGTAAACGATACTGTCCTCACGATTACGGGCAAAACGAGAGAATTTCCACACGAGTATCATATCAAAAGGCTTTGGCTTTGTTTTCGCAAGTGCAATCATTTTCATAAATGCAGGCCGTTTTTCAGCTTTTCGACCGCTGATGCCCTCGTCGAGAAAAATAAACTCGTCGCTGATATGTATATTATTGTGCTTGGCGTATTCCTTGATTTTCTTAATCTGGCTGTCTGGGGAATATTCGAGCTGGTCATCCGTTGACACTCGGATATATGCTGCGGCTGTTTTTATTGGCATAAAGTTCCTCCTTTTTGTAAAATAAAACTTTTCATATTTAATTACCCATATGATAATTGCATTCAATGTATTTACTTAGCCATACTTCATCATGATAATCACTGTAACCATTCATCCTACAACCATTATATAGGTCAGCAGTAATTTCTTCAATCAGGTCTTTAAGCTCCAATTTTTCAAGATATTTCTGAGGTATTGCGTCAACGCCAAGATATGCACCGAGGATATTTCCACATACAGCACCAGTGGAATCACTGTCACCGCTGTGGTTAACAGACGCAATGATTGCTTTTTCAAAATCATTTTCAAATTTCAGAGCACAGTAGATTGCAATTGCGATAGTTTCTTCT
This sequence comes from Lachnospira sp., assembly GCA_015057605.1. Classification (GTDB taxonomy): domain Bacteria; phylum Bacillota; class Clostridia; order Lachnospirales; family Lachnospiraceae; genus SIG291. Next base: position 2,636 of record SVDX01000029.1, on the reverse strand, counting down.
GCAACCCAACCTTCGCCCAGTTCTTTAATTGCCGAAATAGTGTCGATATCACTTTCAGAGAGTTCAATAGCTCTATTTAAAATAGTGGACAATTCATCAATATGCTTTTCGTTTTTATACAGTCTTTCAATTTCTGAAAGGCTGTTTTTTACTATCTTATGAAGTTCATTTCCGATGTTTCTGATAATTTTAGCAATTATCAGAGCGAGCAAAGCAGCAGGAATATATCCAAGTTCATGTCCATGAGTTATAGCCGCTGCATCGGCACCTATTCTGGCAATTCTATCAAGAGGCATATTGTTTTTGCCCAAGAAAAGACCAATAGGTGCAACTCGCATAACTCCGCCGCATCCTTTGCTTGTGTTGATGTGATTTTCTACTGTACCGATTCTTTTATCTGAAAGTGCAGAAAGGCAGGTGTTTCCGGGAGCGCGCAGACTGTGTAAACGTGTATCATTCAGTATCCATGAAGTAATAGGTCTGTCTTTCGCATTGCACCTTTGTGTTCTGAGCCAGTCATTATAACTATCGGCAATGTATATGTAATAATCCCCTAATATACCCCGAAGGTATCCTCTTGTTTCGGCAAAAAGAATGCCATTTGCTGTAAATAAAGTCATCTGTGTATCATCGGAAATCAAAGCAACACCATTTGTAAGATTATAATCGGAAATACCATTTTCACCGTATATGCGTCTGATTTCATCAATGCTGTTAAATTCAACTGCATATCCCAAGGCATCACCAACTGCTCCGCCAAGCATACATCCCATAAACTTTTTCATAGAACCGATCCCTTCGCCATATTTTTAGCCGTTCAATCAAATGTATGATATTAACATTCATTATTTCTGCACTGTTTTCAGATATGTTCAAAAAACATCCAATAACAGGTCGTTACATATTCAACAATTCAAAAATAATTTCATTTAGTTGTCTTGCAATACTCTCAAAATTGCCGCTTAAATCAAGGCTCTTTACAGTGATGATATTCCCGTTCATATCAAAAGAAGCACCGTCATTCGGTATCAAATCATTCGTTGTCTTTGCGTACAAAAGCATACCCGAAACAGCACTGCTATAATTCACAGCTTCGTTTTTGACATAAGTGAAAATCTGATACAGATTATGTGAATGGAAGCTATCCTTATCAAAGTGCTTTTGAGTTGTTTTAGAATAAAATTTTGCGTCTATAATCAGCTTTCGGTTATTGCCTGTCAGCATAATATCCGACTGCATTTTCGGGAGCATTCCTGTATCACCGTTTATTGCCCATTTTATTTCCGATGAAGAGGGTTTCAATTTTGGAAAATGCTTGATGTAGTAATTGAGAATAAACTTTTCATAAAGCTTATTCAGATTTTCTTCCGAGAACGATGCCAGTCTGACGTCGCCGTTTTCTGTGGAATGAAGCATATTTTCACAGATAATTCTGCAAACGCTCATCATCAGCCGATATTCGCCGTGGTTTCTGTTATAAGCGAGCGAATCCCAACGGATATTGAACAAGTCAACCTCTGCAATACTGCTGAAATAGCGGACAAGTCTGCGGAGTTCTATAATCTGATTATCCTTGATTTCCGAGCGTATCAGAAGCAGCATTACCGATTTCAGAATTCTGTTCATCAGCGTATTATCGGTATATTCATCATAACTGCATACAAGCTTTCGTCTGATAAGACTGCCGCTGTTTATAGTATCGGAAATATCAATTTTACCACGAAGCACAGCCAGTTCTTCCTGACAGTTTTCGTAATTGCGGAGCAATCCTTTTTTCAGCTGATAAGATACGCCACGAATTATAATTTCTGCCATAAGCTGATGAATATTCTCAAACTCCTCAGGCTTTACGGAAACAACATTCTGCTCCCGTAAATCCTTAAAAGCGTAGCTGAGCATATAGTAAATATTCCCGATGGGGATTTGATTTTTATATAGCTCCATTATCATCACCTAAGAGTGTTTCAAGCTTCTGACTTTCAGTATCAAGCCTTGTTTCGTTATCAAACCAGTATTCTTCAATGGTAGGAATAATCTCAAAAGCAATGATATTCTTCACTATTTCATCGGTAATGCTTTCAGGCTTGTTGGTGCAGAAATAGCTGTGCCCGATTTCAAAACCTTTGCCCAATGATTTATCATCAACAATAACTGCATTAAGATTTTTCACTGCTTCAATCGCCTTGTGGAACAGCTCACAATTCACCTGTTCAGCGTGTTTCTTGAAACCGTCGCTATCAAATGCAGGTTTCATCGAGTAGAATGAAAAACGTCTGCGAAGTGCATAGTCAATCATAGCAAGGCTACGGTCAGCAGTATTCATCATACCAATAATATGTAAATTTTCAGGAACAAAGAAAGGCTCATTACTGTAAACAAGATTGAGATAATGGCTGTTGCCACGCTTGTCTGATTCGATCAGCATAAGCAGTTCGCCGAAAATTTTACTCATATTACCACGGTTTATTTCATCAATGATAAAGAAATATTCCTTATCCGTATTTCTTGAAGCTTTATCACAGAATTTTTTGAAAACACCATCACGAAGTTCAAATCCACCATCCTCCAATGGCCTGTATCCCTCTATAAAATCTTCATAGGAATAGCTCTGGTGAAACTGTACACACTGAACTCTG
>SVDX01000045.1 GCA_015057605.1 Lachnospira sp. | reverse complement strand
AGCCTTGCAGCTTGCGATGGTGCTATTTTAGTAGTTGACGCAGCACAAGGTATTGAAGCGCAGACACTTGCTAATGTGTATTTGGCGCTTGACCATGATTTGGATGTATTTCCAGTTATCAATAAGATAGATTTACCAAGTGCTGACCCACAAAGAGTAATTGATGAGATAGAGGATATTATTGGTATTGAAGCTCAGGATGCACCGCTTATTTCAGCAAAGGTAGGCATTAATATCGAAGAGGTTTTAGAGCAGATAGTAAGTAAGATTCCAGCACCGGTGGGTGATGCAAATGCACCGCTTAAAGCGCTTATATTTGACTCTTTATATGATTCATACAAGGGTGTAATTGTATTTTGCAGAATTAAGGAAGGTACTGTAAAGAAGGGTACTTCTATTAAGATGATGGCTACAGGCGCAACAGCAGAAGTTGTAGAAGTAGGATATTTTGGTGCAGGACAATTTATTCCATGTGATGAGCTTTCGGCAGGTATGGTAGGCTATATTACAGCCAGCATTAAAAATGTTAAGGATACTCGTGTAGGTGATACAATCACTGATAATGCTAATCCATGTAAGGAAGCATTACCGGGATATAAGAAGGTTAATCCAATGGTATACTGTGGTATGTATCCGGCGGATGGTTCAAAGTATCAGGATTTAAGAGATGCCCTTGAAAAGCTACAGCTTAATGATGCTTCATTACAGTTTGAACCAGAGACCTCTATAGCATTAGGCTTTGGTTTCAGATGTGGTTTCTTAGGTCTTTTACATTTAGAGATTATCCAGGAAAGACTTGAGAGAGAATATAATCTTGATTTGGTAACTACAGCGCCTGGCGTTGTATATAAGGTATATAAGACTAATGGTGATGTAATCGAGCTTACTAATCCGTCTAATTTACCAGATCCTTCTGAGATTGACCATATGGAAGAGCCAATTGTATCGGCAGAGATTATGGTTACAACAGAATTTATCGGGCCAATTATGGAGCTTTGTCAGGAAAGACGAGGAACATATCTTGGCATGGAATATATTGAAGAGACAAGAGCGTTATTAAAATACGACTTGCCTCTTAACGAAATCATTTATGATTTCTTTGATGCCTTAAAGTCACGTTCAAGAGGCTATGCATCCTTTGATTATGATATGAAGGGTTACGAAAAATCATCTCTTTGTAAGCTTGATATCCTTATCAACAAGGAAGAAGTTGACGCATTATCATTTATCGTTCATACAGGCACAGCTTATGAACGTGGTAGAAAAATGTGTGAAAAGCTTAAAGAAGAGATTCCAAGACAGCTATTTGAAGTTCCTATTCAGGCAGCTATTGGAAGTAAGGTTATAGCAAGAGAAACAGTTAAGGCTGTAAGAAAAGACGTACTTGCAAAATGCTATGGCGGTGATATCTCAAGAAAGAGAAAGCTTCTTGAAAAGCAAAAAGAAGGTAAGAAGCGTATGAGACAAATCGGTAACGTAGAGATACCACAACAGGCATTTATGAGTGTATTAAAGTTAGACGATAAATAAACGGAGTTTAATATGATGAAAAAACCACTGGGGATATACATACATATCCCCTTTTGTATTAAAAAATGTGTATATTGCGATTTCTTGTCGGCACCTGCTAATAAGGATATAATTAATGCTTATGTAGATGCTTTAATTAACGAGATTTCTAATTGCAGGCAAAATACCTTTAGACATCAGGTGCAGACTATATTTATTGGTGGTGGAACACCGTCATCAATAGATGCTAGACACATTAAAAGAATTATAAAAACTATATATGAACATTTTGATGTAAGCGAATTTGCAGAGATTACAATAGAATGTAATCCGGGTACTGTAACTAAATCTAAGGCAAATGCGTATAAAAAGGCCGGCATCAATAGAATAAGTATGGGGCTTCAGTCTGCTAACAATGAAGAATTAAAGAGCCTTGGAAGAATTCATAGCTTTGAAGACTTTATAAAGAGTTATAACATTTTAAGGGAAGCAGGCTTTGATAATATCAACGTGGATTTAATGTCTGCGACTATGGGACAGACTGTAAAAAGCTATGAAAATACCTTAAAAAAAGTAATAGAGCTTGGTGTGGAGCATATTTCTTCCTACAGTCTAATTATAGAGGAAGGTACACCGCTCTATGAGGCAACAGACCTTGATTTACCATCAGAAGAAGATGAGCGAGAAATGTATTACCTTACAGAAAAAATGCTTAATAAGGCAGGATATAAGCGCTATGAGATATCTAATTATGCAAAGCCTGACAGAGAGTGCAAGCACAATATATCCTATTGGGTAGGTACAGATTATATAGGCTTTGGTATTGGTGCAGCCTCGCTTTTTGAAAATGTAAGATTTTCTAATGGTAGGGATTTGCAAAGCTATATTGATTCAAATGGACTAAATGGACCTTGTGAGGAAGAAGAACTTAGCGAAAATGCCAGAATGGAAGAATTTATGTTTTTGGGACTTCGTATGATGGAAGGCATTTCAAAAAGGTATTTTTACAGAAGATTCAAAACAGAATTTGATGATATTTATGGTAAGGTTACAAAAAAGCTTGTTAAGCAAGGCTTGTTAATAGAAGATGATGATAACGTAAGACTTAGTAAAAAAGGCATTGATGTAAGTAATTATGTTATGAGTGAGTATTTGTTTGATGGTTGAAAATAGTGAAAAAATAGTGAAAATGTCTTGAATAAGAAGAATAAATATGATAGTATAAGAGTAAGATATAGCTGTAAGAAATTACAGTCTTGGTCTGGGCAAGAGCTCTTTGGACCACCGTAGGCGGGAAGAATTTCCCGCCATTTTTACTATAGGAGGAGTAATGAAGGAACTTAGTATATTTATAGATGAATCGGGAGATTTTGGAGAAGTTATTGAACGACCAGCATATTATTTAGTTACACTTTTATTTCATGAACAGAAAAACGATATAGATAAAAATGTTAAGAAACTGGAGGAAAGCATTAAAAATTCGGGTTTTGATTTTGAATATATACATACAGGTCCTGTTATTAGAAGAGAAGATGTTTTTTCAAGATTACCTATAGATGAACGCAGAAAATTATTGTTTAAAATGCTGAATTTTATTGCGAGTAGTCCTATAACATATGAGGTTGTTTCAGTGAATCGCAAGGAAGCTATAGATAAGATATCACTTTCTGGTAGGTTGGGACGTGAAATTTCAAATGTAGTGCAAAAACATAATGATTTTTTTGATAGTTTTGATAAAATAATTGTGTATTATGATAATGGACAGATTGAACTTGGGGCAGTTTTAAATACCGTTTTTTCAATTCATTTTGCAAATGTTGAATTTAGGAAAGCAGAACCACAAAAATATAGATTATTACAAGCAGCAGATTTTATTTGCACTATGGAATTATTGAAGATAAAGAAAAACGAAAATCGTTTAAGCAAATCAGAACAACAGTTTTTTTATAGACCACAAGAGCTGAAAAAGAGTTTTTTTAAAATGATTGATAAGAAACGATTTGGAAAATAATATAAAAATAAAGGATAAACTATGAACACGAACTTTTCAAACAGGGCTATGACAT
>SVDX01000028.1 GCA_015057605.1 Lachnospira sp. | reverse complement strand
TGTTTTTAAATTTCCGTCTTCATCTTCATATACTTTTACCTGTATATATGCAATCTCTTGTCCGTCCTTTTTAAATACATTTACATATCCATTCGTTGCATCTGTTTCATGAATTTCATATATATATGCATGTGGGAAGTTTTCTCTGTTTGGTACATTATCAATTAGATTATCGTCTTCTAATTGTTCTCCTTCTCCACTTCTAAATCCAAGTAATAAATCCCCTGATTCTGTAATTGGTTGTGTTAAATCAATATCTCCATCCACTTCATGTTTTACAACTCTAAAATATGTATTTGGTAAACTTTCGTTACTATCATTTGTTTTATATAAATTAAACTCAAATGGTTTCTTTTCCTCGTCTATATCTACAAAAACAATTTCTCTAGAATCTGTATAATCTATGTATGCAACTAGGTCTTTCTTACGATTTTCATCTGGATCCTCATTTGTATAATCTCCATCTTTGAATATCCATAGTTTCTGACCAATTGTAATTTTTATCTCTTCATTACTTTTTGTATCCTTATATGCAACATAATCAACTTCATATCTATCCCCATCATCAGATATCTTTTTATGTACAAATATTGATGCTGAATAGTTTTTAAGTTTAATATCATTATCTCCAACGTCTTTTTCCTCTAATTTGAATTCATCTATCTGTCTTGCATCATTTTCATTTGATATTGATACACTTGCTAGAGGAATTGGAGCACTTCCTGTTACTTTTTCCACTGTACTATTTTGAGTGCCGTTAATCTTTGATGTATAATCATAGGTTACTCCTGCAATATATCCATTTAAATCAGATATTTTCTTTTTTCCAAACGAAACTATATATGACCCTGTTCTCAACTCGTCATATATTTTTACAACGATTTTTCCCTTACTATAAGAAATATTTGCTACCTTATTATTGTCATTTACATTTCCATTTTTGTCAATATTTATTGAATTACCTTCTGTTATATATGTATTCGTTTCCTCTGTTGCAGACTTCATTAGTTGTAGTTTTTCAATGTCTATTCTTCCTTCATCATTAACGTTTGTTGTTTTATATGCTCTGAAAATAATTGGTTTCTTTAGTAATAAATATCCACTTGGAGCTTCAATCTCAGTTATCTCAATTAATTCTGGCTCACTCATCTCCTTAGTATTATCTGCCAGAATTTCAATAACCTCGTTATCCTCACCATCGTTTTTAGAAATTATTTCTTTTTGATTGCCATTTATAGCAAGATTAAATTTTGCTCCAGCCATTTTGTTTCCGGCTATTTCATCTCTTTTTTCAATTTCAAGATTATATTTTGCTCTTGGATCTCTATATTTAATTGCAAAGGCGCTTGTGTAACTATCTCCAGCTGCTCTATGGAACTGAATTGCTATCCAATAATTATCTTCATCAGTTGGACCATTTCCATATTTTGCTTCATCTCCAAGTACTATAGCATTTCCATCTTTATCTATTGCAAACCATTTATTTTGATTTCCATTGCTATCTGCTATTTCAGTTACTTCTTTATCTCCATATTTAATAGAAATGCTATCTATTTCGTACGCGTCTCCAATTTGTCTTTTATTAATTTGTAAAGTTATTGGATTAGCCAATAATGCATATCCCAATGGAGCCTTTGTCTCATTTATTGTATATATATCAGGAGTTGTATCTGTCAATTCCAAATATGTTCCCCCACTTATTGTATTATATATAGGAGATTGCTCGCTAGAAGTTACAATTTTACTTGATCCTTGTGTATAAAAACTTGCACTTGATCCTTGCTTTGTCATTTCAAACTCAGCACCAGGTAAATGTTGACTATTTTCTCCATCTTTAACAATATACATATTATATTTTGATGGATTTTCATAAATACTTACATCAACATCAATATCTCTATCATATCTTTGTCTTACTGGGAATCCCATAGGTTGATAATTGCCTCTTCCAGTGAAAATATATCCCTGTGATTGATATGATACAACACTATTATAATATCCAACTACTCTATATCTTACACCCTTGCGATACTCATGATTAAATACAAAGTAAAAAGAACCAGACCATCCATCTACACTACTTGAGTACCCTGTTACATCATATCCATACGCATCTACTATTTGAAAACTGCTAATGCTACTTCCTGAATTATTTTCGTACAAATATAATGAGCCTTTATTTAATTGAAGAAATTCCCTACTAGGATTATATAATTGGAATGGTCCAACAACCCATTGATTTCCGTTTTGTATTGTTATTTGTGCACTACTAGAATCTGCCCACACATTTCCATCACTTGATGTATATCTTGATAGTCCTGTATCACTACTAAATCCCCATATAACAAGTTGGGCAGTGTAAAAAATATTACCTGCACTTCCTCCTGCTGCTCTGTATTTAGCTCTGAAGAATTCAAGTTCTTGTGAATCATTACCATAGACATTTGGTACAATATTCCATACAGATGCATTACTATATGAAAGTGATAAGCTCTGACTTTTTGGAACTATATCAATACCTTGCGTCATACAAAATCCGCCTTTATAGGAATCAACCGTAAATGGCCCAATTCCACCATAACTCTTACTTACCGATGCAGACCAACTCCCTCTTTGATAACCATCATATGTTGTTTCAAGATTATTGGTCTGAGAAATTTTCTCTTCAGTCTTTCTCGAATATCTTACACTAAAAATTATCGCTACTATTGCGCCAACAACAGCAATTATTTTGATAAGATTTTTTACATTGAATTTTCCTCTCATAAATTTTCTCTCCTTTTTTGCTTTTTTTCGCTTGTACATATTAAAAAACTTATTCCGGCAATCATCAAATTAACTTTTATTATTAATAATATTATTATTCTTAGGGATTTATGGCTCTATCAGCGTTCATCATTTTATATTACAATTAAATTACTTTTCTGTTCTCTTTTTATTACAACTTGTTTACTACAAATTTTCATACAATCTATTGACATAAGTTATTTTGTGCGTTAAAATTTTATATGTTGATGTACCAGTAGCTTAGCTGGATAGAGCGTTCGGCTACGAACCGGAAGGTCGGGGGTTCGAATCCCTCCTGGTGCACCAAAAGAAGTAGTAGATTAAAACTACTTCTTTTTTTATTTATAGAAACCAATACAACATGGGATTCGAAAAGGACATGCTTAAGCTTAGCTAAAGCAAAAATGGTCCTGTGGACCATTTTTAGGACGCGTCTCGAATCCCTCCTGGTGCACCAAAAAGAGCGTAGCTTCTGCTACGCTCTTTTTACATGTAACTATTTATCTTCTTTATCTTTCTTTTTCATTATAATTATTAGTATTATAATTACTACAACTGCAACAACCGCAATGACTATATACCTGGTAACTTCATCACCTGTTTTTTTAGCTTCAATAACTTCAGTTGTTTTTATTGGACTCTTTATGCTTTTGTATCTATATATAACCATTGTATCTTCTATTTTATATTTACCAACTGTATCTCCTTCAACTCCAAGGAATTCATATCCTGGTATTTCTTCTCCAACTTTTCCTAAATTATATTCCGTTCCAACTTCCTCAGTTGTTACTGTTCTTTTTATAATATTGTTATTTTCATCTACGCATACAACGATTAGACGTCCTTTTTTTATTGATTCATAACGACAATATATTATTGTATCCTCTTTTTTGAATTTACCTGTTAAATCCCCTTCAATTTCAATAAATCTGTATCCAGGAATAGCCTTAACAACCTGATTACTAGTATATGCATAGTCCATATCAACTTCATTTGTATCTATTTTTCTTTCAAGCTCTGTACCATTTTCGTCTACATATATGATTATTACTTTTCCTCTGTCCTTTTCAACAACTTTGTTATAGTGGAAAACAACTTCTTTATCATTCTCTTCAACATATCCATTTTGATTTCCGTCTACATGATTTGCATATACATATCCTACAAATGTTTCTGGTATGAATGAATATGGTGAACCAACTTCTTTTATTTCACTATCTTGCTTTAATATTTTTGGACTTCCATCACTTTCTGTTTCATCATCGCAAACATATTTTACTGTTATTTTTCCATATTTAATTTTTTCGTATTTATATGTTACTGTATGTCCATTAACATCGTAATATCCGCTTAAAGCACCTTCTGCTGGTGGAACAAATTTATATCCTTCGAAACTTTTACCTGTTTCTGGTAGATTAAACTGCTCACTAATTTCTTTTGTATCTATTGTTGATGGCTCTAAATCTTCTTCTGTATCTTTATCGATATACCTTATGGTTAATGTTCCCTTAGGAACAGTCGCTCTCGATGTAAAATTAATCTTCAATGTATATTGTTTTCCTTGATATTCATTTCCTGCACTAACATCAAGGCTTGTTTTAATTTTATATGTTTCTGATTCTCCCGGTTGCATTTCTTTTTCAATTGTTTCAAAATCTGTGTAGCTCCCTGTGAAAACAACTTCATTTGCACTATTAGTAACTTCTAGGTTAATTCCTGCTACTAATCCACTATCCTCTTCAATGCTTATATCAGTATCTACTTCAACAGGATTTTCTCCAGTATTTGTAATTGAAACATTTGATTCATCAGAATCTCCTGGTAAGAAATTATCTATTGTCCAAGTTGTGTTTGGATCTTCAGATGACATTACAATTGTTCTTCCATTAAAATTTACATTCATAGTTATGTCTTTCGCATATGATGTAATTGCGCTACTCAAACATATAACCATAACTACTAGAATTGCAATTATTTTCTTTTTCTTTAACATAAGTACCTCCTATCTTTCAACACCTGCTGGTAAATCATCTATTTGGAATATGTCTTTCCATACCTCATTTGATGTTTGTGAATATTCTAGAAGTACTCTTACATCTACTCTTAAATTTTCAAATTTAGTAAGTGTAGATGGTAACTCAAGAACTTCCCAACTTACGTCTAACTTATCTGTAGTTTCTCTTGGTTGAAGGATTTTTTTGTAGTAGTAATAATCTCCTTGTTTCACCCAATTTTCATTATCAGCTATTGTTACACGAATGTCTTCTTGTGGAATTGGAGCAGTTCTCCATTCAGATATTTCAACACCATCCTCTGTTCCAACAAATTGGTAATTAACAACTGGAATAAATCTCATTCTTACATATGCTTTTTTATCTGCAACAGATTCGCCCCAAACTTTTTTATTATTTCTTTCAATACCAGTTTCTGGTACATCCTTTGGCCAATCCTCTTGTAAAATTACCTCCAAGTTGCCAACATAAATTTTGGCAGTATCCTCTTCTTTAGATGTGAACAAAGCATACACTACAAAAACTGCAACTATTAGCATTGCAATTCCAATAATACTAACAACTCTAACTTTCTTTACTCTTTCCATATGTCCAACCTTTCTTTTATCTTTAGATTTTACTAATCACCTATTGATTGACTATCTACAATTTGCCATTCAGCCTTTCCTTCTGCTGTGCACTGCATTGCTTCAGTTATAACATTGATTGTTACCGTTTTATTTTCAAACACAAATGAAGTTTTTGGACTAAACAAGATATAAAATGCTATATCATCTTCTGTACTACTATTATCATCAGTAGTTTTTACATTTGCTTGCAAATTGTAATCAACTTCTTGGCTTTTACCGGTCATCTTGGTCCCATCAAGTACGTCTCCTAAAAATTCATATTGAATTCCTACCTTTTCCCCTACGGATCCACCAAAATCTATTGTTCCTATTTCAACTGGTATTGCATATTCAGCTTCTTCTCCTTTTTTGAAATCATTTAAAATTTCTTGTCTTGACATATTGGCTGGATATAGGTATATAACTTTTAACTCGTCATCTACTGGTTCGTTCCAATATATCTGTAATTTATTTCTTGTATATACCGCAGCTGTTCCTATATTTTTTACTTTCCATGATATCATGTCGATATCTCCAGGCTCCCAATCCCTAAGCTCTTTGCTCTCATTTCCATTTGCATCTGTTAGCTTCAAATTAATTTTATCAACCTTTACCGTTCCTGCCTTTACAATTGCTTGTATGATTCCGCCAACCGTTACGGCTATAACGATTCCAGCAATTATAATTAAAGAAGCAATTAATAATTTTGACTTCTTCTTTTTGTTTTCCATTTATACACTCCCCCTCGTTTCGCTTTTGTACATTTAAATTATATATTAATACATTTTTAATTACAATATTCTTTTTTAAGAAAATCCTACGGAACAAAAAATCAAGGTATCTCTACCTTGATTTTTTCTTTTTTATTTATTATATTCAGAATCTGTTATACGAACAAAATATCTTCCTGTTACATTTCCAATTGCTTCCGTAATATTGCCTGTATATTCTTTTTCTTCAACAACAATTCCACTTGCATTATTTACACTTACTTCGTATATTTTTCCATTATCTGCAAGTGCACCTAAGTTGCTATTTGATGTATCAAATCCAAGTTCCATTATATTTAAGTTTTTCATTGCTGTTGTATTGTTAAGTTTAATTGGGTATCCTTGAGCTCTACCCCATACCCAAGCTTCATGATTTTCATTTATCGCATAAATCATATCTGAATAATAATGAATAACTCCATTCTTTAAGTTTAATCCATTTTCTTCTGTGGTAATACATGTTGGGTTTATAACAGGGTTATCGCTTCCTACACCACAGTATCTTCCATTTCGACCCCATGTCCATACTTTTCCTTCGTCATCAATACATAGGTAAACTCCATTTATTAATGTATACATTCTCTTTTCGTATGGGTTAAATCCAAGTTCTTCATAGTAATCTGTAATACATACTGGCGATGTAACTTTTCCAATCGCTTGTCCTAATATAGTTCCTTCATTACTAGTTCCCCAGTACCATACTTTTCCATTTGTATCTACAGCTTTCATAATCCACTCTTTACCTAATTGAGTACATTCTACGCTCTTGAACCTTACATCCTTAAGATTTCCTTTGTTAATACATGCCGCAGTTACATAAGATTCATCACTACCTTGTCCTGCTGAACCATCAGCATTTGCTCCCCATGAGTATAATTTTCCTTCACTATCAAGTATAAAGGTTCTTGAACTTGCGAATAGAATTTTTTGAATTGTCTTTCCTTCAAGATCTGTTCCTTCACTGATACATACTGGTATTTTTGATGGGGTTTCTGTTGTGTAGCAACCATATAAACCACTAGCCCAAATTTTTCCATTTGTATCTGTAAATATCATACCATTATTGTTAGACAAATATACCGTATCAATTTCAAAATCTCCAACTACTCTTGTAGGGGTGGTTACATATGTTTCTTCACTTCCAACACCACAAGCGCCATATCCGTTATATCCCCATGCCCATAGATGTCCATCTGAATCTATAACTCTCATTGTTCCACCGCATGACAAAACTTCACTTATAGTTGTATCGCCAAGTGGACAATATGGATCTATTACACTATCTGTTGTTCCATTTCCACATCTACCATCAGAGTTTTTACCAAGCATCCATAGTCTATCTTGAGTATCAAGAATAACTGTTGTGTAATCTGATGTAGATACTACTTCTTTAACACGGAATCTTGGACCAGATACACATGTTGCAGCATAGCTTGTTCCATGTGTTCCTAAATAGCCATATGAATTTGAGCCCCAGCACCATAGTTTACCTTTCGTATCAACAATCATTACTCCATAATAATCTGCCCTTATAACATCTCTAACCCTAAAGTTATATTTATCTGTTAAATTTACAGGATTCATCAAGTTTTCCGTAGTTCCAATACCAAGTGTTCCATTGTAATTATAGCCCCAAACATATAATTGTCCATCTGTGGTTAATAGCAAATTACTATTACTATAACTTGATAAAGAATAAATTTCTTTTATTGGCAATGATGCATAATTTGTTCCTTTTCCAAATCTAATTGGCGAAAGAATTGAATTATTTGTACCAGTTAATGAACTATTCCAGTTTGCACTGCCCCATACAAATACTGTTCCATCATCAGCTGTAGCATATAAAGTATTATCTATAACTTGTAATTTAACAATATTTGCGTTACTCATATCAGAGCCTTCACTTATACATACTGGAACGCTGATACCACTACTTTGTCCATTACCTAATATACCATTCGTATAATTATTACCCCAAGAATATACTTTTCCGTCTTCGTCTATTGCATACATTCCATCCAATCTAAAACGAAATGTTTTTGTTATTTTCTTACCTTCTAATGCATTTCCTTCACTTATACAAATTGGAGAAAAATATGTTTTTACTTCGGTGTTTCCAAGTACACCTCCGTTGTTATATCCCCATCCCCAAAGTCTTCCTTGAGTATCTTTTACTATAACATAATTATTATTATAATATATGATTTCTTCTATTACAGCATTATCCATTTTGTCATTTAATTTCATAACTTCATATCTTGGTCTGCTTGTTCCATCACCTAAGATTCCATATTCATTGTTAATACCCCATGTATATAAATTACCTGCTGAATCTAGTGCAATATTACAATATTTATATACCCATGAGCTTGTTCCAGCATTCCATGAAGAAGTTTGTACCTGTCTTCTATCTACAAGGTTATCTGGCACTACCACATTGTCTTCTGATAAATTATTCGTGTCTTGTTTATCATAATATCTGATTATTTCTGTCATTCTAGCTTCTTCAAGTGAACCAGCTGCACTATCATATTTATAAGTTGGTCCAAACCATTTAACAGGTTTAGTAAATTGTCCACTCGTTCCAGTTTTATAATTGTTATTATCGCCCCATGCCCACATATTATGATTTTTATCCACGGCAATTACATAGTAATATCCAACAGATATATCTTCTGCAACTAAATCATTAAAGTTATTTATGCAAGCAAACTTTGTTAATGTTATACTCGTATTACTATCACCTATGCCAAGCTGTCCAGAATAATTTTCACCTGAAGTATATATTTTTCCTTCATCGTCAATAACAAGTGTCATGCCGTAACCCATTTGAACAGTCTTTATCTTCTTGCCATATAATCTATTTGTAGAATCTGTTGTAACACATGTAGGTTCATATGTTGTATTAGTATTTCCTATGCCTAATTCACCATAACTATTATGACCCCATACATATAGATTTCCATCTTCGTCTATGGCAGCAGCTGTATCATAACCACCATTTTCGATGCTTACTATTTTCTTTCCATATAAAGCATTACCTTCTATTGTATTTAAGCACTTTAGTTTATATTGATATGTACTACTTTGTCCGTATCCATCTTCATAACCTAATTGCCCATTGTAATTATATCCACAAGTCCATACATTACCATTTTCGTCAAGTGCTATTAAACAATCATTATACGAATATGCTCTTGGGTATCGAGCATCCACAAATTTAACATTTTTAAATTCAGGATATTCCTCATTTAAACAATACACATACTTATTGTACTCTGTTTGTTCAACACCTAATTGCTTATTACCATTATATCCCATAGTATATAGCTTACCATCAGCATCTATAACTGCACTATTCTCATATCCAGCACAGATTTTTTTGATTTTTACACCTCTTAGTGGACCGTCCTTTTTGGTAATACATATTGGAGTATATGCATAAGAACCAGACATATATACTCCCAACTCACCATCATAACCTTGTCCCCATGCCCATAGCTTACCTTCCTTATCAAGAGCCAATATATGGTCATATCCTGCGGAAATGTCAACTATTGTTTCTCCAGAGATAGAATCGTTGCTACCTCCAACTCTTTCAGGGATTTGTACTATTGCATCATTTTGGCCTCTACCAAGTTGTTTATATCCGTTGCTTCCCCATGTCCATACTTTTCCATTCTCATCTATTCCAGCACTAGCATAGTATGATGCAGCAACCTTTACAAATTTTGGAATATCTAGGTGAGTAAACTTAGCTATATGCATTATTTCTGGTACTTTAATTGAACTATCATATGACGAACCTGTAGGAACGCCATCATCTCCCCACATCCATAGGTTACCTTCGCTATCAATTGCAGCTGATCTATTGTAATAAGGTGCAGAAACACTAACTATTTTGTGTCTTGATAAATCATTATTTTCTAATTCTGAAACACATATAGGTGCAACTGCTGTTGATGTACCATACTCATTTGAGTAGCTCTTTCCTAAACCAAATATTCCAGACTCACTTTCGTATCCCCATATCCATAAGTTTCCATCTGTATCAGCTGCAGCAACTGTTTCATATTGTATATTTATATCGTTGAATCTAAGACCTCTCAATAAGCTTCCAGATGAATCATCTGATAAACAGATAGGATTCCAATGTACTCCGTTATCATCTTTAATACAGAAATAGTTATAATCATTTGAACCAAAAGCCCATAATTTTTTATCACTATCTATCAAGAAGTTTATACCATCCCCTGATGCTGCTTTAATCATCTTAACATTTTTGATATTACTTCCCTCTAAGTTGCTTATACATGTTGGCTTGATGTAGTATTCTCCATATTCATTATATGTATACGTACCATCAGGGTCCCATGGCAATCCACATGCTGCTTTGTAATTAGTTCCCCATGTCCATACTTTACCATTATTATCAATTGCAACCATTTGGTTATAGCATCCTCTACCAATGTAAGAGATTGTAACATCAGCTAAATCACATCTTTCGCTTAAATTTACAAATAGTGATTCGTCATTCATATGTACCCATGGTTCTTGACCTGATATGCAGTTTTGAGGAGATCCTCTAAACCATATCTTTCCATTTTCATCTAGTACATACATCGCTTGTCCACTATAGTATTGATATGCAATTTTTTTAACCTTTAAATTAGCAAATGGCGAATTTTCCACATCACTTACACATGTTGGTACCTCGCTTCCATATGATATCGCACCTGACCATGACCTCCATGTCCACATCCACAATTTGCCATCAGTATCAATTGCGGAAATTAAATCTTCAGTTGAAGCAAAATCTACAAATTGTACATCTTTTATAATTTCATTTCCACTAAAATCATTTATGCATATAAAGTTATATGTACCTGCACCATAGCTATATGGAGAACCATATGTACCATATGCCCACAATTTTCCATTTTCATCAAGTGCTACTGTGAAATTTCCACTATTTGGTGTTTCCACCTTTACAAATTTAATTCTTCTATCTTCAACCTCTACTTTAACGTCTTGAGAAACACCTTCTTCAAGGGTAATTGTTTCTGGAGATGAAGTCTTCATTCCATATTTTTCTGTTACATCTACAAGTCCAACTTGGTATGGAATACCAGCTTCGATATCCTCCACATCAACGTATCCTGCCTTCAACTCAATTGTATCCGTAGCATTTGGTAAATTACTTCTATGGTATGAACCATCTGCTTTTTTAACAAATGTTAAAAGCTCATATGTTTGAGGATTCATTATTTTATACTTAGAACGTGGTGTATAGTTTTCTTGATTGTTTTCATCTGTGTATACCGTACTTAGTCTTAATGTTCCTCTTGGAATATTTCTTAATAGCTCTACTCTTGTAACACCAACTACTGAGTCATATATAACTATTTCTCTATCCTCAGATTTGAAATGTCCCTCATCAGCTGTATCATTTACAAGTGTATATCTTCCAGCAGGAAGAGCTTTTACTACAATAGCTCCATTTACTGGAGTTAATGTTTCTTCACCATAATTGTCATATACATATACTCCGTTTGCTCCAGAGAATTTAACAACATTACCATTTGAGTCTAATAATCTAAATGTTGCGTCTGATAATCTTGTATTTTCATCGTCTCTAATGTATATCTTAGCTTGCTTAATGAACTCGCGGTCTTCAACCTCTGCGAATATTTTATTTAAGTTGTCTTTATAATCTTGTCCACCAAATCCTTGCTCTGTATTTATTTTGTTTATTACAGTAGCATGAATTCTATTTTGAATTACCGCTGCATCTGGATCAAATGTAAATGTGTATTTTCCAGTTTCTTCATTATAATTTACTTTTTCACCTGTTATTTCTATAAAAGCAAATTTAGGCTTATAAACTTCTTCTATTTCATATGTTCCGTATGGTAATCCATCAATTGTATTTGAACTATTGTTACCAACAAATGCGTAGTATATTTGTTGTGTCCCAACATTTTTAATCTTGAATTCAAAGCTATAGCTCTCTGGTGAATCTAACTTAGCATTTTGATAATCTTCACTTGTTGCAATTTCTCCGTTGCTATTAACAACTTGTTTAGAAATTGTTAATCTCGTCTTTTCAAAATCGTCCCCCACTGGTCTCTCGATAATGAATAATGCATATCCAGATTCTTTTCTTGATATTGTAACAAGTTGTGGATCATCTTTAATATATCCACTTGGAACCTTAACCTGCTCAACTAAGTATCTTCCAGCTGGCATGTTAAGTAGTTCCGCATGTGACCTCTTATTTCCAAGTTGCTCAATTGGCTCCTCTATAGGGTTAAGCTCATCATCAACTTTTGTAACTTTATATGTTACAGGAATTGAAGGATATCCACCTTCTTTTAATTCAGTTTCCATTACAATATTATTTGTTGCAATTGGGTTTTCTAAGTTTAGATTTAGTGGCTTACTTTGTGTATGACTTCTCTTTATTGTAATTTCTTGATCATCAACTAACGCATATTTATCTGGAACAGATTCCTCAATTTCAGATACTAAATATGTTCCTACTGGTATTGCTGATGATTTACCAATTCCATCACTTCCAATTGTAATTACCTCGTTATAATCTTGCCCAATTAAGTTTTTACCTTTTACTCTAAATTGAATTCCCTGGGCTTTGCTTGGATCACTTTCTCCTTCTAATGTTTTATGAATCTCCAAGTATCCAGTTCCATCATATTCATTATGTATTGCAACTGTCGCAACTTTGTTATGCTCTACTTCAACACCATCTGTTCTTGCAGAATCTGGGTTATATGTTACCTCAAATCCATCTGGATTATTTGTATATATTTTTCCATTCTCTGTTCTAGTATCATACTCTGTTACTTTGTATTTACCTAGTGGAACATCTATAATTGATAGTTTACCTGTTGCAGGTACATCATATATTTCTGAAATTTCAGTTCCGTAGTATGATGTTCCTTCAATCTGTACCTTAAATAAACTTAAATCCGCACCGGTTGTTGCTGTTACAGTTACGTCTATTTCACCTTTTTTCCACTTATTATCGATTGTATATTCTTCCCATTTTCCATTTTCCGTAATTCTTACAATCTTTCTTATTGGAATATATCTCTCTGTTGCTCCTGCATTTGTTGTAATAGTTGGCATTTCGATTTCTTCCAACGTATATACACCAAGTGGTATATGTTCAAGCTCTCCTACACCTTGATCGTTGATTGTGATTGTCTCATCAACAGGGAATGTAACTTTTTGACCATTATCATCTATATAACTTGCATCTCCTACACCACATAAGTGGAACTTAAGACCCCTAGTACTATCTTGATTTGGCACATTTTTGATAATTCTTAGGTTACCATATGCAATTTTATTTTCAACATTAGCTTCAACATCTGGGGAATGAACGCTAACTTCTACATCATCAGCACACCATCCCCATTGAGCACCATTATTGCTTGATGACATCGTAGCAACTCTTTCTTTTATAGTATATTCTCCATATGGAACAAGTGCTACAGCTTTTTGTATAACATTATCGTTTTCATCTGTATATGTCGAAGTTGTAACCGTTGTTGTATATTCATCTCCACCTACTGTTGTACCTACAACGTCAAAAGTTATGCTTTTATTTATAATGTCTCTTGAATTTTTCCATGTTTTATATATTGTAAGATATCCAACATTTGGATTATTAACAATATTTACAGCCTTTTGATTTTCCTCAGTTAATTCTTCGCTATTTGTTATAATTACATATTGAGGTACACTGCTGAAATCTCTAAAGTGTGTTTCTTCTGTTACTTTCCAGTAACCACATGGAACATGATCAAATAGCGCATGCCCTTCTTCATCAGTTGTTTTTTCATAATAATCGCTATCATCATACATATTAGTTAATCTTATTTTAATATTTGAAACATCCATATTTGGTCTTGAACCAGCAAATGTTTTTATTACTTCAACTTTAGCATTAAGCTCTTGTACCTTTACTGCAAATTTAGCAGACTCTTGCTCATATGTTGTTGGATTTGAATTATTATTTGTGTACTTTACGGCTACTATTTCTGCTCCTATGCTTCCTTCTTCTGTATCTACAGGTACATCCATTTCATATTCAATAATTATTTGTTCCCCGCTATAAATTCGATAATCACTATTGAATTTAATTTGTAAAGTCTTTGCTGTACTTGCTTTATCTGCATCCACATCAAATTCAGTATCAAAACTAGCTAGTTCATCTTCAGAGTACCCTATCGTATAATATTCACTTGATATCTCTTGCTTACTTTCCAATGAACCTGTTGTTTTATATATCTTTATATTTCTTAGGTTAGTAAATGTAGCATCTGAATCTAATTCGATTCTTCCACTTTCTTTAATACTTTGATTTCCCGAAAATGGTAATCTGCTAACAATATTTATATTTTTTATAGTGCTCCAGTTATCATCAAGTACAGTTCTATATTTAACCGAACTTCCTGCTGGTACAATTACAGCCTCATCTGTTTTTACATCTCCACTTGCGCAATATGCTCCTGCTGATACCTGAATTCTAGATGTTTTAGTTATTGAAAATGCAATACTATCATATGCCATCATATCCTCTGTATCTCCATTTTCATTATAGTCATATACATCTGCAGTACCAGAATAATATCTATCTTCATCTGTTTCCATATATGCCGTTAGATATCCAGACCTATCAATTACACCTTGTCTTAAAATTCTGTCATAGTCTATCTCTATACCATAAAAGTAATCATAATAGCTAATAGTTCCTCTTCTTTCAAATGTTCCTTCTGCTGTCACGACTAATACTCTTTTGCCGTTGATTAATTCTATTCTGTAATCACGTACATACATGTTTGGCATATTTGATGCTGTAACAGAATTTATTTTAAAATCAAATTGATCCGGTAAAATTACATAAAATTTAGGATTTGTTACTTTAAATGTAAAGTTACTTAAATCATTTGAATTTGTTACTCCAAGTCCTGCCGTTGCAAGGTATATTTTTCCATTTAATTCTTTTCCAACATCTTCTTCTGATGTTGTTAGATTCGTAGCATACTGGTAAGCCTTTGGAGAGCTTCCCCAATAAACAGTTATGTTACTTGCACCAATTCTCATATGTGATATTTCTTGTTTACGGTAATCACTAATTTGGTGTGTAGCTATAGTTCTGTTACCCATTTCGTAATAAACACCTGATGATCCCATAGTTTGTGATAATTCTCTTAGGTTTTGTAATTGATCTTTTGTAAGTCCATTTTCCATAAGTTTGCTAGATGATAATTCATACTCAACTGTCCATCCATCATATAAATATGTTTGCATTTCACTAGCAACTGCCTTATATGAACTAACAGCAATTCCACCCTCTGGCTCAAATACCAAATTGTCTTTTGTTGCTGTAAAAAATGGCTCATCACTACCGGTTTTATAAAATTTTATATTTGCATCTTCATTATCTTGCGATATTGGCTTTACTGTAATTTTTTTGATTTTTATTTCACCAGATTCAGCGCTAGGTACTTTATTTGAATATGTATTTGTTGCGGGATCATACCATGAAATTTTAGGAGCATTTCCAGTTATTGACGCATTTCCATTTACAATATATCCTGTTGTTACATGATAAAATGACGCTTTAAAAGCAAATGATAATTTATCATTTTTAACAAAGTCATCTAAATTTGACTGCTCAACATATCCCTCTGTGTCAATATATGTATTTCCCCAGTTATGTCCACCTGGTGTATATCTATATAACCCATGACTAATTGCATATGCTCTACTATCTGTAATTTGAGTTTTAGTTTGTGAGGTTCCATCTGTATCTATTCTTTGGGTCCAACCATCAGAAACCATGCTGGCATTAATACGTGTTGTTGTTGTTGTCTCCGTCTCCGACGCATCATCGATATCATATTCTACAGTTAAACTTCCAAGGCTACTATACGACCCAAAAGATAGTGAATATATATTTTTTTCATCGTATTCTTCATGATTTTCACCTTTTTCAAGATAATAATATTTATTTCCATCTTCTTCATCAACTTCTTCTGTTAATGTAAAGTATCTACTCAAATCTGAATTCATTGTTACTTTAGTAGGATAAACTATTGTTTCTCCATCTGCTTTATATCTTCTAATAAATAATTTGACTTTTGTATGTTCTGCTCTCGAAGCACTAGTTAAAATTGGGTATCTTAATGTTATTTTATTAACAATCATCCAGACACCATCATTCTTTAAATAATCTATAGTTCTACCAATTGTTGAACCTGAAGAACTACTTTGTTCCCATGGCCCCAATGAAGCAGTATGAGGTGTAATATCTGGATTTGTTGTGATAGTTGCACTTAGTGTCTTCGTTATTTTTACAAAGTGTTCACCTTCACTATCTTCATACATTCCAATTAATCTTACAACAATATCTCTGCTGTAGTCACTATATCCAGGGTCTTTTGCAAAATCTACCTTTATTGAACCAGTTAATCTTGTTCCACCTGGTATTTTATTCAAGTATTGAGTTGCTGTATTTTGATTAAATGCCCCATAGTACTGCCCTGAATTACTCATAGTTATTGTGGCTCTGTCAACATAGTCAACTTGAATCATAAAGTCTGTAAATTGGTTTATTGTATCAAACTGAATGTTAAAATTTGCATATGTTGTACCATAGTTCATACTTATATCATTTGAACCATTACTCCATGTTAAATTAAATTTTACGTAATCGCTCTCGATTTCGTACCCATCATTATCTTTAACAGGTTCTGCATAGCTAATTATTGGCATAAATGTCGAAAATAACATCGTAAATATAATTGTTATTACCATTGTCAATTTAGCTAAATATTTCTCCTTCACTTTACACATAGTTTATCTCTCCTCGTAAAAAATTTCTTTCTACATCATTTTAATCTTTGTCAATATGTTTGCAATTTTGAAAAAGTTATACTTATTTATGCTTTGCCTACGGATTAGATTATTCATAGCTTTTTTGACAAATATATTACATTTTTATTAATTGTTGTATTAGACAATTTTTTCCCTACTTTCTTATATTATGCTCCGCAAAATACTTTCCATTTCTCTGCATAAAAATATTTTTAAAAAATTTTAAAAAATGTATTGACATTATATTGTTCTCCAGTTATAATAGTTCTTGTGTTCGACATGAGCACAAATAATGTGATCATTTGGGTCATTAGCTCAGGTGGTAGAGCACTTGACTTTTAATCAAGTTGTCCGCAGTTCGAGTCTGCGATGGCTCACCAAATGTTTAGGATTTTTCGAAATCCTAAACATCATATTATTAAAATGGCCCGTTGGTCAAGCGGTTAAGACATCGCCCTTTCACGGCGGAGACATGAGTTCGATTCTCGTACGGGTCACCATTTAAAATTTAATATTCGCCACTTTAGCTCAGCTGGTAGAGCAACTGACTTGTGGGATAGATAGAAAATTATTTCTATTTTGAACTATTTTGCACCTTTATTTGGAAACAGATAAAGTGGACACCGCTAATTCGGGGAAGACTAAGTATTTATATAAGTTAATCCCGAGCTAGGAGAAATCCGAGTGTAGAGACTTTATACGGTGTACCTAAAGCGTCAGCTATGGTAAAGAGAAAGTCCAGACTACAAACACATTTGTGGTAATGAAAATTATAGTAGTATGAATCAGTAGGTCGTCTGTTCGATTCAGACAAGTGGCTCCAATACTTAAAATCAGGCTTGTTTTTTAACTTGTCTGTTTTTTTGTACTTAAAAATAATTAAGAAAGGTAACCTTTATGAATTGTTTAAATTGTGGAGTCAAAGTAAACAAAAGAGCAAAGTATTGCTCAATTTCATGCCAAAAAGAGTACCAATATATTAACTATATAAATAAATGGAAAAATAATGAAATAACAGGAATGCGAGGAGAATATCAAATCTCCTCATACATAAAAAAATACTTATTTACAAAATATCACAATAAATGCGCCAAATGTGGCTGGAATAAAAAAAATGTATATACTGGTAATATTCCTCTCGAAATTGAACATATTGACCGGAAATTATAAAAATAATTCAGAAGACAATTTAATTCTTCTATGTCCAAATTGTCATTCTCTTACAAGCACATATAAAGGAGCAAATTTGAATCATGGAAGACAGACAAGAAGAAAATATAATATTTAGTTAGGAGTTGTATATGAAAGTAATATTAGTAACCGGAGGCTCTCACGGAATAGGAGCAAATATTGTAAAAACACTTGCAAGAAACGGATATCAAGTAGTTTTAAACTACAATAAATCAGAAGAAAATGCCAAAAATATTCAGCAGGAATTATTAGAAGAAAATATAAATATTGACATATTTAAAGCGGACGTGTCTATTCATATGGAAGTTACAAAACTAATCAATTTTTGTATAGAAAAATATCACAAAATTGATGTTCTAATAAATAATGCAGGAATATCTGAAAGTAAGGTATTTACTGACATTACAGATAATGATTGGAATACAATGTTGCAAACCAATTTAACATCTGCATTTTATACAACCAAGGATGTTCTTCCATGTATGATTCATAATAAATCAGGTCTTATTATTAACATCTCATCTATATGGGGCCAGATTGGAGCCTCATGCGAAACGCACTATGCTGTTTCAAAGGCTGGACTTGATGCTATGACAAAATCACTTGCAAAAGAACTTGGGCCATCAAACATTCGAGTAAACAGTATCGCTCCAGGAATAATTGATACAAAAATGAATAAACATTTAACAGAAAAAGATTTAGCTGAACTAAAAGATGAAATTCCTCTAGGGAGAATAGGTCTACCAAAATCAATTTCTAAATGCGTCGAATGGCTAATTAACGATGATTACACAACCGGACAAATAATAGCAATAAACGGCGGATGGAATATCTAAAAATAGGGACGGACTCATTTTTTTAAGTTTACCAATTTATTTTATGGTTTACTCGAAAAATGAGTCCGTCCCTATTTTAAAGTAGACTTTTTATAATTATTCCTGTTTCTGTTAAATAATCATCAATCTTTACAACTTCTGTATTTTCATCGACTTGCTCACTAGTAGTTTCTGTCGAAATCTCTTCTGATTCATTTGTTGTTTGTATTTTATATTCTGGAGTTAGTATTGATGAGCTTTCGTCCTTGTTACAAAAAGACCAAAATACCCAACTGATATTATTATTATTCAAATATTCAATCCATTTTTTAAATTCTTCTTCATATATTCTGCCATTACCTGTTGCATCTGTTATACCACATTCTGAAACAAATATCGGAATATTTTTTTCCCTACAATAATCTATTTTAGATCTAAGTTCATCCCTATGTGATCCAGCATAAAAATGGCATGCGTATACTATATTAGGAGTATTAATCGGATCGTCCGCTGCATTTTTTATACCTTTGCACCATTCTGTTGTTCCAACTATTATGAGTGATTTTGGACAATTCTTTCTTATGGTTGAAATAAGTTCTTCGGCATAAGGTTTGACCGATGTCTCCCATTTAACATCATATCCATTTGGTTCATTACATATTTCATAAATTACATTTGGTGTATCCGCATATTCCCTAGACATTTCATCAAAAAACTCAATTGATTGTTGCTTATATATTTGAGGATTATTATCGCTTAAAATGTGCCAATCAATAATTACATATAAATCCAAATCCTTTGCATATTGAACTATCTCTTTTACTAAAGCTTTTGATTCTTCTGGATGAGCAATATATCCATTAACATTTTGGTCTGTATACATGGCAATTCTAAATACATTTATATGCCAATTTTCTTTTAGCTCTTTTAAATTATCATATGTAATTACATCAGGAAACCATTGAATTCCATGACTACTCAATCCTTTTAATTGAATTTTTTCACCATGCTCGTTTTGTAATTCTGCACCACTAGTTTTAAGCCACCCCGTATACGATATACTATTTTTATTAATATTTTCTTCAACATTTTCTGTTTTCTCACTACTAAAAATACTATTATTATTTTTTACTAATTTAAAATATATAAAAATTATTCCCATAATTAATGCAAAAATTGCTATGCAAATTATTATTTTTTTCATACTCCACAAATTCCTTTTTAAATTTTTATTAAAACAATTCTACTTTATATAAAAAAATAATTCAAGTACAATTAAAATACAAAATTTTTATAATAATTTAAAATTATTTTTTATTATTTTATTTATTATTTTTTCAATTTATATTTTAATTATTTTCTAATTTATTTTTTATCCAAAGCAATTTTAATCCCAGCAATGGTAAGCATTTTATTTTTTATTAATTATTTTTTAATTTATTTTTATTAATTATTTTTTCTATTTTTTTATTTATTTTTTATTAATTTTTTTTTTATTTTTTTATTAATTATTTTAATTTAAAATTATTTTTTTATTAATTTAATTGCCATAAAAAAAGAGAATCATAAAAATGATTCCCTCATTATTTTATTCAAATTTCTTTTTTCCAATTGTTCCAAACATAGCAAGCAATGTATATTTTTTATATTTTTTTATTTTATTTGGAGTAAATGATTCAAAGTATACTGGTCTAACGCGTAAATCAAAAAATACTGAAATTCCCAAATAAAAAATATTAGAGCATAACCAAATAATTGGTAAAATATATACATTTATTCCTGAACCTGCTATTCTCGTAATTGACATTCCAAATGCAACTATGCTTAACATTAGTAATGTAAAATGTACTAACAACATATTTTTGTTTGTTTTTGTCATCTTTTTTGACCATTTATTCTTTGGTGTTACTTCAAATTTAGTACTTCCAAATCCTAAAAATTCTTTTGCAACTTCTTTACACATTACGGGCGCTTGTATTGTTTCATATATTTTTGTCCATGTAGATGATCTTTTATTTTTTTCAAGCTTATCCAGAGCAAATCTTTTAATCAAATATGCTGGTAACCAAAACGCAATAAACATTTTCAAATCACAATCTACAATTATCAAACCAAATAAACTAAATAATAATGGTGCAATTAAATATATTATTCTTTTTATTCCAAAAAACCAATATGAAATACATGATAAATACTCTAACTTTTGTCTAAAACTTAATTTATTTCGACCCATTATCTTATATTTTTTTAATATTTGTACGCATCCTCTTGCCCATCTTGAATGTTGCTTTGCGTATGCAGTTAAATCATCAACAGCTTGCCCATATGCCTCAACATTATCAAGAGCAATTCCTCTATATCCATTTTCCTCAATCAACATTCCTGTTGCAATATCTTCTGAAATTGTTGATAACGCGAAACCATTTGTTGTATCCAAAGCCTCCCTAGAGATTACAGCATTTGTTCCACAATAAATTGTAGAATTTGTTGCATTTTTTGCCAATTGAATTCTATGATAAAAATACTCTTGTTCAAATGGTATTTTATTTGATAAACCAAATCTTAATTGATATATGTCTGGATTTTCAAAACTTTGTGGCAATTGAACAAAGCCAACTTTTTCTTTTTTTATAAAAAATGGAACCGTTGTCATTAGAAAATTTGGCGTTGGTGCCATATCAGCATCAAATGTTGCAACTAGAGGAGAACACGTCTTCTTTAATGCATTATTATAATTTCCTGCTTTTGCATCCTTATTATTTAATCTTGTAATATATCCAACCCCTAGCTCTTCAGCCAAGTTTTGCATGTTTTTTCTGTTTCCATCATCACATAAATATATATGTATTTTTGATTTATCTGGATATACCATATTTTGACATGCAACTAAAGTTTTTCTTAATAATGATTCATTTTCATTTAAAGTAGCAACAAAGACATCTACATCTGGATATAGATTCTTGTTTTCAACCTTAGGGATTTCAGGTGTCTCAGCATTAACGCTTAAAATATTTAAATAATAAACGAAAAAATCTAACGACTCCCATATTTCAAATCCTAATACGATTAGGGCAAATATCATACACGTAATTCCAAGGTCAACTGGCAATGTAAAACCTATTCTGTATACTATGTACACAATAGTCGAAATAATAGCAAGCACGTACACTAACTGTTTTAAGTTATTTAATCCACTTTTCTTTTTCATATTTTTTCTCCTCTGTTTATTACAGTTAAAATTATACACTTATTTAAGTATATTTTGCAACAAAAAAGCCGTAGGAAACCACGGCTTTTTTTTTTGATTCTATAACGACTGTCGGAATATACAAAATTCTAACATTATTTTTTAGATTAATATACTTATTTTAAATACACACAAAGATATCTCCTTTTTCAATTTTTTTACCAACCAAGCTTATTGCTGATTATTTCCATTTTGTTTTCTATGTTGCTAGCCCATTACACTTTTAAAATTTACTATTTACACTACCATTCCAAGTGTTAATATGCCTATGTTGTCTGCATAGATATCAAAGAATTGGTCCATAGATAACGGATTTACCCCAATTCCAGCTTCTATTGTGTAACCTGGTCTATTGTATTCCTGTATAAACCAATCTTTATATCCGGCAAAACTTGAATTATATGGAACATCTTTGACACTATATCCACTAGCACGGCTAAATCTTTCAGCGATTTCTCTTCCCTGTGGTGGATTTATATTTTGAAAATTCCAGTAAATTTCTTTTCCCTGTGTATGGTACGCAATTATTAATCTAAAATCATGTCCCAGCGTAAAGTTATACATTGCTAATGCTTCCGGAGCAACTAATGGTCCATCTCCTACAAAATCCCTTGGTGCCGGTGTTGTAAACCCTTGTGCAAATTTTATTCTTCTAGCTTCTTCCCATCCGTGCAGGGAACTGCAAATTTAAATCTACTCCCTGTATATTGGCTTTCCATCCGCTAGGAAATGAAATAGCTGGATAATTGTTTGCAATTTTTTGCGCATTTATGTATGTGTTATCCACAATTGGTATACTTTCTGTGACTAAATCAACCCCATCTGTATTTACCAGTGGCACAATATAGTTTGTTGTATTGTAGTATATTTTTTTTGCATTATGTCCATTTATTGAATCATTATTTACAAACGCTCTAGCATATTCTTCAATAAATCTCATAAGTACATTGGTAGTAATTAATTCGTTGGCATGAAATGATGCATTATAAGATACTTCTTTTGTTCCAACCCCAATTTTTACACACTGAATTTGTACTCCCCTTACACTTCTTCCAATTTCTATTATCTGAATAAATGGATATAACATCTTTAGTGCTTTTAAATCATTATTTAGCTTACTTGAATTATAATACTCATCATCCCTAGTAACATTTCCTATTGGAACAATGATTTTATCTCCTACATTTAAGTTATATATATTTATCCCTGGATTAGCTATTATAATACGTTGTATTGAACTACCAAATTCATTTGCAATTTTATAAATAGTATCGCCTCTTCGAATAGTATAATAGAAAAACCCTCTCTGATTGTCCATACATCCTCCTAATCAACAATAATAATACTATTATATTCGTGTAATCTAAATTTGATAAATAGGGACGGACTCATTTTTTAAGTTTACATATTAAAATATCGCAGATACAAAATAGGGACAGAGCAATATTCTTGCTCTGTCCTCATTTTATTAAAATTTGTTCCAGACTTTTTTAAGAGTCCCAAAAAGTTCTCGAAAAAATGAGTCCGTCCCTATTTTTAAATTTAGATTTCTTCTCCGCAAATTACGGTTACATTATTCT
Organism: Lachnospira sp.; assembly: GCA_015057605.1. Taxonomy (GTDB): domain Bacteria; phylum Bacillota; class Clostridia; order Lachnospirales; family Lachnospiraceae; genus SIG291. The sequence continues at coordinate 7,931 of SVDX01000028.1, read as the reverse complement.
TTTCACAATTTTCATATTCTTCTAAGTGTTGAACATGAATTGCATCTGCGTAAGGATATACGCTTCCATCTGATCCACTTATTTCGTTTGTATCATCATTTTCATTATTATTTTCTCCACCCGTAAGTAGTTTTGTTAATGTTTTTACAATAATGTTTTCAACTGTTGAATTTATTATCTTACCTGAGTCAACTCCGGCGATACCACCAGCTAACATAGTTGAGAATACACCATATTTGTTTTCTCCACCTTCTGCTGGTAACTCAGCAGTTACTTCTACACCATCAAGTATTGATTCCTCAACCGCAATACCAATAGCACCACCAACTGTTGTAATAATCTTATTTCCACCTTCAGAATACTCTAATCCGTTTAGAACAGGATTTATTACTTTAGAATTATTTATTTTAACTCTTCCGCATCCTACAAGTCCACCAACAGCGTATTTGCCGTTTATTTCAATGTCTTTTACTTCAGAATTGTCAATGTTTGCAAATGCGCTATGTGTATATGTAATTGAATTATTATTTTCCCATATACTATATTCAGTTTTAGACTCTTCTACACCTATTATTCCTCCAGATACTCCATTCTTAGATGGATTGTTTATTTTTACATTGTCTATATTTATATTAGACATATATACATTCTCGCGCTCTCCAAATACAAATGAATTACCATTATTGTACCCAACTACTGCAGACATATTACAATCTAAACCAGCATCAGGTATATTTTCTGAAAATGTTGCACCTATTTCTACATTTTCAACATTTATATTGTCAATGCTATGGAATGCACTTGATGCAATTACACCAGAAACAATTGAACCGCCACGTACAAATACAGCATCATTAAGAGTAATTTTTGTATTTTTAATATTAATATCTGAAATTGAATTGCTTAGGCATACGCTCTCATTTGTATACCAATCTACAAGTTTACCGGTACCAATGCTATTTGAAACCATTCCAGAAACAGCAAATTGTCCAACAGAATTTTCAATCTTAATATTTGCATTGTTCAATGTAATATTGGTAAATGTGTCATTTCCTTCCAATGAAGTAAATCCAACACCACCTGATAAACATCCTCCATTTGTTGTCATATTTATGTCGTCCATTGTTATATTTGACAATGTTGTATTTCTTGCATAAAGCATTCCTGCAATACCACCAATGTTAGTATAGTTTGTGTATTGCGCAAATTTTAGATTTACATTTAAATGTTCTAGGGAAACGTCATCAATTGTAAATGATTTAACATCGTTAACATAAGCGTCCCCTATTATTCCTCCGACTCTTATATTTCCACTATTTATATTATTGTTTTCATCGTTTTCAATAGTAAGGTAGCTACATTTTATATTTTGTATATTTAAAATTTCACCATATCCTCCTTGGTTCATTCCACCTCCGTGGACTCCACCTACAGCACAAGTATTTGGACCAACTGTAATTAAATTACCTTTCTCTATTCCTGTATTTGGATCAACATATTTATCTATTACTATATTGGTAATATTACCAGTCATACCTGTTGATGAATAGCCTAAAACCATAGATGCATGCTGACGTGCATTTTCGATGCTTACACCTTTTACATTACAATCAAAAATTTTAAGTGAAAATTTACTACTTCTACTATAATCTTGATATACACCGCCAACAATCGCAGCTGTCGAGCCAGAGGTATAGTCTCCAGTATATTTGAATGCACAGTTAATTACATCACATCTGCCTACATTTATTCCTGCTCCTTTATACATAAATCCTAGAATTCCTCCAGCATTTCCTTCATTCATATCAAATGTTGTATCCGAAACAGTACAATCATAAATATTTGTTAATGTATTTGCTTCATATGCACCTGAATATATTCCTGCCGCTCTTGTATGCATTGATACACCGTTGTTTATAATATTACATCTAGTAACATTACATCCCGTAATCTCTACTCGGCTTTCATGGTAATAATCACCTGAATATAAGTGGCCAAGTATTCCTACTGCAAAGTCCTGATTTGTTCCACTATGAATTATCTTAGCATCCTCAACATCACAATCACTAATAATGATGCTGTATATACTACCAGATGTATTTCCAGTTGCAATAATACCACTTGTATGTTTACTACCAATTATTTCTGTTTTAACATCTCCATCGCCGCATATTTTGCAGTTACTCAAGGCAACATCTAATCCACCTTCACCTACATTGCCCATAAATGGTAATATTGCTGAAATTCCACCTGCCTCATCGTTACCATATATTTTGCAACCCTTTACAGTGAAATCATCCATTGCTAAGCTGACGCCGCCCCAGTAGCCTGATCCGTCTCCATTACTCCAGAAACGATATGAGGTAAAAGAACCCATGAATCCACCTACTTGTGTACCTGTTATAGTCAATTTTTCTACACTGCTTTCATTTGACTCTATTGACATTCCAAGGAATGTGCCAAGTATACCGCCTGAATGTTCTCCTCCTATTGTACATTCCTTTACAGCACATCCGTTTACTATAGTTTTTTCTGCTCCATCACAACCAACTAATCCGCCAGACCTATTACCTCCTATATTTGAAGAGTTTATCTCACAATCCTCAATCTCCAAAGTTCCATCTTTCATTCGATAATTGTCGTGTCTATTCCAATATTCTTGGTCAATTTCTTCACCAAATGGCCTGTTTATATAAGCCAAATGAGTGCCAACTATACCACCAGCTGTAGTACCTGCAACTATTGACTCATTATAGCAGTCATGAGCATATAATTTAAATGTACTATGACCAACCATTCCACCTGAAGCTTCACCAGATATCTTCATATAATTTTTGCAATCATTTATTTCAAGGTCAATTTTTGATGAACCAACTATACCACCTGCATCTTTACCGCCTATACTTAGGTTATTTGTTGTGTCATCGCTCTCGTTCGTTCCATTTGTACAACCACTAATTACTGCTTTTTCATTTAACGTATGTAAGAAATCAACATTTCCTGCTATACCACCTGCATTATATTTGGCTGCAGAAATAATAGCATTATTACTACAATCTTCTATAATACATCTATCCGTTGTAGTTCCGATTATACCACCGGCGTCAGTTTTTAAAGCAGAAATCGTTCCAGTATTATCACAAAGCATTATTAAAGTTTTTAAGTTACTAACTTGTGCATCTGAGCTTATTGGCTCAACTGTTGCTCCTGTACCGGCTGTCTCTCCTTCTTCTGGTTCAACAACTTCCGTATCTTCAGCAAGCTCCGTAGACTGACCAATTATGTATTTACCATTTTCTTTGTCCCATGTTTTAGTTACTTCAACTTTTACATAGTCATCAACTAATATTTCATATCCCTCTGGAGCTTCAGTTTCTTTTATAAAGTATACATCCGTAGTTAATGAATCAACTACAATATCTTCAATCTGTAATAAACCATCAGAATTTACTTCTGCATTTTCTTTTATTAAGTTCTTCTCACCATCATATATATTAAATTTTGCACCTGATAGACTTTCATTTCCACATACTTTAACTATATTTAAGTCATACTTACTAAATGTTTGTTTATTTTTTATGCTAAGTGTAATTGTGTGTGTACTTGAATCATAACCAATACCTGTGGTTGTTCTTGCAGTTCCAGTAGGTATAGCTTGTCCAACAATACCACCAGCGTTTGAAGCTTGAGCAATCACTTGTGATGAGTTACTACATTCTGTTGTGCTCAAAATACCTTCAGAAAGACCTATTATTCCTCCAATATTGTTATTTCCTACTATATTTGAACTACTATTTATACATTTACTAATTTTTGTTTGTGCATTCTTATCTTGATATCCCACTATTCCACCGCAGTTACTAGCTTTAATTCCTTCATTTGCCGGTATAATATCTCCACTATTTGTACAATTCTTTATCTCAGTATTTCTATTTATTCCTATGTATCCTACAAACCCTCCAAAGTTATATTCTCCACCTTCAGTAATAGCACCTGTATTTGTAGAGTTTTCGATAATAACTGGCTCTTCTGATTCGTATATACATCCAACAAATCCACCTATATTGTAAGTTCCATTAATAGTTGTGCTATTGGTACAACCAGAAATTCTTAACGCACTATTTGCGTTTACATGACCAACAAAAGCACCAACGTTCGTAGATTGTACAGACATTGTACTATCTGTAATATTACAATTTACTATAACAGTTGTTCCTGTTGTATGTCCAACTAAAATACCTGTTCCAGGATTGTCACCTGTTGTTTCCCCTGTTACACTTGCAGAGCTAATATTTAAGTTTCTTATTTCTCCTGCAAAATTTGCAAAAAGTCCTGAAGCATTATTTTGTCCTTCAAATGTTGTATTAGCACCACCATTTGCTACGTTAATTTTTAGTCCGCTAATAGTATGATTTTGACCATCAAAGATTCCATTCATACCAGTAATTGGTGTCCATGATTCTGCTGTTATTTCAATATCATTCATTAACTTGTAATTTGATGATTTAGCAAATTCATAATTGTTTCCATTTACTGTTACTTGCTCTGAAGATCCAATCTTAGCTAGCTGTGCTTCTGTATAAATAGGTATAAAGGTTTTCTCTTCGTCAACATCTGCATTTATAGTGCTAGATTCTGTATTTATATCTAGAGCATCACATTCTATATGTAAATCAAGTAATCCTTCATTTAATGTTTTTGTAATGTTAAGCTCTATCATTCCGTCTATTGTTCTTACATATCCAACTGGAGTCTCAACTTCATTTAAGTAATATTTATCAACACCTTCTCCTATTGAAAGAATATTTGAGAATGTTACACTTCCATTTTCTGTTATTCCCTCTGATACAAGCTCCTTGTTACTATCTAAAAGTTGAATTTTTGCTCCATTCAATAGCTCACTTGATAATGAGTCAATTTTGTTTACAACTATACTATATCCAGTTTTTGGCTCTGGATTTATAAATATAGCTTCAAAATCTGAATCATCTTCAAAATATCTCGTATATGAGTCTCTTGTTGAAGTTTCACTTATAGTCTTTAAACTTTGAGCTTCACTTGCGTCTGTAACTGAATTCTCGGCAGAATCCATATCATTTCCTGATGCAATTTCTGCTACAGTTGTTATAAATCCTTCTCTGTCACTATCTTTATCAACAATGCATACAATTTTTACATCTTGATATCTAGGTTTTCCTCTCCATGAATATGCCTCTATATTTTTATCTTGTAAATAGCTTGTTGTTGCTGTTTTTCCATCATCTGAAATTGTCCAGCCATATTCTGTATTTACTTCATCATTCTCAGCAAACTTAAATCCGTCTTCAACTAAATATTTTAATGAATTTACAACACCTTCTGTACTTCCTTCGTTATATACGCGTATAGTATATGTTATTTTATCTCCTTTTTTTGCAGTAACTGGATATTTTGTGTGATTATAGTCTAAAGTTTGAATTCCACTATTGTTCTTAACAATATTTGGTATTCTTTTTTCTCTAACCTTTTTTCCATTAACAGCAGTTATAAATTGTCTTAAAACCAAATCTGTGCCTGTGCTTTTTGCCTGAACAATAATTTGTTTATTTCTTATTACATTTTCTAATGTATATGTCTTATTGTTTTCTGGCTCTAAAATATCTCTTGTAAAGTCAGATGTCGTATACTTGCCTTCAGAAACTACAGTAATCTGTAGATTTTCATATTTATTTTGATATCCATCTTCAATAACAAGTTTAAAACTATAATCTGATTCACAATCACAAAATTCTGATGATAATGTTTCATTTGTTGTTGGATTTACTAATTTTATACCAGGTAATGTGCATGTTATGTCGATGTAGTGCTTGCAATCAATGTAATGAACATAAGGAGGCGTAAATGCATCTTCACCATACCATTTATATTCAAGGTTAACCTTATCCTCCGTAGTATAAATAAATATTTCTTTGACATCCGTAAATGCTCTTTGACCAATATATACACTATTTTCTTCTGCATATATTTTTACTACCTCTTGATCTTTGGCAGCTTTATAAAAACATTGTTTTCCAAGATTTTTACCATAATAAGGTGTTGCATTGCTAAACTTTATTTCTGTTACATTAGTACAATTTCTAAAACATGCTTCACCAATATCAGTAACAATGTTCTTTATGTTTAATGTTCCTTCCAGCCCTGTACAATTCTCAAACGCTGATTTTCCAAATATTATTATATTACGAGCTAAATCATCATATTCGTCCATATCTATGCTTGTACATTCTGCAAATGCATAATCACCTATTTCTGTTATAGAGTCTTTTATAGTTACATCCTCTAAATTTGTACATTTATTAAATGTTCCGTTTGGTAATTTTGTATAGTTATGTATCAAGTTGGCAGTTGATATATTTGAACATCTTGAGAATACATATTCTCCTAGATTTTCTACCAAATCTGCTACTTCGATATTACCTGTTAAACCAGTACAACCGCTAAATGCATAGTTTCCAATAGTTGTTATATTTGATCTAATATCATTATATTCCTCTGTATCTATACTTACGCAATCATAAAATGTATAATTTCCTATTCTCGTTATAGTATTTAATTTTGTTACATCATTTAATTTATCACAGCTATAAAATGTTCCATCGGGGATTTCATTTAATGGTGCGCGAATATCTGCCTTTAGTATTTCATCACATTGTCCAAAAACATATGTTCCTAATTTTGTAACATAATCGTTTACAACTATATTGCCTGTTATGCCATCACAATCAAAGAATGCATAATTACCAATTTCTGTAATGTTTTCTACTATATCATGATATTCACTATTTGATATTTTATCACATTTATAGAAAGCCTTATCACCAATCTTTGTTATGCTATTAGTTTTTGTTACGTTAGTTAGCTCTTGACAATTATAGAATGTACTTTCTGGAATTATTGTGTTTCCATCTTCAAAAGTTGCATTTCTTATTTTACTACTTGCAAATACACCTACGCCAAGTTTATATGTATTCTTTATTGTCAATGAATCAATAAATGAACAAGCAAAAGCATAGTTTCCTATGTTTAGTGTATCTGTTCTATCCTCAATTCTAAAATGTGCACAAGTAACATTTAAAAATGCTCCCTCATCAATTGTTTTTACATTCGCAGGTATAGAAATTGTTTCATCAGTTATCATATGTGTTTGATTCGCAAATGCATATTTACCAATCGTTTGAAGACCTGTTCCAAATGTTATAGTACTTACTCCATATGGATATATTCTCCAATATTTTGCCCATGCGTAAATTTGCGTTTTTTCTTCACTTATATCACTATAAGTAAACTTGTTTATGAAGTTTGCAAAAGCATAGTCACCAATTTTAACTACACTGTTTGGTATAACTAAATCTTGCAACCACACATTATCCCTACTATAGTGTATATTGGCAAAAGACCACTCACCAATTTCTACGACCTCATCTGGAATTTCAATTCTTGCTCGCGACTCAATACCTTGTAGTGCATAAGGATTAATTTTTGTAATATGTTCTGGTAATACAATATCACTAACTAATACTTTAGTTGGTGAATCCTCTTGTAAAAACATCTCATAAGCATATAAACCAAAGATATTCATTGTTGAGCCATCATTTTTTCCTATACTATTTACTACATGCCCATCTAGATTATTTGGTATTGTTATTTCTCCTAAATGAATTATGCCTTCAGCACCTTTTTCAGGATAATTGCTTAAATATACATTCTCAGCTTTCCCATCTACTAGGTCGTATGTATATGTATAATCACCAACCGTTGTCTCTGCAGCCAAGCTCTTATTTGTTTTTGTTATTAGTATGCTAGCAAATATTAATGCAATTACAAAAAGTATTTTTCTTACTTTTCTTTTCATTAACATTTCCTCCTCTCTTTCGTTTCTCTCTTCTTTTTAT
>SVDX01000027.1 GCA_015057605.1 Lachnospira sp. | reverse complement strand
AGGATGTATATATACGAAGTGCTATAGGTATTGTGGTAGCTATAATATCTGGTATGCTTGCAAATATAGTATTTTCATTTAAAGAAAAAAGACAGCGTAAAAACAGCAAAAAACACGTATATTACAGCGAAAATGATGCTAAGATGGAAAAACGCAGACTAAGCCTAAATATGCGCATTTTACGCTTGCAAGAAAGAATTTCCAAGTCAGAAGGAGTGCTTCCAAGAATAAGCGTAAGACTCTTTTTGCTTTGTGTGACACTAATTATAATAGGTGGCTTAATTAATATGAAAGAGGCTGACAAAAAACTTGATAATATCGTGCGCGAATATGATATGGTTGGATATGGAAATCCGATTAATACATATTGGTATAATCATAATTTTTTATATCAATATCCATTAGAAGAAGTAGAAGAAAAACGCAAACTGCAAATGGAGTATGCAAATATGAGTGAAAACTATCAGCTTAAGTATAAAAAATTAATGTTTGACCATATGTGTTTTTATGACAATGATATGATTCGTGCCCAATTTAAAAATGGTTGGGCGGTAACTTATGATAATAATAGAATATATGCCGATACAAATATTGGTTACGGATATTACTGTGAAAACCATATATTATTAGGGGCTGACAATATTAATCAAGGTTTTTCAGATAAAACTATTGAATATTTAAATTCTATAGAAGGAATAGATAGAATACAGTATTCTACTGTCGAGACACAACGAACATGGATATGGGAGGGCATAAATATGGATGATCTTGCATATGAAACTATGTTAGTTACTTCGGATTTGATTGCTGAACAAAAAAGATATTTATTTGCAACAGAGTATTATGAACCGACTAAAGCCTTGTATGATAGAATAAGTAAATATATAGACCCTGAATATAGGGATTATGAAGCATTTTGCAATGGTGAACAAATAGTTGTATTTTTAAGAAAAAATGCTAATAATGTCTATGATAAATCAATAAAACTAGGGACTGAGATCAGATATCCTTATTACAAAGTAAAAATATTTCCAAACGATATTGATTTTGGTATGAATGAAGAAGTAATAAATGTATTTAATAAATATGAAGGGACTCATCCTACATCAAAAAATGAAGAGGCTAAGGCTTACTATGCAAATTTGGATATTCTTATGCAGTATGGTGCTGCTGGTAGTGCTAAAGTAGCCGGTATTGTATATATAGATGAGAATAATGAAGTAGAATTTGAGGACATACTTTCACAGAATGCATATTATAGTGCAATAGCGTCTAAAGCTTTTGCAAATAAGCTTATAGATACTCAAAATGAATTGATAAAAGACATTATGCAAAATGAATATGAAAATTGTTATAAAGAAGAATATAAGCTTTCTGTAAAGGATAATTATTTTAGAATAAAATTCAATGACGAAGCAATATTCTTAGCTACTGATAATATAATCAAGGCGTATTGTGCACCGAATGAAATAATGGTAGAAAACTACTTTGAGAAAAATAATATGTATAGAGAACAGTATTTTACGTCAATGTTGCAAAACATAGTAACAGTGCTACTTGCAATCGGCGTAAATATAGTAGTAATGTGCTTGCTTTCAGGAAATCGTTTCAGAAACAGAAAAAAGAGATTTGATACGCTGATTCAAGTAGGAATGAGCAAAAAACAATTACTACAAATATGCATATTAGAAGTGCTAAGAGAAGATATATGGTGCATAATAACATTGCCAATAATGCTACCAATCCAATATATTCTATATAGAGTAAAAATAGGGTGGAAGGAATAAAATAGAACATCGCACTCATATGAGTGCGATGTTCTTAATTTTATGACGAAACGCCTTTTTATAGGTATTTTTTTACCATGAGCTGCCGCCACCGCCGCCACCACCGCCGCCGGAACTTCCACCACCGGAACTTCCACTACCACCGGAGCTACTAGATGGTGATGAAGTCATTGATGAGCTGGCTGTTGACATGGTGTGTGACATAAAACTGCTAAAGGTAACTGTGCTGAAAGCACCTACACCGTGATACCATTCAGGTGCATCGTATACGATACCTTCAAATTGTTCAATCCATTTATCTGAAACATCAAGTACATAAGTGTATGGAAGGATATTATAAAAATAATTTGGATCTTCCATAACAAGTGCTTCAAGACGTGCTTTTTCAGCAGTTTTAAGGAAGGTTTTAAAACCTTCAATTTCTCCAAGAAGCTGTACGCCCTTAGGGGTACGCTTTGGCATAAACTTATATATTATAATAAGTATTATTAATGCTGCCACGCTGGTTAGAGCAATGTCTAATTTACCCATACCTATAACTGCTGGAATGATAGTAATACAAAAAGGGATTCCCCCAAATCCTAAGCTCCACACAATTGCAAATAAATTTGTTACAATATTGCCTTCCTTTGGTTTAAATAAGTTAAGGAAAACGATTATAGCTATTATAGTGAATAGATTTGTGAACAAAACTAATGTTAATTCGCCGTGATAATGATATGCGGGTATGATAAAGCCAAATACATAGGTTGCCATCATTGAAAGTATGAGTAGTGTGTATGGCAGTATCTTTTTCTTTTCAAAAAGAGTTGCACGATTAGTTTTTGAATTAAGGTCCTTTATAATCTTGTTGGCAGTGATATAAAATTTGTTGGTCAAATTATCTTCAGTAACGTACTTTTGCTGAGTGTCATCATCATAGCTGGCAAGCTTGTATAGTCCGTGAAAGAAGTCTCTTTCAACAAAATTATTTCCAGTATAATTTTTCTTTTTAAACGTTATTTTAAATGTTTTGTGAGATGAGAACAGTCCCTGTTTCTCGATTTCTTCGATATCCCAGTACCCTTGATTTGCTAAATATACAAGAAGGGAAATAACTTCCTTATTGCCTGCTTTGCCTCTGTATATCATACCAAGCTCAGCGCTGTTGTAGCCGTTTGGTGGATAGAAGGATATTGGTGCAACATATTTTGTGTCGCGGCCCCATATAGCCCACAGTACAAAACCTATAAGAATAGCGGCAAGAGGTACGGCTCTTTGGATTAAGCCAAAGTAATCGACGGTTTCTGTAAAATAATCTTCAGGAAGTTCAAGACGTATGCTAATACCTTCAAAAGAATTTAAATCAGCAGTTGTATAGCCGGTAATGGTACGTCCATTTACCTCGTATTCAAGGTTGGAATGACCAATACTTCCTTCAGTGCCGGTTGAAAAACCAAGCTTATCGGCATCAAAATCCTTAGGCATTTTAATTGTGAATGTAGCATTTGATATAACAGTATCCCATTCTGTACCTATTATGTTAAAGTAAAGTTCGTCAAGGTCCTTTAATGGGTCGTTGCCCATATCATAGGTGTAAGTAATTGTGTAGCTTTCAGGTCCTATTATTGTGGTATCGGGAAGTCCTATTTGGATGACCTTGTTACCATTTTGGTTTGAAAGCGAAAATGCATTATTAACATTGATATCTTTGATTTTTGCGCGCATATAAGATTTGGTGTTATCCGCTCTGCGAATTGTGGCTCTTAGTGGAATGTTACGAATAATACCATGTCGCGGTTCAAAGAAAAAGGTGTTAATAGTTTCCGTTATGTAAAGAACCCTGTCTTCGCTAACTTCAATATTTACATCATAGTTAGTAATGTAGTAAGGATAAGACTCATATACAATTTGAGGGGTTTGAGGCCTTGTTACGGGTTTTGTTACACTTTCACTTGGAACTTCGTTGTTATCGTCGCTATCATTGCTTTCCAAGGTAGCCTCATTGACAGCTTCTATAGAAGCGCTTTCAAAGGCTTTATTGGCAACAACACTAAAAACAAGCCCCATTATAAGTGGCGATAAAAAATTAAGTAAAAAGAATACTATAAAAACTATTAAAATGATTTTTTTAACTTTTTTTTGTTCCATTATAACTCCTTTGTGTCATTTAAGTGTTTATCTAATAAATTGCGTAGTTGTGTAGCATCTGCATGTATGTTATCAAAGTTATATTTTACATATGAGATTGATTTGTATTTATCAATCCATTTATTAGAGACTTCTAAAACATATGTAAATGGCAAAATATCATAAAAATAACGAGGGTCATCTGCTACTAACTCATCTAAGCGTTCTTTTTGCGCTGAATCAAGGAATTGTTTAAATCCCAATATTTCACCATAAAGGTTGAGATATTCAGGAGTACGTTTAGGCATAAGAAATGCAAATATTATAAGAATTATAATACTGGTGCCGGTGCTTAATACTAATGAAAAGTAGCCGTTAGCATATGTCGGTAGTGCAATTACCGCAACCCAAACGAGGAATATAAATATTATTCCTATGATTCTACCGATAAAACTGCCTGGATCGTCTGGGTCAAAATTACTGGTATTTTCTGAATCGCTTATAAGAGCAGAGAAGAAAAGTGCTAATATGGCACCTATAAAAAGCCCGCCACCTATGGTGCTTGATGAATAACAAGAAACAAAAAGCACATTTATAGTAACTAAAAGTGGAAAAATCGGACTTGATAATTTCCTTTTTCCAAATAAAGTTTCATCTAAGTTTTCATTAAGAAGACTAATGAGTTTTTTTGATGTCACGTGAAATTCTAAATTGAGAATATCTTCAGTGACATATTTAATACCAGTTGCTTCGTCGGTTAATGAAATGTTATATAAACCGTCGAAGAAAATGCCCTCTATACCACTTGAACCATCATAAAAATGTTTTTTAAATACTATAACAATGCTTTTTTTGCCTGCTGTATTGTCTAATTCTTCAATATCCCAATACCCTTTGTGTGCAAGATATATGAGTAGAGATGCGATATCCTTGCTATTAGCATAACCTTTGTAAATGGCGCCGATTTCAGCACTGTTAAGATTGCGTGGAGGGTAAAAGGAAATGACGGCATGAGCTTTTGCATTTTTACCTTTTACAAACCATAGTATATAACCTGTTATAACACAGAGAGCAGGTATTAGTATGTGTAAATGAGAATATTTAAGCTGGTCTGAATATCCTAATGGTACAGTAAATGCTACTAAAGTCACAAGAACGAAAATGCAAAGGGACATAGTAAATGCAATTGAATGTGATGAGTTCAATTGTTTTTTCTTCATTGTATACCTCGCATATTAAAATTCAACTTTTACATTTTGTCTTTCGAATTCAGCAGCTTCAAACATTGTTTTTTCCTTATATCCAAACATTCCTGCAATTACATTGCTTGGAAACATTTGAACTTTGTTATTAAAGTTTTTAACTACTGCATTGTAGTATTTTCTTGAGTTTGCAATTTCATCCTCTGTATCAGCAAGCTCATTTGAAAGGTTTAAGAAGTTTTGGTTTGCTTTTAAATCAGGATAATTTTCAGCAATAGCTAAAAGCTTTGAAATCCCGTTTGATAATTCGTTGTTTGCATTAATTTTGTCTTCTGTTGAAAGAGAAGAGTATGTAGAGGTACGCATACTTACAAGCTTTTCTAAGGTGCTTGTTTCATGAGCTGCATAGCCTTTAACTGTGTTAACAAGGTTAGGGATTAAATCCCAACGCTTTTTTAAATAAACGTCCATAGTAGAAAATGCTTCCTCTACTGAGTTGTTAGCTTTTACAAAGCTGTTGCGTGTGCAAATCACGTAAAGCAAAAGTATAACTACTACTGCTACTGCTACGATAATTACTGGGTTCATGATTGTTCCTCCTTAAAATAATAATTAATAGTTACCTAAAAATTTTAAGCTGATGGCTTCAGCTTCAATGCCTCTAAGTGCATTTTTAACAGCGGCATCATTCATGTTGCCGTTAAAGTCTACGAAAAAGCGCCATTCCCATTTGCGGTCTTCGATTGGTCTTGATTCAATCTTTGTCATATTAAGACCATTGTAAATGATGTGGCTCAGCATACCGTAAAGACTACCACTTTGGTGAGGTGTTTCAAAGCAAATGCTCATTTTATTTGCGTTTTTAATAAATTTACGTTTGGCTGAAATAATTACAAAACGTGTTGTGTTCACATCGCTGAAATTGATGTGCTTTGCTAATATTTCAAGCCCGTAGTATCTTGCAGCTTCCTCACTTGCGATGGCTGCCTGAGTTGGGTCATTTTCTAAGAGAACCTTTTTAGCACTCATTGCTGTGTTAGCCTGACTTATTTGTTGCCATTCCTTATAGTTTTCAAGGAAATGCGAGCATTGCATAAGTCCTTGTGGATGTGAATATACGGTCTTTATATTGTCGATTGAACTTCCTTTTAAACCAAGTAGGGAATGTTCAATTTTGACAAATGTTTCTGCTACTATGTAATGATTGTATTCCTGTAACAAATCATAAGTATCATTAACTATTCCGGCAGAAGAGTTTTCAATTGGAAGGATAGCATAATCTACTTCACCGTTTTTTAAGGCTTCCATTGCATCTCTAAAGGTTGGAACGTTAATATGGTCAACATTTTCACCAAAAAACTGCTTCATTGCTGTATGGCTGTAAGCACCGGGAACACCCTGATATACTACCTTACAACCGGTTGTGTCAAGATAGTCCATATATTCGCTGTCATCTTGAGCAGAAATCAGATTGTCTTCAAGAATCTGATACTGGAGTTTACGACTTGTTGCCATAACTTGCTTAAAAAGCTCGCCGATTGCAGCTTTATCAAAATCAGTATCTACCATACCTGTGATAGTCTTTAGTTTTGCTGCTTCTCTTACAGGGTCTAAAACAGGCTTGTTATTAGCTATTTTAAATGTAGCTACATCCTTTGATAATTCCATACGTTTTTTATATAAGTCCACGATTTGAGCATCTATTACATCTAACTCGTCGCGGATATGGTTTAAATCTAACATAAATGCCTCCACTGTATAAGTTTACTACGCTAAATTATAACACCTATTTATAGGTTTTGCAATTGAAATAAATTGTGATATAATGAATGTAGTTTTTGAATGGAGGATGGCTATGAAAAAAGGAACAATATTTTTAGCGATATTTATATCTTTAGTAGGAATTATTGTAGCAATTGGTCTTATGAAAGCATTTGATGGCAGAATTGAAAACAATAAGGACAAAAGAATGGGTAACACTCCAGGTAATTTGATGAATGGAGGCACATTTTGCGAATATGAAGGAATAGTTTATTTTGCAAATCCTGCAGATAAGGGAACTATATACTCGATGCGTCCTGATGGCAGTGATTTAAAAAAGATTGGTAATGATACGGCTTCTTACATAAATATAGGTGGTAATAGCATCATTTACGTAAGAAAGAATGATCCATACGATAATGCGGTTACTTCATACAAGAATCGTTTTGGTATATGCCGTACTGATCTAAATGGTAATAATTACGTGGCTTATAATGACTACGTTATGAAGAGTCTTGTTATGGTTGGCAATGATTTGTATTACAGAGCAAGTGATGACAAAAAGTCATACAAGCTTTTTTTAAACAATATAAGAGGTAATTCAGAAGAACTGATAGGCGAAGCTACATTTTCAATGAGCACGGTTAAGGATAATAAAATATATTATATTAATCAGGGTGATATGAATTCTATTTATGTATATAATGTCAAAAATCAGCTTTCCGAGTCAGTGCTCAAGAAAAATGCATATATGCTCTTACATGAAGAGGATTATCTTTATTACATAGACATCTCTAAGGGTTATTCTCTGTATAAATATGACATTAAGCAAAAAAGAACGGAGATACTTATAGATGCTGATACATATGGTAAATGCGTAAAATACAACGTTTACGAGGATAAGCTGTTTGTTCTTACTGAAACAGAGGGTAATACCTTGGCAACTCTATACCGATATGATATGAAAGCAAATAAGATGGAGTTTGTAGCAAAGGTTAATATTTCTGATATACAATGTACATCAGAATACACATACTATACAGTTCTTGGTACAAATGAAGTGTATAGAGTTAAAACGGATGGAGAGATAGAACCAAAGAAAATAAATTTGTATGTAAATTAGTACTTGAAAAAAGAAAAGTGGTGTTGTATAATACATCTGTTTGAACTAATAATGGGCTTTCGCCAAATGGTAAGGCACTGGATTCTGATTCCAGCATCTAGGGGTTCGAGTCCCTTAAGCCCAGTCACTATGCCTGTTACATTTATATGTGACAGGCATTTTAAAAATGGAGGAATAATGATACAGTTAGGAAAAATTCAGGCACTTAATGTTGTTAAGAAAACTGACTTTGGTGTATATCTTGGCAAGGAAGAGTTAAAAGTCCTTCTTCCTAAGAAACAGGTGCCAGAGGATTTAGATATAGGCGATGCCATTGAGGTATATGTATACAAGGATTCTATGGATAGAATAATTGCTACAACTAAAAAGCCATACATTACATTAGGACAGCTTGCGGTTTTAGAGGTAAAAGAGGTGGCTAAGGTAGGTGCATTCTTGGATTGCGGTCTTGAAAAGGATTTACTTTTGCCTTTTAAAGAGCAGACATATACGCTAAATGCTAAGGATAAATGTCTTGTAGTTCAATATATCGATAAAAGTGACAGATTGTGCGCAAGTATGAAGGTTTATGAGCATTTAAGCAGTGACAGTCCTTATAGCAAGGATGACAGAGTGAGTGGCTTTGTATATGATATCAAAAAGGGCTTGGGAGCATTTGTTGCAGTTGATAATAAGTACTCGGCGCTTATTGAAGAAAAGGAGCTTTTGCCAAGCGTTAAGCGCGGAATGGTGATTAATGCCAGAGTTACAAAGGTTAGAGAAGATGGCAAATTGAATTTAAGCCTTCGCGAGAAATCATACATTCAGATGGATGACGATGCAAAGATAGTATTTGAAAGAATAGAGGCTATGGGCGGAAGACTTCCGTTTACTGATAAAGCAGATGCAGAATTTATTAAAGAAGAGTTTAATATGAGTAAAAATGCATTTAAGAGAGCAGTAGGAAGACTTCTCAAAGAAGATAAAATTGTTATTAATGAAGATTCAATAATAAAAAAGTAAAGGAGAATATTATGCAAAAAGTAATTAAGACAGATAAGGCACCAGGAGCAATCGGACCTTATTCACAGGCAATTGAAATCAATAACATGGTATACACATCAGGTGTTATTCCAGTAGACCCTGCAACAGGAGTTATTCCAGAAGGTGTTGTGGCTCAGGCAGAGCAAGCAATTAGCAACCTTGTCAATCTTGTTGAAGCATCAGGCTCAAAGGTTGAAAATGTTATCAAGACAACAGTATTTATTAAGGAAATGAACGACTTTGCTAAGATTAATGAAGTATATGCAAAGTATTTTAAAGAGCCATATCCAGCACGTTCTTGTGTAGAAGTTGCAAGACTTCCAAAAGATGTTTTAATTGAAATTGAAGCTATTGCATGGAAATAATTGTTAGGAGAAAAATATGACTAAAGAGATAAAGGGCGCCAATAGGGGCTTTTTGGCACTGATTTTGTTCTATTTATTAGGTAGTATTTTGATAAGCTACTTATTTGATGTGGCTTCAATTGATATGCCGGTATGGGCACAGCTACTTTTGTCGCAAGCTATGGTATTTATACCGGGTGTGGTATATATGCTGATTGCAAAGAAGAATCCTATTGAACACTGCAGATACAAGAAAATGGGCATAATCAATGTATTGCTTACAATAGCTTATACAGCTTGCTGTATGCCGATAGTGTGGTTTGTAAACTTCATTTCTATGCTATTTGCAACAAATGAGATACAGGAGGTTTCTGTTAGCTTTACAGAATATCCATTTATTGTACAGCTTATATTTATGGCATGTATGCCAGCATTTGTAGAGGAGTTCATTTTTAGGGGAATTCTTTACAGAAATTATAGAAGCGGTGCCGGATTTGGAGCAGCAATTTTAAGTGGTATTTTATTTGGTATGCTACATCTAAACATTAATCAGTTTATGTATGCTACGGTACTTGGTATATTGTTTGCAATTTTAGTTGAGCTTACAGGTTCAATATTTGCATCAAGCCTTGCACATTTTCTGGTTAATGGCTTTTCGGTTACTTTGACATATGTATTATCAGTTGTTATTGATATGATGTCGGGTGAAACTGGAATGAATTTTGAAGAATATATGCAAAAAAGTCAGGAAATGGCAGCAGAACCATCAACTGTTGTTATACAAGGAGTGATGTTCTTTGGAATGGCAATAGCAGGTGCAGTTGGATTATTCTTATGCTACCTTGGCTTTAAAAAGTATAATAAAAAAGCTGAAGACATGAAGACTTACTTTAAGCCTGAACAAAAGGCAAAAATGATAACCCCATCGCTCGTAATAGCGATGCTTATATGCGTAGCATATATGATATGGGCTGAGATATAATAAAACAACGTCCCCCCCTGAAATGTGCATATGCCATACCAGGGGGACGTTGCTTTACAAAATAAATAAATAGAAAGGTGGAAAATTATAATGAAATATCAATATTCTGTCCTAAATGAGGCATAACAGAACTCTCCATAATCTTCTGTATACCTTCTCCTGTTGCTTCTACGAGATCTAAGGAATTGCGAAGGACCGCAACTTGAATCTCGGTGCTTAGGTTTAGCATACCACTTGCAGCTGTCATTAATGAAACGTCCATCATCCTTATCACCTCTTTCTTCTTTTCTACGATAATTATATCACTTTTAAAAATAAAAATCAACCCGAATATAATTACAAAAAGTGCTAATCATATACCATAGAAAGGATATGGTTATGAAAAAGAAAATATATGTATGCTTGGGCACATTTTTAATGGCATTTGCAATAAAATCAATATTTGAACCAGCGAATCTTGTTACAGGAGGATTTTCTGGTATAGCGATTATAATAAAGAATATTTTTAATGTACCATTATGGATTAGCACACTTTTTTTAAATGTCCCATTATTTTTAATAGCAGGAATTCTTCTTGGAAGAAATTTTGTAAGTAAATCCTTGTTTGGCGCAGTTTTATTTACTACCTTAATATCCTTTATCCCAGATATAGGAATATGGAATGGTGATATGTTTTTGGCTGCAATATTCGGCGGAATTATTAATGGGGTTGGAGTAGGTATGATTTTGATGTCTGGCGCAACGACTGGCGGTAGTGATATGCTTGCGAGTATTGTTCATAAATATAAAAGACACCTATCGGTGCCGAGTATTTTACAGCTTATCGATGGTGCAATAATTATCTGCGGTGCATTTGTAACAGGGTTGAGCCATGCAATGTATGCGCTTGTTGTTGTATATGTAACTGGATTTATGTCAGATGCCATAATTGATGGTTTGAAATTTGCTAAAGCAGTGTATATTATATCAGATAAATATGAAGAGATAGCGAATAGTATAATGAAGGAGCTTTCAAGAGGAGTGACGGCATTAGAGGCTATGGGAATGTATACAAATGAATCTAAAAAGGTGCTGTTTTCTGTTATGTCTAAGAAGGAAATGGCAAAAATACGAGATAAAGTAATGGAAATTGATGGAAAAGCTTTCTTTGTTGTGTACGATATCAAGGAAGTTTTGGGGGAAGGGTTTGTACAAAAATAACAGTGAAAGCATTTGGAATTGCCCTAATTTTTGAGAAAATTCGACAAAACGAAAAAACTATGGGCAAAATAACCAAAATCTTAAAGGATAATTTGTTCAAATGTAATATGGCAATTAAAATCAGTTTGTTGTATCATAATAAAAGATAAATTAAGAATCTATTTTATTTAGGAGGAATTTTAAATGGCAAGTTTATCACTTCAAAACGTTTGTAAAGTTTATCCAAACGGATTTGTTGCAGTTAGAGATTTCAATCTTGAAATTGCAGATCAAGAATTTATCATCTTCGTAGGACCATCAGGTTGTGGTAAGTCTACAACTCTTCGTATGATTGCTGGTCTTGAAGACATTAGTTCAGGTGAATTATGGATTGGAGATAAGTTAGTTAACGATGTTGAACCAAAGGATAGAGATATCGCGATGGTATTCCAGAACTACGCTTTATATCCACATATGACAGTATATGATAACATGGGATTTGGTCTTAAGTTAAGAAAGGTGCCAAAGGCTGAAATTGACAGATTAGTTCATGAAGCAGCTAAGATCCTTGATATCGAACACTTATTAGACCGTAAGCCAAAGGCTTTATCAGGTGGTCAAAGACAGCGTGTTGCTATGGGTCGTGCTATCGTTCGTAATCCTAAGGTATTCCTTATGGACGAACCTTTATCAAACCTTGATGCTAAGTTAAGAGTACAGATGAGAATTGAGATTTCTAAGTTACATCAAAGACTTCAAACAACAATTATCTACGTTACTCATGACCAGACAGAAGCTATGACACTTGGTACAAGAATCGTAGTATTAAAGGACGGTATCATCCAACAGGTAGATACACCACAGAACTTATACAACAAGCCAGAAAACTTATTCGTTGCTGGTTTCATCGGTTCACCACAGATGAACTTAGTAGATGCTATGGTAGCTCAATCGGGTTCAGACGTTATGTTAGTATTTGGTGAGAACCAAATCAAGGTTTCTGAATCTAAGGCTAAGAAACTTATTGAAGGTGGATACATCGACAAGCAAGTTGTTATGGGTATTCGTCCAGAAGATATTCATGATGAAGAATCATTTGTTTCAATGTCTCCAGACAGCGTAATCAATGCTACAATCAGAGTTTACGAATTATTAGGTGCTGAAGTTTACTTATACTTCGATATTGCACAGTTCAACTGTACAGCAAGAGTTAACCCACGTACTAATGCAAGACCTGGTGATACAATCAAGTTTGCAATGGATATGTCAAAGGTTCACATCTTCGATAAGGAAACTCAGACAATTATTTGCCACTAATAAATGTGAAAAATTTGAGAAAATACATAGAAAATATGTATTTTCTCTTTTTTTTTTGGACGAAATGCGATAAAATAAAAGTAATATTGTATAAAAGGGAGTGGCAACATGATATCGAATCAAATTCTACAAAATACATTGGAAGGTTTAAAGACAATAGCAAGAGTTGACTTATGCGTTGCAGATACAGATGGCAAAATATTGGCAACTACATTTCCAGAAGCAGAGAAGTGTGAGGCTATGATAAGACCTTTTGTTGAATCGCAGGCAGATAGCCAGGTGATGCATGGATATCAGTTTTTCAAAATATTAGATGAACAGCATTTAGAATATATATTAGTAGCAAACGGAACAAGCGATGATGTCTATATGGTGGGAAAAATTGCCGCTTTCCAATTGCAAAATCTTTTGGTAGCATATAAAGAGAGATTTGATAAGGATAACTTTATCAAGAATCTCTTACTTGACAACATGCTTCGAGTTGATATGTATACGCGTGCTAAGAAGCTTCATATTGAAATTGAAGCTAAGAGAGTGGTATATATTATCGAAACTAAGCAGGAAAAGGATGTTAATGCACTTGAAACTATAAAGACATTGTTTGCAACTAAGAGTCGTGATTTTATTACTGCGGTAGACGAAAAGAACATTCTGTTAGTTAAAGAGGTTAAAGCCAATGAGACATATGCAGATTTGGACAAGACTGCCAAGGTAATTTTGGATATGCTTAATACAGAGGCAATGAGTACTGCTCATATTGCATACGGTACAATTGTTAATAATATTGGCGAAGTATCTAAGTCTTACAAGGAAGCTAAACTTGCATTAGATGTAGGTAAGATATTCTACAGTGATAAGAATATTGTGGCGTATAACAGACTTGGCATCGGCAGATTGATATATCAGTTACCATTGCCATTATGTGAGATGTTTATTAAGGAAATATTTGGAGACAACACAATGGAAAGTTTTGATGAGGAAACATTGTCGACAATCAACAAGTTCTTCGAAAACAGCCTTAATGTTTCGGAAACATCAAGACAGTTATATGTTCATAGAAATACTCTTGTATACAGACTTGATAAATTACAAAAGATGACCAAGCTTGATCTTAGAGTTTTTGATGACGCAATAACATTTAAGATTGCTTTGATGGTTGTTAAGTATATGAAGTACGTAGAGAATATGGATAATTAATGTGAAAAGATAGGAGAAACATATGATAGTACTTGAAAATGTTAGTAAATCATACACATCAGGGGCACCGGCTCTTAATAGCATTAATCTTACTATAGAAAAAGGTGAATTTGTATTTATAGTAGGGAGCAGTGGTTCGGGTAAATCAACTCTTATTAAGCTTTTGTTAAAGGAACTTGAGCCTACGAGTGGCAAGATATATATTAATGGCAGATATTTAAATAAGATTAATAAAAGAAAACTACCATTATTAAGACGTGATATAGGAGTAATCTTCCAAGATTTCCGTCTTTTGCAAGATAGAAATGTATTTGATAATGTAGCATTTGCACAAAAGGTTGTTGAAGTGCCTAATAAGCTTATTAGAGGTAAAGTTTTATCAATGCTTTCAATGGTAGGTCTTTTAGAAAAATACAAATCATTTCCAAGTGAAATGTCAGGTGGTGAGCAGCAGAGAGTTGCGATAGCAAGAGCTCTTGTTAATAATCCTGCAATTTTACTTTGTGACGAGCCTACCGGTAATCTTGACCCTGAAAATTCATGGGAAATCATGAAGATTCTTGAAGAAGCAAATAGAAGAGGAACTACGGTTGTAGTGGTTACTCATAATCACGATATTGTTGAGAAAATGAGAAAAAGAGTCATAAAAATGGACTCCGGCAATATTGTAGAAGATGCTGAGAAGGGTGGATATTTATATGAAGATTAGATCATGGGGATACAACATTAAACAGGGTGTTGCCAATATATTTAGAAACCGTTTGTTTTCATTAGCATCAATAGCTACAATGACAGCATGTTTATTCTTGTTTGGCGTAATGTTTGCAATTGTAATTAATTTTAATCATATTGTAAAGCAGACACAAAAGGATATATGTGTAACGGTATTTTTTGAACAGGATATTACAGAAGAAAAAAGAAATAGTATTGCAGATTTAATTACTGCAAGGGAAGAAGTATCATATATACACTATACTTCACCAGAAGAAGCATGGGCTAATTACAAGGATGAATATTTCAAGGATTACGAGGACCTTGCTTTAGGATTTGCAGACGACAATCCTTTGGCTAATTCAGCTTCCTATGAGATATATTTAAGTGATATAGCAATGCAGGATGAACTTGTAGAATATTTAAAAAAGGTGGACGGTATTAGAACTGTTAACAGCTCTGAGTCAACTACAAAAAATCTTTTAGAGATAACATCCATTGTTGGATACATTTCTATTGCAATTGTAATTATACTTATTGCAGTATCTATATTCCTTATAAGTAATACAGTATCAATTGGTATAACTGTAAGACGTGATGAAATTTCAATTATGAAGCTTATGGGTGCGACAGATATATTTGTAAAGACACCATTTTTTGTTGAAGGTATAACAATCGGTCTTATAGGTGCTATTATACCACTTGTAATTGTATATTTCGTATATGACTATGCGATTGAATACATGCTATCGCAATTTTCTATATTTACAGGAGGCTTCTCATTTGTTGAGATAAGCACAGTATTTAATATGCTTGTACCTACAGTTCTTGCAATAGGACTTGGTATAGGTGTTATAGGAAGTGCGATTACTTTGAAGAAACATATCAATATTTAATAAAACTACTAAAGTAGCGGAAAGGAGTACGAGGTATGAAGAAACATTTGAAGAAATTTGTTGCCTTGGTTTTATTGATTGCAACATCATTTTTGGTGGTAACGAATCAAAAGCCTGTTCAAACAGAAGCTATTTCTCAATCAGAAATTGATGCAGCTAAGAAAGAACAAGAAAAGATAAAGCAACAAAGAGAAGAGTATCAGAAGAAGTTGCAACAACTTAATGCTGATGTAACGAATGCAAAACAATATATTCGTGAACTTGACTCTATTATAGCGGGCATTACAGAAAAAATATATGATTTAGAAAATCAGATGTCGGAGAAAAAAACACAGATAGCTGATATTGAAGTTAAACTGGAAAAGGCTAAGCAAGACGAGGTCGAACAGTATGAGGCAATGAAGCTTAGAATTCAGTATATGTATGAACACGGTAATGCGACATACATGGACGTATTATTTAATGCACAGAGTTTTTCAGAACTTCTTAATAAAGCGGAATATTTAAGTAAAATAACTGAATATGATAGAAAGATGTTGGAAAAACTACAGAATACAAAGAATGAAATTGCAGCGACAGAAGCGCAGTTAAAATCGGAGTATGCACAGCTTGAAGAGTTACAATCTCAAAATAGAATTGAACTTGCGTCTAATGAATATTTACTTGCATCAAAGAATAGTGAAGTTGAAAGACTTAACTCAATGGTTTCGGATTCAGAGAGTGAATTAAAAGAAATTATTCGTCAGGAAGATGAATTAGATGCAGAGGTTGAAGCTATGATAAAGAAGCTTCAGGCACAAATAGCGGCAGAGGAAGCTAAAAAGAAGCTTGAGCAGATTAACCAGGGCGGATATTTCCATTGGCCAGTACCAGGATATTACAGAATAACATCGGTATTTAGTCTTAATAGATTACACCCAGTACTTGGTGTCGTTAGAAAACATAATGGTGTTGACATTGGTGTGCCAACAGGTGTTAAAATACAGGCAGCGGCAGAAGGTACAGTTGTTATTTCGCAGTATAGCATTTCGGCAGGTAACTACATTGTTATAGACCATGGCGGCGGAGTAATGACAGAATATATGCACTGTTCAAAGCTTATAGCAAGAGTTGGACAAAAGGTAAAACAGGACGAGGTAATCGGTCTTGTAGGAAGCACAGGATATTCAACAGGACCTCACTTGCATTTCGGTGTAAGAACTGTAGATGGTTATGTAGATCCGTTAAGCTTTTTTAGCAATATAAGTGTAAAATAAAAATATAAGCTCTTTTGGAGAATGAAATGGATAATTATGAATATGAGTCTGACTATACAAAGGATGAAGAATTAGAACAGACAGATAAGAAAAAATTTCGTAACGGAATGTTTTGGGGCGCTTTAATTGGAATTGTAGTAGGTGCTATAGTTACAACGATTACAGCAGTTATAGTTGTAAATTCAATAAACAAGTCTAAGGAAAACGCAGTTTTAGAGGTTCCGGAAGATAAGATTGAAAAACTTGAATATTTGTATAATCTGATAGATAGGGTATATTTAGAGGATATTGACGAAGATACAATGATGGAAGGCATTTATGAAGGCCTTTTAGATGCAGTTGGTGATCCCTATACAGAGTATTATACAAAAGAAGAATTTGATAAATTTAAAGAAGAAATGTCAGGCGAATATTATGGCATTGGTGTAATGGTTAGTCAGGATCTTAGAACTAATATCATTACTGTAACAAATGTGTTTGAAGGTGCACCAAGCTATGAGGCTGGTATGCAGGTAGGAGACATCATTTACAAGGTTTCAGGTACAGACATAACATCAATGAGTGTTTCAGAAGTTGTTAGTATGATAAAGGGCGCTAAGGGCTCAAAGGTAGAAATTGTTGTAGTTCGTGATGGCGAAGAAAAAACATTTAGCGTAGAAAGAAGACCTGTAGCTATACCATCAATTGAATCAAAGATGTTAGAGGGTAATATCGGTTATATTCAAATAGTACAGTTTGAAGATAATACAGATGAACAATATGTAGAAGCCTTTAATAAGCTTGTTGATCAAGGAATGAAAGCCTTAGTGGTAGATGTAAGAGATAATCCGGGCGGTTCATTGGATACTGTCGTTAATATATTAGATACAGTATTACCAAAGGGACTTATCGTATATACAATTGACAAGAATGGCAATAAAGAAGAGCATAAGGGTAAGGATAATAACGAAATAAATATTCCTTTAGTTGTTCTTACTAATGGCAATAGTGCAAGTGCTTCAGAAATATTTGCAGCAGCAATACAGGATTATGAAAAGGGCACAATTATAGGTACAACTACTTATGGAAAGGGTATTGTACAAAGACTGATACCATTTAGCGATGGCACAGCAATTAAAATAACAATATCAACTTATTATTCACCAAAGGGTAATAATATTCATGGCGAAGGTGTAACACCAGATATAGAGCTTGAATATGACAGAAACCAAGAAGAAGATAATCAGTTGAAAAAGGCAATTGAAGTATTAAAAGAACAAATGTAAAATATAAACGGTGACATTTTAGAATGTCACCGTTTTGCTGTTTGAGTGAAAAATAATAACATAATAGAACAAATGTTCTATATGTACTATACAAAATAAAAATAATGTGGTATAATCGTGACAGTGAAATTGTCAAATTGGAGAAGAACATGAAAGAATTTAAGCTTGTATCAGAATATGCACCTACTGGTGACCAGCCAAAGGCTATAGAGGAGCTTGTTAATGGTTTTAAAGAGGGTAATCAGTTTCAGACACTTCTTGGAGTAACCGGCTCAGGTAAGACATTTACTATGGCTAATGTTATTCAGCAGTTGCAGAAGCCTACTATTGTTATAGCTCATAACAAGACTTTGGCGGCACAGTTATACAGTGAATTTAAGGAGATGTTTCCTGAGAATGCTGTAGAATATTTTGTATCATATTATGATTACTATCAGCCAGAAGCTTATGTTGTGTCTACAGATACTTATATTGAGAAGGATTCATCGATTAATGATGAAATAGATAAGCTACGTCACTCTGCTACGGCGGCTCTATCAGAGCGCAATGATGTTATTATTGTAGCCAGCGTTTCATGTATATACGGACTTGGTACACCAATTGATTATAATGAGATGGTAGTATCACTGCGACCAGGTATGGAAAGAGACCGTGATGAGATAATTCGTAAGCTTATTGATATGCAGTACACAAGAGCAGAATTAGATTTCAAGCGTTCTACATTTAGAGTAAGAGGAGATGTGCTTGAAGTATTTCCTGCTAATTCGAGTGATAGCGCGGTAAGGATTGAGTTCTTTGGGGAAGAGATAGACCGCATTTCTGAGATAGATACACTTACAGGTAATGTAAAATGCATACTTGAGCATACAGCTATATTTCCAGCCTCACATTATGTTGTATCGCCGGAGAGAATTGAAGAGGCTGTTAAAAGCATAGAGGCAGAGCTTGTAGAGCGAGTTAAGTATTTTAAGTCAGAAGATAAGCTTATTGAAGCACAGCGTATTAATGAGAGAACAAGATTTGATATAGAGATGCTAAGGGAGACGGGCATTTGTTCTGGTATTGAGAATTATTCAAGACATTTGACAGGACTTGCACCGGGCGAGCCTTCATATACACTTTTAGATTATTTCCCAGAAGAATTTCTTATGATAATAGATGAGTCGCATATAACTATACCACAGATTAGAGGTATGTATGCAGGCGACCAGGCGCGTAAGACAAGTCTGGTGGATTATGGTTTTAGATTGCCTTCGGCAAAGGATAACAGACCACTTAATTTTACAGAATTTGAACAAAAGATTGATCAGATGTTGTTTGTATCGGCGACACCATCGGTGTATGAAGAAGAGCATGAGTTTCTTAGAACAGAGCAGATTATAAGACCGACAGGCCTTTTAGATCCAGAGGTTTTTGTGCGACCAGTAGAAGGTCAGATAGACGACCTTATATCGGAGGTTAATAAAGAAGTCGCTAAACATAATAAAGTGCTTGTAACGACACTTACAAAGCGTATGGCAGAGGACTTGACAGATTATATGAAAGAGGTTGGCATACGTGTTAAGTATTTACACTCTGATATTGATACCCTAGAGCGTGCGCAGATTATTAGAGATATGCGTATGGACGTATTTGATGTGTTGGTAGGTATCAATCTTCTAAGAGAAGGTCTTGATATACCTGAGATAAGCTTAGTTGCGATATTAGATGCAGATAAGGAGGGTTTCCTTCGTTCTGAAACTTCGCTTATACAGACAATAGGTCGTGCTGCGCGTAA
Organism: Lachnospira sp.; assembly: GCA_015057605.1. Classification (GTDB taxonomy): domain Bacteria; phylum Bacillota; class Clostridia; order Lachnospirales; family Lachnospiraceae; genus SIG291. Next base: position 12,919 of record SVDX01000027.1, on the reverse strand, counting down.
CAGCGAGGGTCATGTTATAATGTATGCAGATAATATGACCGACTCAATGAGAAATGCTATAACGGAGACTGAGAGACGTAGAAAGATACAGGCGGCTTACAATGAAGAACATGGCATAACACCAACGACAATTAAAAAAGCTGTAAGAGACCTTATAAGTATAAGTAAGGCAGCAGATAGCGTTGAAAAGGTTATAGATAAGGATATAGAATCAATGAGCCGCGATGAGCTTGAAAAGCTTATTAAAACAGTTAACAAGAATATGCATAAGGCGGCAGCAGAACTTAACTTTGAAGAGGCGGTAGTGCTTAGAGATAGGCTTATTGAGCTTAAAAAGATGCTGCAGAATATGTAATTTGAAGAGGTAAATATGAGCGAGAAAAAATATATCAAAATTAGAGGTGCTAAGGAACACAATTTAAAGAACATTGACCTTGATATACCACGTAATGAATTAGTGGTGCTTACAGGCCTTAGTGGTTCTGGTAAATCTTCTTTAGCATTTGATACAATATATGCAGAAGGTCAGAGAAGATATATGGAATCCTTGTCTTCATACGCAAGACAATTCCTAGGACAGATGGAAAAGCCTAATGTAGATATGATAGAGGGCTTGTCGCCAGCCATTTCAATTGATCAGAAGACAACTAATCGTAATCCGCGTTCAACAGTTGGTACAGTTACGGAGATATATGATTATTTCAGACTCTTGTATGCAAGAATTGGTATACCACACTGTCCAAAATGTGGTAAAGAGATTATGAAACAGACCGTTGATCAAATGGTGGACAGAATAATGGAATTTCCAGAGCGTACCAAACTTCAGCTTTTGGCACCTGTTGTAAGAGGCCGTAAGGGTGAGCATGTAAAGGTATTTGAAAGTGCAAAAAAGAGCGGTTTTGTACGTGTTAGAGTTGACGGAAATATTTATGAGCTATCAGAAGAGATTAAGCTCGATAAGAATAAAAAGCACAACATAGAGATTGTTGTAGATAGACTTGTAGTAAAAGAAGGCATTGAAAAGAGACTTACAGACTCTATAGAGACCATTATGAATCTGTCAGAGGGCTTTATGATAGTGGATATTATTGATGGCGAAAGTATTAACTTTAGTCAAAGCTTTTCATGTCCAGATTGCGATATAAGCATTGAAGAGATTGAACCAAGAAGCTTTTCATTTAACAATCCATTTGGTGCGTGTCCTGACTGCTATGGACTTGGTTACAGAATGGAATTTGATCCAGAGCTTATGATACCAGATGAGACTTTAAGTATCAATCAGGGTGCAATCGTAGCTATGGGTTGGCAGTCCTCATCAAGTGCAGGAAGTTTTACCAATGCTATACTTACGGCACTTGCAAAGGAATATAACTTCAGCCTTGATACACCGTATAAGGATTATAGTGACGACGTTAAAAATATACTTATTCACGGAACTAATGGTAAAAAGGTAAAGGTATATTATAAGGGACAGCGTGGCGAAGGTGTGTATGATATTGCATTTGAAGGTCTTATACTAAATGAGCAGAGACGTTATCGTGAAACAGCTTCTGAGACGATGAAGCAGGAATACGAATCATATATGCGTATTACGCCATGTGCACTTTGTAAGGGTCAAAGACTTAAGCAAGAATCCTTAGCAGTAACAGTAGCGGACAAAAATATAGCGCAGATTACAGCATATTCAATTAGAGATTTACAAACATTTCTTGCAAATATGCAACTTAGCGATAGACAACTTCTTATCGGCGAGCAAATATTAAAGGAAATTAATGCAAGAATAGGTTTCTTGATGGACGTAGGTTTAGATTATCTTAATCTTTCGCGTGCAACAGGAACGCTTTCAGGTGGTGAGGCGCAAAGAATACGTCTTGCAACACAGATTGGCTCTGGCCTTGTTGGTGTTGCATATATCTTGGATGAGCCAAGTATAGGCTTACATCAGCGAGATAACGACAAGCTTTTAAAGACGCTAAAGCATTTGCGTGACCTTGGTAATACACTTATAGTTGTAGAACACGATGAGGATACAATGTTTGCTGCGGATTATATCGTGGATATTGGTCCGGGCGCCGGAGAGCATGGTGGTCAGGTGGTTGCCTGCGGTAGTGCAAAGGACATTATGGCAAACAAAGCTTCTGTTACAGGTGCGTATTTAAGCGGACGTAAGAAGATAGAAGTTCCAAGTGTGCGAAAAGAACCAACAGGTCACATCAAGATACGTGGAGCAAGAGAAAATAACCTCAAAAATATAGATGTAGAGATACCATTAGGAGTTATGACCTGCGTAACAGGTGTATCTGGCTCTGGAAAGAGCTCGTTAATCAACGAGATATTGTACAAATCCTTAGCTAAAAAGCTTAATCGAGCAAGAACTATTGCGGGTGCCCATGACGGCATAGATGGTGTGGAACAGTTAGACAAGGTGATTGACATTGATCAGTCGCCAATCGGACGTACTCCACGTTCAAATCCAGCCACATACACAGGTGTATTTGACCAGATAAGAGATTTATTTGCTGGAACAACAGATGCCAAAATGCGTGGCTACAACAAAGGGCGTTTTAGCTTCAACGTAAAAGGCGGACGTTGCGAGGCTTGTAGTGGCGATGGTATCTTAAAGATTGAGATGCATTTCTTACCTGATGTATATGTTCCTTGCGAGGTATGCCAGGGTAAGCGCTACAACAGAGAGACTCTTGAAGTAAAATACAAGGGAAAGAGCATTTATGATGTTCTTAATATGACAGTAGAGGAAGCAGTGAAATTTTTTGAAAATGTGCCAACGGTGCGAGGCAAGATTCAAACTCTCTATGATGTAGGTCTTTCGTACATTAGATTAGGACAGCCATCAACAGAGCTTTCAGGTGGTGAAGCACAAAGAATCAAGCTTGCCACAGAGCTTAGTAAGAGAAGTACGGGAAAAACTATATACATTTTAGATGAACCAACTACGGGACTACATTTTGCGGATGTGCACAAGCTTGTAGAAATACTTCGCAAGCTTGCAGAAGGTGGCAACACAGTTGTAGTTATCGAGCACAACCTTGATGTAATCAAGACAGCCGACTATATAATCGATATAGGTCCAGAGGGCGGCGACCGTGGCGGTACAATAGTTGCTACGGGAACACCGGAAGAGATAAGCAAATGCAAAAAATCATACACAGGAAAGTATTTAAAAAAATACTTAGACTAAACAAAAAAATATTGCCAGATTGCATTTGAATTTGTATAATCAAAAATCATAAATAAAATGTATCATATAATGGGAGAATAAAGATGATAATAGTACTCGATTTTGGTGGTCAATATAATCAGCTAATTGCGCGAAGAGTGCGCGAATGTAACGTATATTGCGAGGTACATTCTTACAACCTGTCCTTAGACAAGATTAAGGAAATGAAGCCAGAAGGAATCATATTTACAGGTGGACCTAACAGCGTATATGCCAAAGAGTCGCCACTTTGCCCTAAGGAAATATTTGAGCTTGGTATACCAATACTTGGCATATGCTACGGCTCACAGCTTACAGCACACGTGCTAGGCGGACGCGTGGCAACCGCGCCAGTAAGCGAATACGGCAAGACAGAGGTGGCAGTTGATACAAAGTCACGTTTATTTAGTGGCGTATCAGCAAACACAATATGCTGGATGAGCCACACAGACTACATCGAGAAGGCACCAGAAGGCTTTACAATAACAGCTACGACACCAGTGTGTCCAGTGGCTGCGATGGAATGTCCTTCAAAGAACATATATGCAGTGCAATTCCACCCAGAGGTATTGCACACACAAGAAGGCATGAAGATGCTTTCAAACTTCGTCCTTGATATATGCGCATGCAAGGCAGACTGGAAAATGGACGCATTTGTTGAAAATGCTATTAAAGAACTTCGCGAAAAAATCGGTGACGGCAAGGTGCTTTGCGCTCTTTCAGGTGGCGTAGATTCATCCGTTGCAGCAGTGCTTTTATCAAAAGCAATAGGCAAGCAGTTAACTTGCGTATTTGTAGACCACGGCCTACTTCGTAAAAACGAAGGAGACGAGGTAGAAGCAGTATTTGGTGAGGCAGGCTCATATGACCTTAACTTCATCCGTGTAAATGCATCTGAGCGCTTCTACGACAAGCTAAAAGGCATAGAAGAGCCAGAACAAAAGAGAAAAATCATCGGCGAGGAATTCATCCGCGTATTTGAAGAAGAAGCAAAGAAAATCGGTGCAGTAGATTATCTTGTACAAGGTACAATCTACCCTGACGTAATAGAAAGTGGTCTCGGCAAATCAGCTGTAATCAAGAGCCACCACAACGTAGGCGGTCTCCCAGACTGTGTTGAATTCAAAGAGATAATAGAGCCACTTCGTCTTTTATTCAAAGACGAGGTTAGAAAAGCTGGCCTTGAGCTGGGCATCCCTGAATACCTCGTATTCAGACAACCATTCCCAGGTCCAGGTCTTGGCGTTCGTATAATAGGCGAAGTAACAGCCGAAAAGGTGCGCATGGTACAAGAAGCAGATTATATATTCCGCGAGGAAATAGCCGCTGCTGGCTGGGACAAGCAAGTAAATCAATACTTTGCGGCCCTTAGCAACATGCGTTCAGTAGGCGTAATGGGCGATGAGCGTACATATGATTACGCAGTAGTCCTTCGCGCAGTAACAACAACAGACTTCATGACAGCCGAATATGCCGAACTCCCATGGGAGCTAATCGGCAAAATAACTAGCCGAATTGTCAACGAAGTAAAAGGTGTAAATAGAGTGCTGTACGATTGCACGGGAAAACCGCCAGCGACGATAGAGATGGAGTGAGAAATGGAGCTCACAAATCCGACATTTACGCGAATTTGTGGGCTCTTGTTATGGTGATTGAGTGTAGAATGAGTACGATTTATAAATTAGAACTTGAATTAATTATCACGAGTTCTGCAATAGCTTGAATTAATGGAATTTCTTTGTTTAGTTCAACTTCATTTTTATATGGTTTGTATCTCTTGTTATCTCGGCTACTTTTGCTATGCACAAGAGCATTTCTTGTAAAGTATATCCGTTTGGATAATGATGTAATAATTCCTGTAGCATCACTGAAGTGAATGACGGGAGCGTTACTAAAAGGTACTTTATTGTTGGCATAATAAGATATGGATGAATTGTCATATGCTTCAATTCTTGTTTGAAGTTCTGTTATATCAATATATTCTTCTAAGACATATTTTAGTGATTCTAGTTCATTTCCTTGTCCATCTTCTGAATTTGCTTTCCAACGATTTTTAATAAACGATGCTAAGTCATAGAGTTTGTCATTGTCTTTATATGAAAAACTAGGATGAGTAATTTTATTTTTTAAATCAGCAATCAGCTTGGTTTTAAAAACTTCATCATAATAATATTCGAGTATATGATAGAAAGAAATATATTTGATGTATGGATCCTTTGATGATAAAGCCATTTTATAATAGTCTACAACATCCTCGTTATATATTCTAAGTGGTGCGGTTTGAAAAGAACGGTCTGAACGATTTCTGCGTGAAAGTGATCTCGCAAACATGTTATTATTGTCTTTGTATTCCAAGATTGCCATTTAAAAATTTAACATAAATTCGAAACTGAAAGATGTTTTTAACGAGTCGAATTGTTCTTTTGAAGTAGGAGTTTCAGAGCAAATTCTGATGGAGTATTCTCGCATAAGTTGTGGTAATAAGTCTGAAAACGTATTTGGATAATTTTCACTAGTATAGACTCTTGATAGCGGTCCACGACGAATTCGATCAATGGAATAATTTCTGAGAGTATCACGAGATGCAGTTCTCTTTTCATATTGACAAATGATTGCATTTAATGCATAAAGTGGTGATACAAGGTCGATTTTATACGAGTAACCGTTAGTAAAATCGGTGAGTGTTTCAAGTGATTCTAACCATTTTAGACCGATAGGTTGAGATGCAAAATCGATTGCAACTTCGTAATATGTTGGATTATAAAGGTGATCTTCGTCAAATTGATATGATTGCAATTCATCATACAAAGTTTTTAATTCAGAATCTGATAATATTATTCCATTATTATCGCCATTTGAGCGATAATAATGAGTAGCAGTATATTTTATATCATAATCATCTGTTGTGGAAGTAGGTTCTCCTCGTAGTAGTTCGCATATAAATGCTTTGGCTTCTAAATAACTTATCATATCATAAGTACTCCTTTCTTTATAATATAGTGTGCTGCTAGATAAATACAATTATTGCATATTTGATTGTAGGCTTATTTGTTTTTCTTTGTTTCTTTTTATATGTATGCATCATAAAGTTCATACCGACGATTATACATAAAGTCTTAGAAAATGAAGCGGTCCAATGTAGCGTTATATTTAATCAAATAGACAATACTTTGTGCTTTTAAGAAAACGGAAGAAACTTTTGTAAAAATGTGGAGGTAGTAAATTTTACGGTTTATTTTTTAGTATGCTTTTTCGTTACGATCACTGTTGGTCATAAGTGTGCCTGAGGGCTAGAACAGAATAAGCATCCAGAGAAAATACCGTTAAATTGAAAGTTAAACTGCATATCGGTTAATCTACTAAAGATAGCAAGAGATGAATGAGAAGTAACTTCAAATCTTTCTGTTTTGGACTTATATAGTATAGTTTTCTGTCATATTTGATTTTTTAGCCTATAGTCATATTTTCTAACTTCAATGGAGTAATGCATCTTAATTTTAACACGTATGTTGTTATTTAGCTACATAATTTTTGCAAAAACTATTGGAGGTAGCGAGGTCATTATATGTAAAGAGAAAATAAAAAGATGTAGCGATACGACTACTAAAAGGGGAATGGATAATATTTGAAAAAGCAAAACAAACTTTACATTATTGCAAGTGAGTTGACTGAATTGTTGGAATTTTTGAGGGAGGATGCATACAAAATTATCAAAAAGCTGAATGCGAAATTAGAATAAGATACTTATCTTGTAATTGACCGGAAGCTTCTCTGAGGCTATTTCGAAAAAAGTTGGTATAGATTTGCAAGTGCGTATAAGAGAGAGGTGTGATGAAAACAGAAGAAGAGCTAAAAATAGGAAAGTGTTGTATACAACATAAGTACACAGATTGGCAAGGTTGCTTTCAGTCTGTTTGAATTTATAAAGGTCTTGATTTTTTAACTCTATAATATTCGCAAGGTTGTGCGAAGTTTTCTTGAAAATGAAGAAAGAATGTAGTATAATATTCTGTAGAATTTTATAAGTTTTGTATGATAATGGAGGAAGGAATTATGGCAGTATCATATAACCGATTATGGAAGTTATTGGTAGATAGAAAGATGAGCAAAGCAGATTTGAGAAAACAGGCAGAAATAGCGCCTAATACTATGACAAAGCTTAGAAGAGATGAAGAGGTTACTCTTGGTGTATTGGGAAAAATTTGTAAAACTCTTGATGTAGATTACGGCGATATTATGGAATATGTGAAAAAAGAGTGAGATGATTCATTCTAAGTCCTGAAAAATGGACTGTATATGTGAGATAATTATAGAAAATGAACGTTAGAAAGAGGTTTATTAAGATGAATTTAAACAATCAGACAACAGTAAATGTGCAGGAAAAATCAAATCTTATCTGGGCGATTGCTGACCTTATCAGAGATTTCTACAAGCCACACGAATATGGTAAAGTTATTCTGCCTATGACTGTAATTAAAAGATTTAATGATACATTAGCACCTACAAAGGCAAAGGTGCTGGAAACATACGATAAAGTAAAACATCTGGAAGTAATCAATGGTTTCTTGGAAACTGCTTCTGGCTACCAGTTTTATAATACCAGCGTATATGATTTTGAAAAGTTGGTAAACGATTCAGAACACATTGAAGAGAATTTTAGGGATTTCTTAAATGGCTTCTCTGATAATGTATTGGATATTCTGGAAAACTTTGAGTTTGACAGGGAAATTACAAAACTTGCGAATAATGGTATGCTGTTCCTTATCATCGAAGCATTTAACAGACCACAGGCGTATATGGGTGCGGATAAGATTAGTGCGGTTGATATGGGTTACATATTTGAAGATTTGATTAAGCGATTTTCAGAATCCTATGATGAAGATGCAGGAGCCCATTTCACAAGCAGGGATATTATCTACTTAATGACTGACTTGTTAGTGGCAGAAGATAAGGATGTATTGATCGAGGAAGGTGTTACTAAAACTGTATATGATATGACTATGGGTACAAGCCAGATGCTTACTTGTATGACAGAGCGTTTAACACAGTTGGATGCGGATGCAGATGTAACAGTATTCGGACAGGAATTAAATCCAGAAACATACGCTATCGCAAAGGCAGATATGCTTATTCGTGGTGGTAACTCTGATAATATGCGTAAGGGTAACACTTTGTCCGATGATAAATTCAGCGGTTATAAGTTTGACTATATTATCAGTAATCCGCCTTTTGGCGTTGACTGGAAAGTAGAGAAAAAGGCTGTTGAAGATGAAGCAAAATTAGGCGATAACGGAAGATTTGCAGTTGGTTTACCTAAGATTTCAGACGGACAGATGTTATTTGATTTGAATGGAATTGCAAAGTTAAAGGATGATGGCAGAATGGCTATTATCCATAATGGTTCATCACTTTTTACTGGTTCTGCGGAATCTGGAGAATCGGAAATCAGAAGATATATGTTAGAAAATGACTGGCTGGATGCTATCGTGCAACTTTCAACCGATGTATTTTACAATACTGGTATCACAACATATATTTGGATTATTTCAAAAGACAAGCCAGCACATAGACAGGGAAAAGTGCAGTTGATAGATGCTTCTAAAATGGCAGTAGCGAGAAGAAAAAATTTAGGAAATAAGCGTAATGATATTACGGAAGCAGATAGAGAAGTGATTGTAAAAGCGTATGGGGAATTTGCAAATACTACATACGAACTTGACGGAAAAGTATGTGAATCAAAAATATTTAACAACGAAGATTTTGGATTTAACAGAATCCAGATAGAAAGTCCATTATATGAAGATGGTGTAATTGTAACAAAGGGTAAGAAAAATACTACTGTTGCTGATGCTTCTAAGCGTGATTTTGAGAATGTACCACTTGTGGAAGATATTGATATGTATTTTGCCAGAGAAGTAAAACCATATAATCCAGAAGCATGGATTGATAAGTCAAAAACGAAAGTGGGATATGAGATACCATTTACTAGACATTTTTATAAATATGAAGCACCAGAATGCATAGAAGAGATTGAAAAGCGTCTTTCTGTTTTAGAATCTGATATTATGGCATCTTTAACAAGATTGTTTAGGGAGGCGTAAATTATGGCAAGAAAAATGAAAGATAGCGGTGTTGAATGGATTGGTTTAATACCAGAAGAATGGAATATTAAAAAAGTAAAGCATTGCTTTGTAAGAAAAAATGAAAAAGCGGAACAAGAAGAACCGATTATATTATCGCTTGCTAGAAGTGGTGTGAAGGTGAGAGATATTTCTAGTGGTGAGGGGCAAATTGCAGAAAGTTATTATAATTACAATCCAGTAAGCGTGGGAGATTTATTGTTAAACCCAATGGACTTATATAGTGGTGCCAATTGTAGTGTATCAAAGGTTGAGGGGGTAATAAGTCCTGCATATATGAATTTAGGTGCAAAAGATGATAATGATTCAAGTTACTATGATTATTATTTTAAGACACAATATTGGGGAATGACATTGTTTGCACATGGAAAAGGAGTTTCGTATGATAACAGGTGGACCTTAAATGCAGAAACATTATTTAATTATTATTTACCTGTTCCATCGGTATATGAACAGAAAAAAATTGCTGATTTCTTAGATGAAAAAGTGGGTAAAATAGATGCTTTTATTTTAAGAACAAAACAATCTATTAATGAATATAAGAAATATAAAAAAGCAGTAATTACAGAAGCGGTAACAAGAGGAATAGATGATGCTATTTTAACAAAGGATAGCGGGATTGAGTGGATTGGGAAAATACCAAAACATTGGACTTTAAGAAAAGTGAAATCATATACAGATATGATTTCAAAAGGAACTACTCCTAAGGATATGTCAACGGTAAAGACAGATGAATATAGAATTAGATATTTAAAATCTGAAAATATTGTTGACAGCAAACTGGTATTACTTCCAGAATTTTATATTACAGACGAGGTTAATGATTCGTTAGAAAGATCGAAATTATCAGAAAAAGATATTATGTTTGTTATTGCTGGGGCATCAATAGGAAAAGTAGCAATGATGAATAGTGACTTACTTCCAGCAAATACTAATCAGGCAATGGCATTTTTACGAATTAAGGAGGAATATTTTGGGCTTTCGAAATATATATGGTATTTCTTGCAATCTAATATTGTGTCGTCTGTAATTGCGTTGTATAGCGTACAATCAGCACAGCCTAATTTGTCAATGGAAAACTTGGGAAATATTAGGATGCCACTATCAACAAATGATTCAGAAGTATATAAAATTGTTGAATATTTAGATGTGAAATGTGCAGAAATAGATGCTCTTATTGCAAAGAAAGAAACATTTGTAGAAGAAATGGAAACATACAAAAAGTCACTTATTTATGAGTATGTGACAGGAAAGAAAGAAGTGAAATAATGGAAAAAGATTCACTTGTGGAGGATATACTTGCTCTAAGTGTTGTAGCAGAATCAATAAAATCCTTAATAAGACCAGAATGGACAGATTTAGCAAAATCGGTATCTAAATTGATGACTTTAAAAATTATTGGTGATGATGAATATTACAACCAAATAACAGATGTAATATTTAAGGCATATTCCGCAATTTTTACAGATGAATTTAAAGATTACTTAAAAAGAAAAGATATTACTTATAAAGATAATCTTATAAATAATTTGGTGTTATTGGGAGAGTATGGTTGGTGCTATTATACTATTTCATCGACAAATGAAGATTTAAGTAATGCAAGGCTGTTAAGCAGTTTGGCAAAATTTTTAAAGGGAAATCCAGATGCAACAACCAAAGAAGTAGATGAATATAACTCTAAGTATTTTACTAGAAAAGTTATCAATGACATTTCGCAGGGAACAGCAAAATATTTAGATGATTCAGATGAAAAGAAATTGCATCAAGCTATAATCGCTTATCGAGGAAAATGGTATTTAGATTGTGCCAACCTTTTGGCAGGATTGATAGATTCTCAAAGCATCAAACAGAATTTAGCAGATATAAAAAATGGGAAATATCCGCCAGATGCGAATGGAAATCAAAATGTTAGTCAAGGATGGAGAGCATTTTTTATTGTATTCCAAAATAATTTTTCTATATATTTCGGAAACGAATCTTTTAATGGTAACAGTAAAAAGGCATCCAGAGAAAAGGGATTTGAAGATTTCGTTGAAAAAGTAAAACCAAATTTACATAATTACAAAATTACAGTACCATTTTTAAATTTGTCCTATTGTTTGCTTAAATTCTTTGATGATAGCGATTGGAAGAACTATCCGAATAATAAACCAGAAGTTATCAATAGACATTGGTTAATGCATGGGATGTATGACATTGAAGATATAACAAAAGCAGATTGTATTAAACTAATGTTGATGTTGAACCAATTATCTGAATTATACAGCACATTAGATAAATAAAGAAAGGAAGATACTTATGGAGATAAAGGAACGCAGGTTTGAAGAAGATATAGAATCCTATATGCTGTCGAATGGTGGATATACCAAAGGTAGCGATGCCACTTTTGACAAAGAAAAGGGAATTGACCTTACCAAACTTATCAAGTATATCGAAGCAACACAGCCACGAGAATGGGAACGCTACCAGAAGATTTATGGTTCGGATTCCATTAGCAAGCTATATAAAAGATTTGATGAATCCGTAGATATGCATGGTTTACTTCATGTGATTCGTCATGGTATTGAAGATAGGGGGATTAAGTTAAAATTTGCTTCGTTCAAGCCAGAAACCAGTTTGAATCCTGCGGTTATTGAAAAGTATAATGCCAATATTGTGGAATGTATCAGACAGTTCCACTATTCTACCCAGAATAACAATTCCATTGATATGGTGCTTATGCTGAATGGTATTCCAGTAGTGGCGTTGGAATTGAAAAACCAGCTTACAGGGCAGAGCGTGGAAAATGCTAAGAAGCAGTATATGAAGGACAGGGATGCAAAAGAAACCTGTATCGGATTTAACAGACGATTCCTGGTTTATTTTGCGGTAGATTTATTTGAAGTGGAAATGACTACGGAATTAAAGGGAAAAGATACATTTTTCCTGCCTTTCAATATGGGTTCTAATGGTGCTGGTAATGTCGGTGGTGCTGGTAATCCAGTAAATGAAGATGGATATACTACATCGTATTTATGGGAAAAAGTATTACAGAAAGATATTTTGCTGGATATTTTACAGCGATATATGCACTTGTCAGTAGAAGAAAAGATTGATACCCAGACAGGCAAGAAGAAAACCAGCAGGAAACTTATTTTCCCACGATACCACCAGTTAGATGTTGTTACCAAAATTCTGGTAGATGTAAAGGGAAATGGTGCAGGACACAATTATTTAATCCAGCATAGTGCTGGTTCGGGTAAGTCAAACAGTATTGCATGGCTTTCCTATGGTCTGGCAAACTTGCACGATGCAGACGATAACAAGATTTTTAAATCTGTTATCGTAGTAACGGACAGAAACATTCTTGACAGTCAGTTACAAGATACCATCTATTCATTCGATCATACCGAAGGAGTGGTCGAGAAGATAGATGAAAAGAAGAAATCAACGGATTTAAGGGATGCTATCAATGCTGGTAAGAAGATTATTATTACCACATTACAGAAGTTCCCATACATTTATCAAGAAGTAGAAAATAACGCTAATAAGAATTTTGCGGTTATCATTGATGAGGCACATT
>SVDX01000003.1 GCA_015057605.1 Lachnospira sp. | reverse complement strand
AGCTTGATGCACCCTTCTTGTCTGTTTCATTAGCTCTTATAGCTACAACATCAAATGTATAGTTGCCTGTTTTTGTTGGTGTAAACACCACCGAACCGCTATTACCTGATTGTGAATATGTCTTTGTATCTATAACAGCACCTGCCGAATCCTTCATAGAAACCTTAACACTATCTGCACCATCATAGCTTATATCCATTGTAAATGGAACTGTAATCTTTCCGTTCTCAGCCTTAGGTGTGCCAAGTACTGGAGCAGCTACTGATGACCATTCTTTTCTTGCTGCAACTGCACCACTTGTTGTATGAATAGCTTCCATATATACAACTCTACAACCTCTCTTATCAGCAAGGTCTTGTTCTCCTGTTGCATCATCTGGATTCTTTTCAATACCAAGTACTGTCATAAACTTATATGTACCTGCTGGTAAATCATAAGTAATTGTAACAGCATCAGCTGTTGAACCTTTCATTTTAGTAATCTTTTCATTATTTGGAATGAAATTACCTTCAGCATCCTTAAGACCAAATACAGAAGTATTAGAACCACCTGTACTTGAAGCCTTTACAGTAACCTTAGCTGTGCCTAATACTGTAAATTCGATACCGCCTTTTTCATTCTTATCAAGATCCACTGCATAAACGGCACCTGATGAAGACGAAACTCTCTTCTTAACTGTACCTACAGCCTTGAAAAAGCCTTCACCAATCACACCTTCAACAAGTTCATTATCTGAGGCAGCTGTCATAGCTGATGGATCAAGAATATAAGTTGTATCCGCAGCTTTAACATCTTCTACACCAAACAAACCTGTTGGCAATAATCCGATAACCATGAGCATAGCCATAAGAAGCGCTGCTACTCTTTTACCAAATCTTTTTTTCATAAATTTGCTTTCCTCCTAAATATATTTTATGTTACTACTATGCTTTAGTGCAAATGAGCATAGCAATCCCAGTACAATATATTTTACCAAATTTCGCGCGATATGTATACGTTTTTTTTCATATATTTACTAAAAAATACATAAAAAATTCGTTTTCGAAAACTAAACTTAACATCACATTCTCAAAAAATACACCTCTGACAACAAAGAGCTTTTATCGCCGTCGGCGCTTAAAAGCTGTAAGAAATAAAACGACACCCAGATTAAATTTTAATCCAGGTGTCGTATTTTATGACTGAACGTCTTTTTGTTGCAAATGCTTATATTTTTCTTTATTCATCCCAATTGTGATATACTTCCTGAACATCATCATCTTCTTCTAAAAGATCAATGATTTTATTCATTTTCTTAATATCATTTTCATCTGTTAATTCTACCCAATTTTGAGGTATCATTGTAACTTCTGCTGAAACCATTGGTATTTTAGCTGCTTCTAAAGCTTCTCTTACTGCTGATATATCATCTGGTGCAGTTAATACTTCAAAGCTGTCCTCTTCTTCTGCAAAATCTTCAGCGCCTGCATCAAGTGCAATCATCATAAGTTCATCTGCATCCATAGAGCATTCCTCTTTATCAATAATAATCTGACCTTTTTTATCAAACATATAAGATACACAGCCTGGTGTACCAACATTTCCACCGCCCTTTGTAAAGGCGTTACGAATGTTAGATGCAGCTCTGTTTCTGTTATCTGTAAGAGCTTCAACTATAATTGCTGTACCACTTGGGCCATAACCTTCGTATACAACTGTTTCATAGTTAACAGCATTAGCATCGCCAGCAGCCTTTTTAATCGCTCTATCGATTGTATCATTAGGCATATTATTTGACTTTGCTTTTGCAATAATATCTCTTAACTTGCTGTTATTGTTAGGGTCTGCACCGCCTTCTTTTACTGCAACAACTATTTCCTTACCAATCTTAGTAAAGATACGACCCTTAGCAGCATCATTTTTTTCTTTTTTATGTTTAATATTCGCAAATTTTGAATGTCCTGACATATTATCTTACCATCCTTTTTATTGTAATCCTGCTTTAATCTTAGCAATTACCTCTTCATATTCAGCATCTGATAAATACTTACGGTCCGGATTCATTGCAAATGTTCCGCCCCACTCAAATTCATCATTTGAATACTTAGGTACTAAATGGAAATGTAAATGTCTTCCTGTATCGCCATATGCACCATAGTTAACCTTATTAGGGTTAAAAGCTGCCATAATTGCTCTTGCAACTAATGCTACGTCTTCAAAATAAGCTGATCTTTCTTCCTTTGAAAGCTCATTCATATCGCCAACATGCTTTTTATGAGCAACGATACATCTTCCCATATGACTTTGTTCCTTGAATAAATATACCTTAGAAGTTTCAAGTTCGCAAATCTTGATACCAAACTTTGCAACTAATTCGCCTTCCATACAGTATGCGCAATTGTTATCTATCATTTTTTCATCTCCTATTATTGTACGTCCTTAATGCTAAAGCTCATTCTGCCTTGCTTATCCTTACCTAAGCATACAACCTTAACCTTATCACCAAGTGTAAGAACATCTTCAACACGGTTGATTCTTTCCTTGCTAATCTTAGAAATGTGAACCATTCCTTCCTTGCCTGGAGCGAACTCAACAAATGCACCAAATTCCTTAATGCTTGTTACAATACCTTCAAAAATCTGACCTTCTTCATAATCTGTCACGATAGTCTTGATATATCTGATTGCCTTTTCCATACCTTCTGCTTCTACACCACATACTGATACGAAACCATCATCGCTAATATCAATCTTAACGCCAGTTTCTTCAATGATTGCATTGATTGTCTTGCCTCTTTGACCAACAACATCACCAATCTTAGCTGGATCAATTTGAATCTGCATAATCTTTGGAGCGTATGGGCCAACCTCTGGTCTTGGTTCTGCAATAGCCTTGCTCATACATTCATCCATAATAACTAATCTTGCAGCACGGCAATTCATAATAGCGCCTTCAACAATTTCTCTTGTAAGACCGTGAATCTTAATATCCATCTGAATAGCTGTGATACCATCCTTAGTACCTGTAACCTTAAAGTCCATATCGCCGAAGAAATCTTCTAAGCCCTGGATATCTGTAAGTAATATAAATTGATCATCTGTATCACCTGTTACAAGACCAGTTGAAATACCAGCAACCATCTTCTTAATTGGAACACCAGCAGCCATAAGTGACATACAAGATGCACATGTTGAAGCCATTGATGTTGAACCATTTGACTCAAATGTTTCTGAAACTGTTCTGATTGCATATGGGAACTCTTCTTCTGAAGGAAGCACAGGAATAAGTGCTCTTTCAGCTAAAGCACCGTGACCAATTTCACGACGTCCAGGTCCTCTTGAAGGCTTTGTTTCACCTACTGAGTATGCTGGGAAGTTATAGTGATGCATATATCTCTTTGAAGTTTCAGCTTCATCTAAACCATCTAATCTTTGAGCTTCTGACAATGGAGCTAATGTACATACGTTACAAATCTGTGTTTGTCCACGTGTAAACATTGATGAACCATGAACTCTTGGAATAATATCAACTTCAGCAGCCAATTTTCTAATTTCATTCATTGCTCTGCCGTCTGGACGCTTCTTATCAACAAGAATCATCTTACGAACTGTCTTCTTTTGATATTGATAAATAGCTTCGCCCAATACAGCTAACCATTCTTCGTTATCAGCAAATGCTTCTTTAAGCTTTTCTGTAATAACTCTAATATTTTCTTCTCTTACTTGTTTTTCATCTGTAAATACAGCTTCTTCCATCTGTGCTGGTGGAACGATTTCCTTAATTGCAGCAAATAATTCTTCAGGAATTGCACAGCTTGTATATTCGTGTTTTTTCTTACCACAGTCAGCAACGATGCCTTCGATAAATTCAATTACCTTTTGGTTAATCTCGTGTGCAGCATAGATAGCTTCAATCATCTTAGCTTCAGGTACTTCATTCGCACCAGCCTCAATCATAATAACCTTTTCCTTTGTTGAAGCTACTGTTAACTGTAAATCAGATACAGCCTTTTGCGCAGCATTTGGATTAAATACAAATTCGCCATCAATAAGACCAACCTGTGTTGTTGCACATGGACCATCAAATGGTATATCTGAGATAGCTGTTGCAATAGCCGAACCTAACATAGCTGTTAATTCAGGGCTACAATCAGGGTCTACTGCCATAACTAAGTTGTTAAGTGTTACATCATTTCTGTAATCTTTAGGGAAAAGTGGTCTCATTGGTCTATCAATAACTCTTGAAGTTAAAATAGCATTTTCTGAAGCCTTACCCTCTCTCTTATTGTATCCACCAGGTATCTTACCTACTGCATATAACTTTTCTTCATATTCAACGCTTAAAGGGAAGAAATCAATTCCTTCTCTTGGGCTTTCTGATGCTGTCGCTGTTGATAAAACAACAGTATCACCATAGTGCATAAATGCTGCACCATTAGCTTGAGCAGCCACTCTACCTACATCAACTGTAAGTGTTCTGCCAGCTAACTCCATACTATAACTCTTGTACATTGTATCAATCTCCTTTCAAAAATATGGCAAAGAGTTCGAAACAACTGATAGTACCACTTATTCCCACAAATGGGACTATCAGTGGTCTCGACTCATTCCTTGCCTCACATAACTAACTCCGACTTTAAATACTTTCTTAAACAAGAAAGAAAAAGGGGCGAAAAAAGTTCCGCCCCGAATTTTTGAAAATTACTTTCTAATACCTAATTTTTCAATTAAAGCACGGTATCCTTCAATATCTGTTTTCTTAAGATATTCAAGAAGACCTCTTCTTTGACCAACCATCATAAGAAGACCTCTTCTTGAGTGGTGATCCTTATTGTTGTTCTTTAAATGCTCTGTTAACTCGTTAATTCTGTAAGTTAAAATAGCAATCTGTACCTCAGGAGAACCTGTGTCCTGTGGTGTTCTGCCGTATTCAGCAATAATCTCTGCTTTCTTTTCCTTTGATATCATAGTGATATTCCTCCTTAAATTTTAAATCGCCTGACACTAAGTTACGGTCGGAGTATCCAATAACTGAATGTCGGCTGTAATCATACTTTGACAGTATAACATAGCTTTTTATAATACACAAGCTTTTTTTATAATATTTTAAAATATTCTTTAGCTGCCACTGCATCCATTTCTATCTGGCTGAACAAATCTTCTATTCGCTCATACTTTCTTTCTTCACGAAGATACCAGCAAAATTCAAGTTTTACATATTTACCATACATATCCTCATTAAAATCAAGGATGTATGTCTCAATGCCTTTTTTCACCTTACCTTCATTAACTGTAGGCTTAACGCCAATATTAGTGACACCGTACTCAACTCTACCATCAAACAATACCCTTGTGGCATATACACCATTCGGTGGTAAAAGCTTTGCGCTATCCGCTATCATATTGATTGTAGGATATTTGAATTTTCGCCCTAATGCCTTACCATGAATAACCTCTGCGTAAACACCATATTTGTAGCCTAAAAGCTTATTAACCGTTCCAATATTACCAAGTTTTAATTCATTACGAATATAGGTACTTGAAATTTCCTTGTCCTTATAAAGCTCTTTAGGTTCAACAATTGCAGTATATCCAAATTCCTTCGAAAGCTCTATTAGCATATCTGTATCACCAAGTCTGTCTTTACCAAATCTAAAATCAGGACCTGATATAATATACTTCGCATTCATCTTATCTACAAGAATTTCTTTAACAAAATCCTTTGCCGAAATTGATGCAAATTCTTTTGTAAATGGTATTTCAAGCAAAATGTCTATTCCCATTCTTTCAAAAATGCCATGCCTTTCCTTGCGGTCAGTAATAAACTCATTGCCTAAATCTGTCGGAATAAAGGTAAATGCAACACTAATAACACCTTCCTCTTTCTTGGAAAGTGCTATATTTAAAAGCTTTTGATGTCCTTTGTGTACTCCGTCAAACTTACCTAATGTTACAGCGCACTCTTTCGTCTGCTTGTAATCTGACAAATCATTAATTATAAGCATTATTATTCTCCGTCCGTTCTAAATCATAAAGATTTTGACCGGTTTAAATTCTTTATATTTTTCAACATATTCATATACTCCAACAAATTCACCCTTGCTGTCATACACTCTACATTGCTCTGATTGTGAAAATGTATATTTTTCCTCAATACAATTTTCTTTAAACTTATTTCCATTATATACGAGTTTATCGTATTGTTCAAGTATTGAAAGCTTTTTATATTCACAGAAAATCTTATCAATTGGCATAATAATTTCCTCTATCTTGCCATCTTTCATTATTGTTTCTACTTCAGCCAAGGTATATGCATCCTTTATATCAAATATACTTACTTTTGTACGTTTTAATTCTTCCATACATGCTCCGCAATTAAGCTTTATACCTATATCATGGCATAAGGTTCTTATATATGTGCCTTTTGAACAATGTACACGCATTCTTATGCGCGGCAATGAAACCTCTAATATTTCGATAGAATATATCGTTACATTTCTTGCTTTTCTTTCTATCTCGATTCCTTCTCTTGCCAGTTCATATAACTTTTTTCCATTTACCTTCAACGCAGAATACATTGGTGGAATCTGTGCATATTCACCAACAAATGTATTAATTACAGCCTTTACTTCTTCTTCATTAGCCGTAACCTCTTTTTCTAAAAGAATCTCTCCTGACGTATCCTGCGTATCAGTTGTAACACCAAGAAGCATAACTGTTTCATAGACCTTGTCCTTATCTGTAAGCATATCGCACACCTTTGTTGCACGATTTATACATATAGGAAGAACCCCGACTGCATCTGGGTCCAGGGTTCCTGTATGTCCTATTTTTCGTATTTTCAAAATGCCTCTTAGCTTTGCAACTACATCATGTGAAGTGAAATTCTTTTCCTTGTAAATGTTTATAATTCCGTTCACATTTTTCTCCTTTATAACTGCTTAGCTATTTCTTCAACTAATGTTTCAAAAATTGATTCTTTTGTGCCTTTCATATTAAAGCCTGCTGCTCTTATATGACCGCCACCTCCGAATTTCATAGCAATGGTACTTACATCAACTATACTTTTTGATCGAAGACTTACCTTATATTCGTCAATATTTACCTGATATATAAATGCAGCTACTTCTACGCAATTAGTGAGTCTTAACTGTTCTACAACTCCCCCTAATTGTTTATTATTAACGCCACACTCTTCCATATGCTCAAAATCTATATATGACGCAATAATTTTATCGTCACATAGTAGCTTAGAATTGCCTATTGCTTTTCCTAAAATCTTAGTTTGCGCATAGGTTCTCATATAAAAGCTATTGTCAATAATTGATGTGAAATCTATTCCATGCTCCATCATTTTTCCTGCAATTTCCATTGTTTCCTTAGATGTTGAGCTGTACTTAAATACTCCTGTATCATGGATTATTCCTATATATATACATTCCGCAACAGCCTTATTAATCTTACTTTCATCAAGCAATCCAAATAAAACCTGAGCACAAGAGCTTGCATCTGGCTTTACAATATTTTTATCTGCGTAATTTAAATTGCTTATATGATGATCTACGCATACTGTACTTTTTGCATTATCGTAGCATTTTCTAAATGGCGCTATTCTGTCAAGATCACTACAATCAAGCACAACAAACACATCATATATCTTATCTAAAGGTTCTTTTTTTACCTTATCAATATTGGTAATAAAATTGAATTCTTCACCTACATCTTCAAGATATACATCTACGCAAATATCTTCATAATTGCTTATTATATAGTTGTATAATGCCATACAGGACCCAACGCAATCACCGTCAGGTCTTATATGTCCTGTAATACCTACATTTTTCACATTAATCACCATTCTTGTTAACATCATCAATTAATTTTGACATATTTACACCATATTCTATAGATTGATCTAAAACGAATTTGATATCTGGTGTATTACGCAAATTAACATTTTTAGCCAATTTAGTCTTTATAAAGCCTACAGCACTTTTTAAACCAGCTATTGTGTCCTTTTGAGCCTGTTCATCGCCCAAAACACTAATATAAGCTTTACAAATCTTTAAATCCGGTGCAACATCTACCAAAACAACCGTAGTCATAGGACTAATTCTTGGATCCTTAATTTCACCACGAATTATATTGCTTAATTCTCTTTGAATCTCTGAATTAATTCTAATATTTTTAACACTGTTCTTTCTCATATTGCCTCTTACTTTCTTTCAACTTCAACGATTTCGTAAGCTTCAATTGTATCTTCTTCCTTAACGTCATTGAATTTTTCAAATACAAGACCACATTCATAGCCTTCTTTTACTTCCTTAACGTCATCTTTAAATCTCTTTAATGATGCAAGAGGACCATCAAATATCTGCTCACCATCACGTGTAAGACGAATCTTTGAATTCTTTGTAATCTTACCATCTAATACATATGCACCTGCAATTGTACCTACACCAGAAGCCTTATAAGTCTGTCTTACAACAGCATGACCTACTACTTGCTCTTCAAAGATAGGATCAAGCATACCCTTCATAGCCGCTTCAACATCTTCAATTGCATTGTAGATAACCTTATAAAGTCTTAAATCAACTTTTTCTCTTTCAGCAATGTCTCTTGCTTGATTATCTGGCTTAACATTAAAACCAATAATAATAGCATTTGATGCTGATGCAAGAATAACGTCGGATTCATTAATATTACCTACACCACCGTGGATAATCTTAATAACAACTTCCTCGTTTGAAAGCTTTAACAAACTTTGCTTTACTGCTTCAACAGAACCTTGTACGTCTGCCTTAACAATAATTCCAAGTTCCTTAACATTACCAGCCTTGATTTGTGTAAATAAATCATCAAGTGACATTTTAGCCTTTGTATCTTCAAGAAGCTTAACTCTTCCTTCTCTAATAAATGTTTCAGCGAAGTTTCTTGCTTCCTTTTCATTTGGTGTCGCAATAAGTATTTCACCTGCATTAGGTACATCATTTAAACCTAAAATTTCTACTGGTGTTGAAGGTAATGCTTCTTTTACCTTTCTTCCCTTATCATCCATCATAGCTCGAATTTTACCATAGCATGAACCAGCAGCTACAGTATCGCCAACCTTAAGTGTACCCTTTTGTACAAGTATTGTAGCAACTGGACCCTTACCCTTGTCAAGCTGAGCCTCAATTACGATACCTCTTGCCTTTCTATTTGGATTTGCCTTTAATTCATGCATTTCTGCAGCAAGAAGAATCATTTCAAGAAGATTATCGATACCTTCCTTAGTATGCGCAGAAACTGGACAGAATATTGTACTTCCACCCCAATCTTCTGCAACTAATTCGTGCTCAGTTAATTCTTGTTTTACTCTTTCAATATTAGCACTTGGCTTATCAATCTTATTGATAGCTACAATAATTTCAATTCCAGCAGCCTTAGCATGGTTAATAGCTTCAATTGTTTGAGGCATAACACCATCATCTGCTGCAACAACTAAAATTGCAATATCTGTAGACTTAGCACCACGCATTCTCATTGCAGTAAATGCTTCATGTCCAGGAGTATCTAAAAATGTAATCTGCTGTCCATTGATTTCAACTGTGTAAGCACCAATATGCTGTGTAATACCACCAGATTCTCTTGATGTTACATTTGTTTGTCTGATTGCATCAAGTAAAGATGTCTTACCATGGTCAACGTGACCCATTACGCACACTACTGGTGGTCTTGGTAATAAATCATCTTCATTTTCCTCTGTTTCCTTTAAAAGTTCTGCAATAACATCGATTTTTTCTTCATGCTCGCAAATGCAGTTGAACTCTAAAGCAATTTCCTCTGCCTTATCGAAATCAATTTCTTGATTGATTGTAACGATTACGCCTTGCATAAAAAGCTTCTTAACAATTGCAGAAGGTTGAACCTTCATCTTATCACCAAGTTCTTTAATTGTTAAAGTGTCTGGCAAAACAATTGTCTTAATTGTCTCTTCTTCAGGTTCTTTAACAATAGGAGCTGGTTTTTCCTTCTTCTTCATGTTGTTATTGATAAACTTTGTATTTTCTTTTTCTGAATAATCACGTTCTTTTCTATCTCGGTTGTAATTTCTGTTATCAGCTTTTCTATTTTCAACCTTGATAGTTTCAATTCTTGAATCCTTATCATTTCTGATATCATTCTTAATTTCGATTCTTCCATCTTCTCTTACCGCACCATTGTTACGGTCCTTGTTAAATGGTCTGTTAGAATCTCTATTACCATCCTTATTGAATGGTCTGTTAGAGTCTCTGTTACCATCCTTGTTAAATGGTCTGTTAGAGTCTCTGTTACCATCCTTGTTAAATGGTCTTCCGTCTCTATTGCCATCCTTGTTAAATGGTCTTCCGTCTCTGTTGCCATCCTTATTAAATGGTCTGTTAGAGTCTCTGTTACCATCCTTGTTAAATGGTCTATTAGAATCTCTGTTACCGTCCTTGTTAAACGGTCTGTTAGAGTCTCTGTTACCATCCTTGTTAAATGGCTTTCTGTTATCTCTGTTATCTCTATACCCACCACTGTTTTGTGGATTGTAAATTTGAGATATATGCGACTTTTTAGGCTCTTCCTTCTTTGATTCTGCCTTTGGAGCTTCCTTTTTTACTTCTGTCTTTGTTTCCGCTTTAGGAGCTTCCTTTTTTACTTCCGTCTTTGGCTCTGCTTTAGGAGCCTCCTTCTTTGGTTCTTCTTTAGATGCAGCCTTTGTAAATGCTTTCTTTACAATTGCAATAGCTTCATCATTAATAGAACTCATATGATTTTGTACATCTATATTATTTTCTTTGAGAACATTGATTACTTCTTTACTAGTTACCTCTAACTGTTTTGACAGTTCATAAACTCTCATATATTTCCTCCATTCTTATCTTCGCTATGAAGCATGATATTTATCTGTTTTTCTATTGATTTTGCCAGGCCTTCATCCGTTACTGCCAAAGATGCTCTGTCCTGTTTACCAATAGAATGTCCTAAGGATTCTTTATCTGCATAGCAATACATGTTAACCTCATAAAAGTCACACATATTTTTAAACATTTCCTTAGTTCTATCCGATGCATCATCAGCTACAATAACAAGGGCAGCTTTATTAGTTTTAATTGCCTTTTCTGTTGAAAATTCTCCACTCACTATCTTTCCTGCCTTAGTTGCAAGTGATAATAAGGATAACACTTTATCTATCTTCAAGCTGCTCCATCTCCTTTGCCAATGTCTCATATATATCTGAATTGATTGCCATTTTAAATGACTTTTCAAGGCATTTTGATGTTATCGCCTTTTTAAAACAATCCTTTGAATTACATATATATGCGCCTCTGCCATTCTTCTTACCTGTTCTGTCGATTATAATTTCATCATCAACTGTTTTAAGTATTCTTAATAGCTCATTTTTATTTTTCATTTCACCACATGCAATACATTGTCTTTGTGGTTGTTTTTTTACTGTTGTCAATAGATCACTTCCTAATATTATTCCTCGTCATCAATAAAATCTTCTGACTCTGCTTCTCTTGCTTCCTTATCTTGGCTTTCGCTCTTAATATCAATCTTAAAGCCTGTCAATCTCGCAGCAAGTCTTACGTTTTGACCTTCTTTACCGATTGCTAAAGATAATTGATAATCAGGAACTACTACCTTTGCTATCTTTTCTTCATCATCTGCTATTACTGATATTACCTTTGCAGGGCTTAATGCATTTTCAATTAAGGCTGCTGGATTTTCACTCCAGTTGATAATATCAATCTTTTCGCCTCTTAATTCTCTTACAACTGCACCTACTCTTGAGCCGTTAACACCAACACATGCTCCAACTGCATCAACCTTTGGATTATTAGTCTTAACACAAATCTTTGTTCTTGAACCAGCTTCTCTTGAAACACTAACGATTTCAACTACGCCATCCTTAATTTCTGTCACTTCTGTTTCAAATAATTTTCTTACTAATTCAGGGTTAGCTCTTGAAACAATAATCTTTGGTCCTCTTGGCGATTCCTTTACATCTGTAACATATAATTTAATTCTGTCATTTGGTGCGTATACCTCACCCTTAACCTGCTCATTTTCCATAAGTAATGTATCAATCTTACCTAAGTTTATGCTTACATTGTTGCCAACCATTCTTTGTACAACACCTGTAACAACTTCCTTGTTCTTATCATAGTATTGATTAAATACAACTTTTCTTTCTTCTTCTCTAATCTTTTGAAGAATTACATTCTTTGCATTCTGTGTTGCAATTCTACCAAATTCCTTTGACTTAATTTCAACATTTACAATATCACCTAATGAAAGCTTTGGGCTCTTCATCTTAGCATCTTCTAAGCTAATTTCAAGCATTTCATCTTCAACAGTTTCTACAACTGTCTTTTCTGCAACAACCTTGAAATCTCCTGTTTCTCTGTTAATGCTTACCTTTACGTTATCAGCCTTACCAAAATGGTTTTTGCAAGCTGTTATTAAAGAGTTTTCAATAGCCTCTAAAAGCACTTCCTTACTTATGTCTTTTTCCTTTTCAATCGCGTCAAGTGCTTCAATTAATTCCTTGTTCATTTTTGTATTTTCCTCCTAAATTAAAAATCAAATGTTAATCTAACAAGAGCAATTCCCGCTCTTTCAAATGTCATTTCTTCGCCACTTTCAAGTTCAATTGTTATGGTCTCTTTGTCATATGCCTTAAGCAAACCAACAAATTCCTTTTGACGATTGATTGCTTTAAAAAGCTTAACCTCAACCTCTTCCATAAGACTTCTTTCAAAATCCTTATCCTTCTTTAAAGGTCTTCCAAGTCCTGGTGAGCTCACTTCAAAGATGTATGCATCATCAATATAATCTTTTTCATCAAGTATATCACTAAATGCTCTACTTACTATCTCACAATCATCAACTGTAATGCCGCCTTCTTTATCGATATACAATCTAAGGTACCAGTTTGAACCTTCTTTTACGTACTCAACATCCACCAACTCAAAATTATTAGCTTCAATAATAGGCATAACAAGCTTCTCTGTAGTTTGTTCATATTCCTCTCTCTTAGTCAAAATGTACACCACCTTTCAACTTTACTATTGCTATTTTTGCACCACAGAAGTGTCGCGCAAGCGACAGGCTTCCTCTCGTGCGAGTGTTCCCATTAGAGTCCGGAAACGGACTCCTTGCACCGAGCACGGTCGCGCAAGCGACAGGCTTCCTCTCGTGCGAGTGTTCCCATGCACCGAGCACGGTCGCGCAAGCGACAGGCTTCCTCTCGTGCGAGTGTTCCCATTAGAGTCCGGAAACGGACTCCTTGCACCGAGCACGGTCGCGCAAGCGACAGGCTTCCTCTCGTGCGAGTGTTCCCATTAGAGTCCGGAAACGGACTCCTTGCACCGAGCACGGTCGCGCAAGCGACAGGCTTCCTCTCGTGCGAGTGTGCATAAAAAGAGTGGGCCAAAACCCACTCTCTAACTAGCAACTATTCATCATACAATAACTATACTATCACTATTTCAAAAAATTTGCAAGAACTTTTTCAAAAAAAGGCTTGATTTTTCTTTTAGAATAGTATATTATAGCAAAGTAATGTTTATGGCTCGTTGGTCAAGCGGTCAAGACGCCGCCCTCTCACGGCGGAAACACGGGTTCGATTCCCGTACGAGCTGCTACTGTATTTATACAGCCCAACCCAATCAGAATCTCGTACGAGGTTCTTTTTTTGTTTTTATAGAGTAAAATCCTCAAAAGAAGACATTCATATTAAATAAACAAAAAAGACCATTTCTGGTCTTTTTTAATTTATAAGCTTTTCAAATTCATCTGTTGGAAGTGCTCTATAGTAAGCAAAGCCTTGTACAACATCACAGCCACATCTTTTTAATATATCTGACTGTTCCATTGTTTCTACGCCTTCTGCTATTACATCGACACCTAATTCTTTTAGCATTGCAATCATATGCTTAAGAACTATCTCAACCTTATCGTTACCTTTGTAATCATCAAGAAACTCTTTGTCTATCTTAACTTCATCTATTGGTTCTTTCTTTAATAATGCCATTGCTGAATATCCAGTTCCAAAATCGTCTATTGAGAAGGAATATCCGCTATTACGCATTCTGTTCATTATATCAAATATCGTTTCCTCATTTTCAACAAATGCGCTTTCAGTAAGCTCAATCTTTATGTATTTAGGACTAACCTGATATTTTTCCGAAAAATAATATAACTTGTCCTCAAAAATAAGATTATTTACGTGAACTCTTGAAAGGTTAATTGAAAGCGGTACTACTTTCTTACCTTCATCAAGCCACTTTCTAATAAGCTTAAATACTTTTTCCCAAAGATATATATCCAAATCTACAACAAATCCATTTTGTTCAAATATAGGAATAAACTGTTTCGGATACATAAGACCATCTTCCGGATGAAGCCATCTTACAAGCACTTCTCCGCCAACAACCTCGTTAGTTGTAATATTGACCTTAGGCTGAATGTATATGTCAAACTGTCCGTTTCTAAGCGCTGTAACCATTTCATTTTCAATACGCTTATCATCTAAAAGCTTTCGTCTGTAGCTTTCGTTATAAAAGGCATATGTTGTAAATACCTTACCTTTAATCGTCTCTAATGCCATTTTTGCATAATCGCACATAATGTTAACTGGTTCATCATTAGTCTCTGATATAAATATACCCATCGAAGGCATTATCTTACATTGTAAGTGGTATTCCATCAGCTTTTCAGATATATTACTCGCTATGGTCACAAGATCGTCTCTAGATGAAAAACGTGTTATCATAGCAAATGTATCTGCACGAAGATGTGATGCTATACAATCCTTACCTTCATATGATTTAAAAATATCACCAATATACAAAAGAAGTTCATCGCCTATATCTCTGCCAAAAAACTCATTAACTGTTTTAAATTTATATATATCAAACAGTATAAGCGCATATCTTTTGCTTTTATTATTATTTATCAAATCATAGCCATAATGATAAAACGCCTTTCTATTCAAAAGACCGGTAAGCTTATCAAATTCTTTGCTAATATTATTTTTAGAATCCTCAAGTTTTTCAAGAGTATAAAGATAGTGTTGCTTTTTAGCCTCTTCACTTAATAATATCTTTTCATCTTTCATCCCTATCACCACCTTGCCTATATCTGTATTGTACTTAAAAAAGTACATTTTTTCAAGTCTTTTTATGTAAAATCAAAAATTGATAACTGACTTGACTCTGGCAAACCTGTTAATATGCCTAAATTTGACATAAGTTCTATTACCGTTTTACTTACTTTTGTTCTATTTGCAAAGTCTTCCTTTGACAAGAATGGTCCATTCTTTACAGCTTCAACTATTGCATATGCGGCCTTTTCTCCAAGTCCGTCAATTGAATTTAAAGAAGGCATTATCTTGCCGTCTATTATTTGGAAATTCGTAGCTTGAACTTTTTCTAATTCAATTGGTAAAAATTCAAATCCTCTTGCGTACATTTCTTGTACTATCTTCATATCATGGAGAGTTGACTCTTCCTTAGCTGAAAGCAATTTCTCAGCATCTCGCTTTTTATAATCAGCCATAAAATATTCAAGCTTGTCTCTTCCCTGACACATTATTTCATAAGAAAATGCTTTTGCTCTTATACTAAAAAATGCCGTATAGTATGCCAATGGATAAAATACCTTACAGTACGCTATTCTCCATGCCATCATTACATATGCCGCAGCATGCGCCTTAGGGAACATATACTTTATCTTTTTACACGACCATATATACCAGTCTGGCACACCTGCCGCTACCATATGCTCTTCCCATTCAGGGCTAAGGCCCTTACCTTTACGAACACTTTCCATTATCTTAAAGGATTCTCCCTTGTCCATACCCTTATTGATAAGATATACCATAATATCATCTCTTGTACAGATTGCTGTAGATATTGTTGCCTTGCCTTCTTCTAAAAGTGTCTGTGCATTTCCAAGCCATACATCTGTACCATGCGAAAGGCCTGCAATTCTTACTAAATCTGAAAAGTATTGAGGTTTTGTATCTATAAGCATCTGCATAGCAAAATCAGTACCAAATTCAGGAATACCCAATGCACCAAGCTTACATCCTCCGATATCCTCTGGCTTTATTTTAAGTGCTTCCGTGCTTTTAAATAACGACATTACTTCCTTAGAATCAAGCGGTATCGTTTTTGGATCAATTCCCGTTAAATCCTGAAGCATTCTAATCATAGTAGGATCATCGTGTCCAAGTATATCAAGCTTTAATAGGTTGTGGTCAATACTATGATAGTCGAAATGCGTTGTTATAATTGTTGATTTTTCATCATTTGCTGGATGCTGTACTGGTGTAAAGCTGTGTATCTCCTCGCCAATTGGCAATACTATGATACCACCCGGATGCTGACCTGTACTTCTCTTTACGCCTGTGCATCCTTCTAAAAGGCGCTCTATCTCAGCTCCACGCTTATATGAATTACGTTCCTCATAATATTTTTTCACATAACCATATGCAGTTTTATCTGCCAAGGTACCTATTGTACCAGCTTTAAAGGTCTGTCCCTTACCAAATATAACCTCTGTATAGGCATGTGCCTTTGCCTGATATTCTCCTGAGAAATTAAGGTCAATATCAGGTTCTTTATCACCGTTGAAACCAAGAAATGTTTCAAAAGGTATATCAAATCCGTCTTTCTTTAATTTTTCACCACACACAGGGCAGTCTTTATCGGGCATATCACATCCGGCACCACCCGAAAATGCTCTTACTTCTTCTGAATCAAAATCGCTATAATGACATTTTGAGCAATAATAATGTGGGCTCAATGGATTAACCTCTGTTATTCCTGCCATTGTTGCTGCAAAAGAAGAACCTACCGAACCTCTTGAGCCTACAAGATATCCATCCTCATTAGACTTCCATACCAGCTTTTGTGCAATTATGTACATTACCGCAAAACCATTTGATATAATGGAATTCAATTCTCTTTCAAGACGTTCCACTACTACCTTAGGGAGCTCTTCTCCGTATATTTCATGAGCCTTGCTATAACAAATGTTCTTTAGTGTTTCATCTGAATTTTCAATAACAGGGGCACATTTATCTGGTCTTACTGGTGCTATTTTTTCACACATATCTGCGATTTTATTTGGATTGGTTATTACAACCTCTTCCGCCTTATCGCTTCCTAAATATGCACATTCTTCAAGCATTTCATCCGTTGTATGAAGATATAATGGAGCCTGATTATCCGCATCATCAAAGCCTTGTCCTGCCATAATTATACGCCTGTACACCTCGTCCTCTGGCTTTACAAAATGCACGTCGCAGGTAGCAACAACCATCTTATTAAATTTATCTCCAAGTTCCACTATACGTCTGTTGATATTCTTTAAATCTTCCATTGAATTTATTGAATATTTATCACTTTCAAGCATAAACTTGTTGTTACCAAGCTGCTGTATTTCAAGATAATCATAAAACTCGACTAATCTTGTAATTTCTTTTTCATCTCTGCCATTAAGAATTGCCTGATACAATTCTCCAGCTTCGCAAGCAGAACCTACAAGCAAGCCCTCTCTATGAGCCATGAGCTCACTTTTAGGAATTCTTGGTCTTCTATGATAATATTTTAAATGCGACATCGAAATGAGTCTGTATAGATTTACACGACCTATTTCATTTGTTGCAAGTATAATTGCATGATAAGTAGGCAATTTTTTTATTGCCTCTTCGTTTAATGCACTTATTTTATTAACGGCATCCAAATCAAAAACATCTCTGTCCTTTAACATTTGTATGAACTTAACAAATATTTGTGCAGTTACCGCAGCATCATCAACTGCTCTATGATGATTAAATGGAGGTATTGCAAGCGCCTTTGCCACTACATCAAGCTTGTATCTTGTAAGGTTAGGCATAAGAATTCTTGCAAGCGCAACTGTATCAAGATATGTTGGCTCATAAGCTATATTAGAATCCTTTGCCTTTGATTTTATAAAACTTACATCAAAGTCCGCATTATGAGCAACCAAAACACAGCCCTCACAAAATTCAAGAAATTTTGGAAGAACCTCATTTATAAATGGTGCTGTCGCAACCATAGAATCATTTATTCCTGTAAGATTTTCTATTCTAAATGGTATTGGTATATCCGGATTTACAAATGTTGAAAATCTATCTACCTCTTCGCCATTTTCAATCTTTACTGCACCTATTTCTATTATTCTGTCATTTGTAGGGCTAAAGCCTGTCGTTTCTATGTCAAATACTACGTATTTATCGTCTAAACTTTGCTTTGCTGACTTTGTTACAATATCTTTTAAATCGTCTACGAGATATGCTTCAACACCGTAAATCAGTTTAAAATCAAGCTTTTCATCCTTGCTCTTATATTTCTTTTCAACATCTTTTATATGGTGATACGCTTCTGTAAATCCTTGTACTACACCATGGTCTGTTATTGCAAGTGCCTTATGTCCCCAAGCTATTGCTGTGTCTATAAGTTCTCCTACATCAGCGACGCCATCCATTTCACTCATCTTTGTGTGACAGTGCAACTCTACGCGCTTATTCATAGCATTATCCTTGCGAACCACTCTGTTGTCCGAGGCTTTCATAATACCCGTTACAGAACTTATAGATACCTCGTGGTCAAATTTATCCATAGCCGCAATGCCCTTAAGCTTTATAAATGCACCTTTTTTCAGATGTTGCATAAGCTCTTCTAATTGCTCATTTCTTGCAAATAATTTTACTGATATTGTATCCGTAAAATCCGTAATACTAAATATGACTATTGTTTTTTCATTTTTAATCGGACGTGTATCAATAGCACGAATTTGTCCCGATATTGTCACTTCACCTATTTCTGTTATTATCTGATTGATTGGTGTAAGCTCATCCTCAAATCGTCTGCCATATATTACATCTGCATCCTGAGTAGCTGTCTTTTTCGGTTTAAAAAGTTGATTGCCTTCTTCTGCAGATTTTGCAGGTTTATTTTCCTTTGTTACTGCTACAGTTTCTTTTGTTTCATTACGCTCAGCAATCGCTTCAACCTCTCTTTTTATAGCAAACTGAGCCTTTTCTCTTACCTTTGTTTTAATATTTTCTCCAACGACAAGCTCTACTCCTACGTTAAAGCCACATCTTTGATAAAATACCTTTTCAAGGATATCTGCTATTTCCTGACCTTTTTCTATAGCAATGATATTGTCCGCTACTGTCATTTTCATAGAATATTCTTCAACAAATTCAAATCTTGAAGTAGACATTATGCCGTACAATACCTTATTATAATTTTCCATTTCTACAAGCAGACTATCGTAATATACATCCCATAGCTTTTTAGGGGTATACTGACTAGACAATTGAAATTTTTCAATTATCTTAACCTTGTCGTACATTTTAAAATATTTTGCTATAAGAAGCTCTTCTAACTTGATTATATCTTTTTTATGTATAAGTCTTTCGCTTCTGATAAATATTCTAAGTAAATTTTTAGCTGAGGATTGCACCATTTTTTCTACAACAACCTCAGCTAATAAATCTTTCATTTCCTTAGAGAGATTTAAAGCTTTAAAAACTTCCAGAAATTTATCTTCCATACTCTCATTCCTTATTTATTTTAACTATCCTTCCAAGCATCTAATTCTTTCTTTAATTCCTCTAAAAGCATATTTTCAGGAACTTTCTTGAGAATTTTTCCATGCTTAAAAATCAATCCTTCGCCTATGCCACCAGCAACGCCTATATCAGCCTCTCTTGCTTCTCCAGGACCATTTACTACACAACCCATTACGGCTACCTTAATATCCAAATCATAATTATCAACTAATTTTTCAACTGAATTAGCAAGCGCAATCAAATCAATCTGTGTTCTTCCGCATGTCGGACATGACACAACCTCGATTCCGCCCTTCTTTAATCCAAGTGTACGAAGTATAAGTTTAGCAGCTCGTATCTCTTCTATAGGGTCAGTTGTTAAGGATACTCTTATTGTATCACCTATTCCTGAATTAAGAATAATTCCTAAGCCTATTGAGGATTTAATACTTCCAGAAAATGCTGTTCCGGATTCTGTAATACCTACATGCAAAGGATAATTTGTCTTTTTTGATATAAGCTCATGTGTTTTAATACACATAAGTACATCTGAAGACTTAATGCTTATAACTATGTTGTAATAGTCGCATTCCTCTATCATACGCACCTTATCTAATGCACTTTCTACTATACCCTCTGCCGTAACGCCGTTATACTTTTCGATTATTTCTTTCTCAAGAGAACCTGAATTAACGCCTACTCTTATAGGTATATTCTTTTCCTTAGCCGCCTTTACTACGGCCATTATCTTTTCCTTGCCGCCAATATTTCCTGGATTGATACGAATTTTATCCGCACCGTTTTCTATTGCTGCTATTGCAAGCTTATAATCAAAATGTATATCTGCAACCAAAGGAATTGTAATTTGCTTTTTTATTTCCGATAATGCCTTTGCCGCCTCCATTGTTGGAACTGCACATCTTATTATCTGACAGCCTGCATTAGTAAGCTGTTGTATTTGCTTTACCGTAGCACAAACATCTTCTGTCTTTGTATTTGTCATAGACTGTATAAGCACTGGATTACCTCCGCCTATACACTGATTGCCTATTTTAATTACCTTTGTATTATCTCTATACATTTACATTCACCTCTTATGTGAAAATATTTTTAATATCGTTAAATAAAATCAATACCATAAGCACCATAAGTACCATTAAACCTATAAAATGTATCATTCCTTCTTTTTCTCTATCAATAGGCTTTCTTCTAATTGCCTCTATAATCAAGAAAACAAGTCTTCCGCCATCCAACGCAGGTATAGGTAACAAGTTCATAACACCCAAGTTAGCGCTAAGCAAGGTTGCAAGACTTAAAAGTGTTAATACAACTGTTGAAGCTCCATATTCTTTAGTATCTTCAACGGTATCACCTATAAGATTAACTATTCCCACAGGACCTGCAACATCTTTTGTTGTTACCTGACCCTTAAATATCAATAAAAAGCTGTCAAATACTGTTGAAATGCTATATTCAACCTCTTTAAATGAATATTTTATAGTTTCAAGCGGTGTTGTTTTTACACCGTAACCGTAAGATGTTATGCCATCCTCATAGTAATCTTGTTTTACTACCTTTGGTGTAATTGTAAGCGACAATTCTTCGCCATTACGATTTACAACTATCGGTACTGCTTTATCCTTAGTTTGATTAATTATTTCAGAAATATCTTCAACCTTTTCAAGTTTTGTTCCGTTAATAGATATAAGCTTATCGCCCTTTTTTATGCCAGCCTTTTCAGCTGCCGAGTCTTCATTAACTGAATTGATTGAAACATCATTTTGATTAACTAATACACCTAACTGATATACTTCATTTTGAATATGAACTGGTGTTACTGTTGTCTTATATTCCTTGCCATCTCTGATATATGTTATTTCCATAGTATCGCTTGGATATACCATTTGGTAAATTGCATATTCTCTTGACAAATCAATTTTTCGTTTGTTAATCTTTATAATTTTGTCGCCTTGTTGTAAACCAGCTTCTATCGCTGGAGCCTCTACTCTATCGACAATACATGGGTCATAGCCTGTTTTTGCAATAATAACAATAGCAAAAACGAATGCCAATATAAAGTTAAATATTGGTCCTGCTGCAATTATAGAAATTCTTGCCCATACAGATTTGTTGTTAAATGCTCTTTCATTTGTTGACTCTTCATCTTCTCCAAGCATCATACACGAACCGCCAAATGGTAGTAATTTTAGACAATATTCGGTTTCGCCCTTTTTGAATTTTAAAAGCTTTGGGCCCATACCAAGAGCAAACTCAGTTACACAAACCTTATTAACCTTGGCAAGCAAAAAATGTCCAAACTCATGTATAATGATTATTACACTTAAAATTATAATTGCTAAAACTATATTCAAGTTAACACCTGCTTCCTAAATATTCATACACCGCCGTTTCCATGTCGATTATCTCTTTTACTGTTGGATTCTCAACATATTGGAAATGTTCTATTGATTCATTTATATATTTTGGTATATCTAAAAATTCTATTTTTCTATTTAAAAATCTGCTTACAAGGTATTCATTTGCAGCATTGTATATAACTGGCATATTTCCGCCCTTTGATGCCACCTCAAATGCAAGCTTTAAGCCTCTGAAATTTTCAAAATCAGGAGCTTCAAATGTAAGCTTTGCTATATCTGCAAAATTTAATCGTTTAGAATTAAGTATTCTTCTTTCTGGGTAATATAATGCATACTGTATTGGAAGTCTCATATCAGGTGAGCCTAATTGAGCCATTATTCCGCCATCATCAAATTCCACCATTGAATGTATAATGCTTTGTGGATGTACTACGACCTCTATACGGTCAATATCCACATCAAAAAGCCATTTTGCTTCCATTACCTCTAAGCCTTTATTTACCATAGTAGCTGAATCTATTGTAATCTTTTGTCCCATAGCCCAATTTGGGTGTTTTAGTGCATCTTCTACGGTTATATTTTGCATTTGTTCAATAGTTCTTCCTCTAAAAGGTCCACCCGAGGCTGTCAATAAAAGTTTTGAAATGCGATTGCCACCTTCGCCATTTAAGCATTGGAAAATCGCACTATGTTCGCTATCAACAGGCAGAATATTTACACCATATTCCTTAGCTAATGGCATAATTATATGGCCTGCTGTAACTAAGGTTTCTTTATTCGCAAGAGCAATATCTTTTTTACATTTTATTGCTTCAATAGTAGGAATTATGCCTATCATTCCAACAATTGCTGTTACTACTATATCTGATGACGCATATGTAGCAGCTTCTATAAGGCCTTCCATACCTGTAACTATCTTTACATTCATATCGCCTATCAATATTTTCAATTCCTTAGCAAGTTCATCTGTAGATATGCATGCCAATTCCGGTTCAAACTCTCTTATCTGCTTAGCAAGCTCCTTAACATTGTTACCTGCTGCTAACGCTTTAACCTTAATATCCTTATTCTGTCTTGCAATGTCTAATGTTTGTGTTCCTATTGAACCTGTTGAACCTAAAATTGATATATTTCTCATTGAACCTTCCAACCTATCCTAATATTGTAAGTAAAAAATAAACTGCTGGTGCTGTAAATATTACACTATCATATCTGTCAAGTACGCCACCATGTCCTGGTATTAATTTACCATAATCTTTTATGTCATTGCTTCTTTTAATAGCTGAAGCAGCTAAGTCACCAACTATTGACAATATTGCACCACCTGCTGCGGCAATACAAATTACCAATGCCACGTTATCTACATCCAAATGTTTTCCTACGCACAGAGCATATATGTAACCTAACAATACGCTTCCCAAAACCCCACCAATTGCACCTTCAATTGTCTTTTTAGGACTAAGTTTTGGCGACATTTTATGCTTTCCGAATAAACGACCTGCAATATATGCAAATGTGTCATTTCCCCAAGAGCATACATACACTAACCACACATACAACACACCGCCATCCATTACTCTAATCTTGTAAATAAATGACAGCATAGCACTAACATATGCTATTGCAAAAAATCCCACCATAACCTTTGATATTTCATATTTAGGATACCCAAATACATAGATTGCCATAAGTACAATTAATGTCAAAAGCAGTACTGTGTAAGCATGTTCATCATATTCAAAATATACACATAAATAATAGGTTATCGCTGATATATATCCAGTAATGCCTAACAAACTCTTCTCCATATTATACACTCGATAAAGCTCAAACATACCTATGAGAGAAATACCTAACATCAACAAAAACAAATACAAGCCACCAAACACCAAAGATGTTGCTGTTATTATAACCAATACAATTCCACTTAAAAGGCGAGTTATAAACATTACTCTTCCTCCTTAACTTTGCCATATCTTCTATCTCTTTTATTATATTCTTCAATTGCATCAATTAAATCTGCTTTTGAAAAATCCGGCCATAATACCTTAGGAAAATAGAACTCAGAGTATGCTAACTGCCATGGTAAAAAGTTAGACAGTCTATTTTCACCACTTGTTCTAATCAGCAAGTCCGGATCTGGCAAATCATATGTGTCCAAATATTGTCCAAAGGTAGCTTCATCAAGTTCTTCTGGCTTAAGGCCTTTTTCAAGCATTTTCTTCACTGCGCGAACAAGTTCATCGCGTCCGCCATAATTTAATGCTATTGTAAATACAAAATCATCAATATCTCCTGTATCTTTTTCAAGTTCATCAATCAACTTTACAATATCTTCACTCAATCTGCTTTTATCGCCAATAACCTTAACTCTTCCGCCACGCTTATCCTTGCTTTTTTTAGCTTTTTTTAAATATGCTCTTAACTGGTCCATAAGACCATCCACTTCATCCTGTGGTCTGTTCCAATTTTCTGTAGAAAATGCGTATACTGTCACATATTTAACGCCTAAATCTTTTGCATTCTGTAATAAATCCTCAACTGCCTTAGCACCCTGCTTGTGTCCTGCAAGTCTTGGAAGATTTCTTTTCTTTGCCCATCTGCCATTACCGTCAAGTATTACAGCTATATGTTTTGGAATCCTCATATCCTTCATTGCAATAAATTCTCCTAAATTTATTTTAGATAAGGATGTCTCATAAGAGACACCCTTATTATTATACAGTAAGTATTTCTTTTGATTTTTCTTCTACTATTTTATCGATTTCTGCAACATACTTATCTGTAAGTTTTTGCACTTTATCTTCCATATCTTTAATCATATCCTCTGAAACATCAGCTGACTTGCTTTCTTTCTTTAATGCATCATTAGCATCTCTACGGATATTTCTAACTGCAATCTTAGCATTCTCGCCTTTTTTCTTAATATCCTTTACCAATTCTTTTCTTCTGTCTTCTGTTAATTCAGGGAAAATAAGTCTTATTATCTTACCATCATTATTAGGTGTAATACCTATATCTGATACCATAATAGCTTTTTCAATTTCTTTAATCATGCTACTTTCCCATGGCTGAATTTGAATCATTCTTGCTTCTGGAACTGAAATATTAGCAACCTGTTGAATTGGTGTTGGAGCTCCCCAATAATCTACTTTTAATTTGTCCAAAATGTGTGGATTAGCTCTACCTGCTCTTATTGTTGCAAAATCTTCCTTTAATGCATCGCATGATTTAATCATCTTATCTTCGTATAATTTAATGTTTTCCATAATATCCTCCATCTTCTATCTATACGGTAACTCTTGTTCCAGAGAATTTACCGTTCATTGCATTAATAATGCTATTTTCTTCATTTAAACCAAATACTAATAGTGGCATCTTGTTTTCCATACACATAACTGATGCAGTCATATCAATTACCGCAAGCTTCTTTGCGATAATTTCATCGATTGTTAATGTATCATATTTCTTTGCATTTGGATTACTCTTTGGATCACTATCGTACACACCGTCAATATTCTTCGCTAACAATATTGCATCTGCATCCATTTCAATAGCTCTAAGCACAATACCTGTATCTGTTGAAAAATAAGGATGTCCTGTTCCTCCAGCGAAAAATACAACCATCCCCTTTGAGAAATATTTGTTAGCTCTATCTTTTGAGAACATCTTTGTCATAGTTCCACATTCAAAAGGTGTAAGAATCTGTGTATTCATTCCAACTGTTCTAAATATTTCTGACACGTAAATGCAGTTCATAATTGTAGCAAGCATACCTATCTGATCTGCTTTTGTTCTATCAATATTCTCGCTTGTACGTCCTCTCCAATAGTTACCACCACCAATAACTATACCTACTTCTTTGCCTGAATCAATAAGTGTCTTCACTTGCTTAGCAATATTGATTACAACCTCTTCGTCATAACCACCCTTCTCTTTTGATGCGAGTGCTTCACCACTTAATTTTAGCATTACTCTTTTAATATCTGACATAATAATCTCCATTCCAAAATTCTAATCTTCAAAGAATTTAACTGGGCTTACATCTGCGTAGCATTGAGAACATCTACCATCAATTGCAGCACCAATGTTAATCTGAACTGATTTTGACTTGATATCACCCATTACAATAGCTGAAGAATCTACTACAACTGGACCGTGAACATCAATGTCACCCTTAACAGCACCAGCAACTACAGCTGAAGTAGCAACTATATTACCACGAATAACTGCGCCCTTAGCAACTTTTACAGCACCATCGCAAATAATATCACCTGTAATCTTTGCGCCATTTACAAAAACTTCAACAGCTTCGATTGTTCCAACAACAGCACCACTTACAACAACCTTGCCCTTGCTTGATACATCACCATTAACTGTACCTAAAATATCAATTGAGCCTGCTGCAACTAAGTTACCATTAACAGTAAGTCCTGTTGTAATAAGCGCTATCTCTAAGTCCTCTGTAGCTACATTTGG
Organism: Lachnospira sp.; assembly: GCA_015057605.1. Classification (GTDB taxonomy): domain Bacteria; phylum Bacillota; class Clostridia; order Lachnospirales; family Lachnospiraceae; genus SIG291. The sequence continues at coordinate 111,530 of SVDX01000003.1, read as the reverse complement.
AGTATTATTATCAATCTCTTCAACCTCTTGAATTACATCATCAATAGTATTGATTTCTTCCTCTACTTCGTCTATTTGAGCTTCTACAGCTTCTACAGCCTCAATCGCTTCCGCTTCAAATGCATCTGAAGCCTCTTCTACATTTTCCTGTACTTCTTCATCTAATGTATTAACCATTACATCTTCTGTTTCATCTACGGATGTAGACACAAGTTCATCAACTGCTTGTGAAAAATCTTCTTTAAATTCTTTAAAAAATCCCACTGTCGTTTCCTCCTATTTGTTAATAAATATATGTTGTACCGGCACAGTCTCACTTGTTATTGGTAATAACTGTGAATTAGCCGCCTGTAACTGTTCAATAATCTGTGGCAATGCCTCTACAGTAGTTTCTCTTCCATACGAATCATGCATAAGAACCATAACATTAGTCTTGTCCAAAGATTCATCAACTACATTTTCAATAATCTGTTCTGCCGAAAGTGATGGATACACCGCATCTGCAGATGATACATTCCAATCATAATATGTAATTCCCTGATTAACAAGATACCTTGCTATATCATATTTGGAAATATTACCATATGGTGAACTGGAACCACCTGGAAATCTGAATAGTTTAGTATTGACTCCTGTTATATTATATATCTTCTTTGACATATTGGTATAATCCTGTATAAAGCCATCCATATCTTTATATATAATATTATAATCATGCGTATACGAATGAACACCTATGCTGTGACCTTCTGCTACAATTCTTTTATAAATAGCCTCTGCTTCAGGTCTGTCATTATTAACCACAAAAAATGTTGCCTTTACATTGTATTGCTTTAGTATATCTAATATCTTAAGCGTATTCTGACTAGGTCCATCATCAAATGTTAAATACACTTTTCTATCATATACATGCTGCGAAGTAACCTCTGACCCTACATTAGGCTGTACATCCGGCACCTTTATCGGTTCCTTAGTAACATCACTTGCATTATTCTCTGTATTTGTATCTAAAAATGCATACTGCGAACTTTGATTATTATAATGTTGTATAAACTTATCTAATTTTTTTTCAAGGTTATTAACCCTGATAATTAAAAAAACGCACAAGGCAATCGGTATAATAATCAACATCAATAAGAAAAAGATTATCATACGCTTAATTCTTTTGACTCGATTTTTCCTATCTGTGTTCGATGTAGCAGTACTCATATCGCATTCCTCTTCCGTTATAATCACATATAGAGTTATTATAACACATTCTATATGATTTTTGAATATCTTTTTTCAAAAAAAGTGTTGAAGATGCAAGTCTTCAACACTTTTAAAAACGTTATTATTCTTCAACAATTTCTGCATCTGGAGCGTTCTTTTGAACTGACTCAACTCCCTTTTGGCAGTTAGCAAGTGTCTTGTAACCCTCTCCTATTGCAATAACTTGACCATTTGTAGCTTTTAATCTGAATCTGAATTCACCAGCTTTATCTTTGTATATTTCAAACTTAGGATTCTTTTCAGTAGCATATCCTTCAACTGTTTGATTTTCTACTGCTGCAACTGGAGCATTCTTCTTAACGCTCGCAATGCCTTTCTTACATGTTGCAAGCGAGCTGTAAACTTCTGAACTTGCAACCACTTGTCCATTAGTTGCCTTTAAATCGAATTTTACGCCTGTTTTAGTTGTCTTAACTACAAATTTACCCATAATTTCAATACCTCCGTGAGAATAATTAGTTATGAATAAATTTTAAAACATTTTACAAAAAAATGCAATATTATTTGTCAAGAATACATTAAAAGAAAACAAGCAACAATAGAAACAACAGATAAAACAAGAAAATATCCTTGCCTATACTTTTATATAGACAAGGATATCCTATCATCTCATATAACTCTAATTACATGTTCATCTGCTTTGCAACTTCTTCTGCAAAGTTTTCTTCTTTCTTTTCGATACCTTCGCCTGTTTCAAAACGAACGAAGCCCTTAACTGAAAGGTTAGCACCTGTTGCCTTAGCAACTGAAGCTACATATTGTTCTACTGATTGCTTACCATCTTCAGCCTTAACATATGTCTGATCTAATAAGCAGATTTCCTTAAGTTGCTTGTTGATACGACCTGCGATCATACCTTCGATAACCTTTTCTGGCTTTGAAGCTTCCTTAGGATCGTTCATAATCTGAGCCTTAAGGATTTCCTTCTCATGTTCGATGTAGTCTGAGCTAACTTCGCTTCTGTTAGTATACTTAGGATTCAAAGCCGCAACCTGCATAGCCACGTTCTTTAAGCATTCCTTAACTTCATCATTAACAACATCTGTGTTAGCTTCAACTAAAACACCAATCTTTCCACCACCGTGGATGTATGATACTACACAACCATTCTCTGCATTAACTTGTGCAAATCTTCTAATTGTAAGCTTTTCACCAATTCTTGCTACCATAGCTGATAACTGTTCTGAAACTGTCTTTGATGAATCCTTAGCCCAGCTTTCTGCCAAAAATGCATCAATATCAGCTGCTGAAGTTGTTAAAGCCTGAGCTGCAACATCATCAACAAATGCGTTGAATTCATCATTCTTAGCAACGAAGTCTGTTTCACTATTAACCTCTACGATTGCTGCCTTCTTATCATCTGTAATAACAGTCTTAACAACACCTTCAGCTGCAATTCTGCCAGCCTTCTTAGCTGCTGCTGCAAGTCCTTTTTCTCTTAAGAACTCAACTGCCTTATCCATATCGCCGTCTGTAGCTGCAAGAGCTTTCTTACAGTCCATCATACCAGCGCCTGTCATTTCTCTTAAATCTTTTACCATTCCTGCTGTAATAGCTGCCATATTCTTATTCCTCCGAATTTAAGTGTTAGTTATTATTCTTCAACAGTTTCTTCTGCGTCTGCTGTAACGTCAACCATTTCTGTACCTTGGTTAGCTTCGATAACAGCATCTGCCATCTTACCAACGATAAGCTTTACAGCTCTGATTGCATCATCGTTACCAGGAATTACATAATCTAATTCTTCTGGATCACAGTTAGTATCTGCAATACCAATTAATGGAATTCCAAGTGCATGTGCTTCTTGGATACAAATTCTTTCCTTCTTAGGATCAACTACGAAAATCGCATCTGGAATCTTCTTCATTTCCTTGATACCACCAAGGTTCTTGTTAAGCTTTTCTAATTCCTTCTTTAATACGATAACTTCCTTCTTAGGTAATACATCAAATGTACCATCTTCTTGCATTGTTTCGATTTCTTTTAATCTTTCAATTCTGCTTTGGATAGTCTTGAAGTTAGTTAACATACCACCTAACCATCTCTCGTTTACATAGTACATACCACAACGTTCAGCTTCTGATTGAACAGCATCCTGAGCCTGCTTCTTTGTACCAACAAATAAAATCTGTCCGCCTTCTGCAGCAATATCAAAAATTGCCTTGTAAGCTTCATCCACTTTACCTACTGACTTTTGTAAGTCGATGATGTGGATATCGTTTCTTTCTGTGTAGATGTACTCCGCCATCTTAGGGTTCCATCTTCTTGTTTGGTGTCCGAAATGTACACCTGCTTCGAGTAATTGCTTCATTGAAATTACGCTCATTGTTATACCTCCATTTGGTTGTTGTCTTCCGCATATTTTAACTATCGGATAACCTTACGGCACCAGTCCGAAAATCCATATGCGTGTTTTTTACCAAACGATATTGTAACATAAGGCAAAGTCAATAGCAAGTACTTTTTTTACATTTTTATAAAAAAACAGTCAAAGAGACGCACCTTTCGATGCGCCTCTTTTCACTTTAAGATTACTGTAATGAAATATAGTATAAGTTAGTTGTGTCACCCTTTGTAATTGTGTGTGAACCTGCTCCTAATGTTACTGTAACAATACCATTAGATGCTGTATAACTTGTTCCATCAATCTTAACCTTCTTGCTAAAGTCTGAGTTAAATACTAATGTTAACTTCATAGACTTTGTTGTTGTAAACTTAATACTTGTAGATGATTCCATCTTTAAACACTGTGTTAATGTTAAGCCACCGTAGCTTACTGTACCCTTTGATGTAGATAAGTTACCTGTAATTGTGAAGAATGAACTTGTCTTTCCAGATGCAGTAAAGTTGTGTACTGTAGCTGTTGTTGAGCTTGAGCTGCTTGATGAGCTTGAGCTACTTGATGAACCTGATGAGCTTGAGCTACCTGATGAGCTTGAGCCTGAGCTTGAGCTGCCTGATGAGCTTGAACCACCTGGATTTGTGCTACCTGAAGTACCTGATGATAAGCTTGAGCCTACACCATATGACTTAAGTGAGCTTGAGCTCTTAACTTCGAATAAACCATTCATATTAATGCTACCATCTGAATTTCTAAATACTTCATGATAGTTTGTAGCATACTTACCTGATGAGTATCCAGGAATTGATGTGCTTGTAAAGTCTGAGCTTGAAATACTTACTGCTGTTGTCTTAGGAGATGTTGAGCTTGAGTATGAACCTGAAGCTGTATAGTAATACTTACCGCCATTAGCTGATACTACCTTTGTTAACTTACCTAAGAACTTATCACTTGCTGAGTTGTTGTATGACAACAAGTAGTTATATGTTGCGCTTGATGATGTTCTATAGCACATAAAGTTACCCTTAGATGCATATACACCATTACCAACTGCTGTACAGTTTGTCATCTTGATAGCGCCACCGTTACCATTATCTGTGAAACCACAAGCACCATTATTGAATGCTAAGCTGTTTGTAATAATGTGAGGTGTTGGACACTGTCCGTTGCTACCGCCTAATTTAAATCCGTTCATATCGCCGTTAGCTGAACCCGAACCATCTGTTAACTTACCATTACCGAAAGCAACACAGTTCTTAATTGTTACAACGCCAATTGAACCTGTTTCTGGTTTTGCATATAAATCCCAACCATCATCTGAGTTACAGTATGCGATACATCCATCAAATACATTGCCTTCGCCACATGTTAACTTAGCTGCAAATCCATCTGCATTTTCTGCTGTAGCTTCATCCTTATTGTTGAATGATGTACAGTTCTTGATTAAGTTGTTTGATGGCCATTGTGAAATTGATGAGTAATTTGTGTTGTAACGGCTTAATTGAAGACCTGAGTCATGGTTATTGTAGAACTGACACATTTCAATTATGTTGTTATCACCTGATAATAACATACCGTTGTCACCAGCACCCTTAATATCAATTCCATAGAAATGCCAGTATGAACCATCTAATACGATACCTCTGTTTGAACCTGATTCGCTCATTGAGCTAAAATCAAGGATTACTTCACCATTATTGTAAGCAACAACCTTCTTGTAAGCACCAGAGTTACCCTTGTTGCTTTCTTGAATTAAGATTGTGCTGCTAAACTTATATGTACCTGGTAACATATAAATTGTCTGTCCAGCTGAAACCTTTGTAATAGCTGTTGTAAACGCCATTGGCGAGCTGTATGTTCCTGATGCGCTTGATGAACCACTCGGTGATACATAAATTGCATTAGAAGAAATCTGTTGTTGTGTTGTAGCCTGTGTTGTAGCTTGTGTTGTAGCTTGTGTTGTAGCTTGTGTTGTAGCTTGTGTTGTTGTAGTTGTTGAACCCGATGAAGATCCAGAACCACTTGTTGCACCCTTTGAATCTACCTGTACCTTGTATACGTTAATACCGCTACCTGAAGAGTAAAGATATACATAACCTGCACTACCTGAATATGTGTATGTGCCAAGTGTAGCTGTTGAAGGTGCTGAAATTGTACCTAACTGCTTACCTGAAGCATCCGCTACTACGAGTGTTCTTGTTGAAGAACCCGAGCTTCTTAATACTACTTTAATTACATCATTTCCTGATACAGGAACCTTAATTGCACGGTATGATGTACTACCGCCACCGCCTAAAGCAAGTGTATATGTGTATTCTGTTCCATCAACTGTAACTGTTTCAGCTTTAACTTGCATTGTCTTTGAGCTTGAAGCCATTAAGCCAAGTCCATCTACTGTAACAGATGAAGAAATTGTACCAAGACTCTTAAAGTTTGTTGTCTTGAAATTCCATGATGTTGATGTTCCTGATGAGCTTGAACCTGAGTTCTGTGTTGGTGCCTGTGTTGCTTGTGTTGTAGCCTGTGTTGTAGCCTGTGTTGTAGTTGTGCTTGAGCTTGAACCACCATATGAAGTCTTTTCAAAGATCCAAAGCTGTCCGCCACCACCCCAGTAAGACCACTGACAAACATTAGCGCCATCTTCTGTTGAGATGTTATATACATCTAAGCCTTTTTCGCTATTTGTAAGTTTTGTTAATACTGCGTATTGACCATTTGAAATTTCTCTAATTTCAAACTTCTGGCAATCGTATCCACTTGCATCCCAGAGGCCAATATTTGTACCATCTGTTGCGCCCCAGTTATATACATCAAGATTAAAGTTACCTGTAGCACTCTTTAATGTATAATATCCATCGCTTGCAAGTTGTACATACCATTTTTGTCCAGCTACGCCTGTACCTGTACCCTGACATACATTTGCTCCAGCGTAACCATTGTTGTTTTCTACCTGAAGGTATTTGTTACTATTTACATTCTTAATGTAGTACCAACCATCTGCAACCGAACCTGCAACTGCGCTTGAACCACCTGACTGTGTTGGAGCTTGTGTAGCTTCTGTTGGAGCCTGTGTTGAAGCTTGTGTTGTTGGAGCCTGTGTTGCTTGTGTTGTTGCTACTGTACCTGATGTTGATGTAGATGTCTTAATACCATTACCGCCAACAGATACTAATGTTGTCTTATATGATGTTAAAGCACTCTTTAATCCTGTATTAACTGAGTAGCTTGCATCATCTGATGAACTAAATGTCCACTTGAAATCTCCACCGTTCATACGACCTGCGTATTGTTGAACTGTGTTCTTTGCTGCATCAGCACTTTCAACTGTATATGAATAGAAGCCTGATGCTGTATCAAAGTTGCTATATGTTGTTCCACCTGCAACTGTCTTATAGCTGCTTGAAACTTTTTCACTTCTGCTTGAAGCTAAATAGAAGTCAAAGCTTGAAGAATCTTTTTGTGTAATATATGCATCTCCGCCAACGATTACGTTACCGTATGCCTTAATAATACCACCGTTTTCTCCTGAGAATGTACCTTCGCCTAAAGCGTCTGTACCCTGCTTAGAAGCTAACATAGGATTCTTTGTATTTCTGAAGTAGTTGTTTTCAGCAAAGATTGATGAACCCATTGTTGCACCAATACCATACTTAGCAACTCCATCATAATAGTTATTATAAACGTGTACTGTACATGTTCTTACACGTGGATGTCTTGAATCTGAGTGATCATACCAGTTGTGGTGGTATGTAATACAGTTTTCTGTAGATTCTGACTTCATACCCTGAAGGTTAGATTTTCCAGTATCCCAGAAATGGTTGTATGAATGTGTAATATTTGTTGATGTCTTTGTATCTAAAGCACCATCGCCTTTTGCTTGGTCAGCATCGCTACCTGCGTCGCCATAGAAGAAATCACAGTTATGAACCCATACATGATCATTGTTTTGTTGTAAACCTACATCATCACCTTCACTACTGTTACAGTTCATGAAACCAATGTTTCTTACTTCTACGTTAGAAGCATTAGCTATACGAAGACCCCAGCCATTAGCAACTGCATCTTCACCAACGCCTTCTAATGTTACACCACAAGATAATCTCTTTGATGAGCTGTTACCCTTAATAAGGATGTCGCCACCTTCCATTGTTGAGAAGTCTGTGATATTACCAATAAGTCTGATACAAAGTGGTCTTGATTCATAACCTTTCTTGTATGCATTTAAAATGTTTTGTAAGCCTGTAGCTGATGTTGTAGAGCCACTTGAGCTTGTAGTAACTGACATTGAAACAGAATCCTTTGTAGATGCTGTAACATAAAGTACTACTGCATTTGATTTAAGTGTACCATCATTGTTGTATGCACCTGATGCTGAGCCATTAACAAATGCAAAACCTGATCTGTCATGTGCCTTAACTGTAAGTGTTGATGTAACTACAGCTTTTGATTCATTAGCACTTCCATTAATGATTGGAACTACCTTAAGTGTGTAATTACCAGCTGATAAACCAAGAGCATCTGCTCTGTAGTAGTTAGAATATTTTCTAATCAACTGATCATCAATCTGAGTATACGAAGAAGCTGATGTCTTCTTGTAGTATACATTGTAACCTGTTGCCCCACTAATTGGTTGCCATTCTACGTATGCTGTTTCAAACCATCCACCTTGTTCATTAACAGTAATACTGCTACTTGAAGCTGCTCTTGATGATTTTCCATAGAATACTAATGGTAAAACCATTGCGCAAACTAATAAGACTGCGCAGACTTTTCGCAATTTGCGATTTTGAAATAGTTGTTTCATAAAAAGCCTCCTTTATTCTTGCGTTACCCGCATATTTATAGTACTACAAAATTACTAATTTTTATATAGTACCTTAGACTCATTTTCGTCATTTTTGCTATTTTTAACATTAACTTGTTGCTTTTTTTGTGCACATTCAACAAATGATAGTGTTTTTTTACAGATTTTAATAGTTTCAACTTCAAACAAAACAAAATATCCACATACAATTATTAAAATTATAAACTTTTTATAAACTCAACTATGTTTTTCTCTCTATTTTTTTACACTAACTTCCTTCTTTATATATGTTTAGAACTTTAAAATATACGATATTTTGTAGTGTTTTTGCATCATAGAAAAATGACTCTTTAAAAAAATCTCCCATCAAGCAAAAAAGACTCTACATTTCTGTAAAGTCTTTTTCATTATCGTGTTAATATCTTTGCAATTTCTTCGTATGTTGCACCATATGGTATCGTTTTTTCACCAGCTCTTATATAAATATCATATCCATTACTTTCAAGATATTTATCAAAATCTCTAGCATTCGTAATCAATCCTGCATCAACCAACATGACACAGACCTGATATGAAGAATTTAAGCCTCTTGGAATTGTTATAGTTGCACTTGTGCCTTCCGTAGGCGCCTGTGTCGGCACTTCTGTTGGGGGCTGCGTTGGTGCCTCTGTCGGCGCCTGTGTTGGTTCTTCCGTTGGCTTTTCCGTAGGTTTTTCTGTTGGTTTTTCTGTTGGTTTTTCTGTTGGTTTTTCTGTTGGTTTTTCTGTTTCCTTCTCAGTTGCCTTTTGTGTAGCAGATTCTGTTGTTTTGTCTTCAGGCATAACCATACCTAATTCTTTTGCCTGCTTTATAATCTCATCTTTAGAGAGTTTTTTACCTTCCTTAGCAAAGGAAATTGATAAAATTATCGTAGTTATCAACACACCAATTCCTACGCCTCTCACAAAATACTTTACTTTCATAATGATATCTCCGCGTTCTATTTCATACCTTTATACAAATCAATAACAAGCTTAACCTCACCTATTCCTAAGTTTAATTCCTTAGCTATCTCAATATTAGACTTTCCTTGATTGTGTAAATCCAAAATTCTGTTATTACTATTAGAAGTACCTTCAAAATTCACCTTAGTATTACTTACAGCTGCCTCTACAACTGGTTCTGCCTTTACTTCCTTCGTAGCTTTTGCTGTTTTTGTCGTTCTTGTTGTCTTCTTTGTCGTTTCCTTTGGTACCTCTTGTGCTTGTGTTTCAGCTACTTCTACCGTTTCAGTCTTTTCAGCCTTCTTTGCTCTTGTAACTTTTACTGGTTTTTCAGTAGCCTCCTTCATTATAAGCTTAATTTCCTTTGTTTTTTCATTAAGCATATCATACAAAAATACTGTTTCATCATGATTCTTCTTTATATCCGCCAAAACTGTATCTGAATATTCAGAAAGCTCCATAATTTTTCTATTAGACACCTTGTCGAGTGTAATTTCAGTTTTTTCTTCAAGTCCCTCTAATTGTTCTTCTATCATTACATCAATTTTGCTTTGCACATATTTTTTTTGTTCTTCTGATAACTGCAGTTCTATTTCCTTTTCTTTACCCGAAACTATTTTTTCAGACAAAACGTAGCTTAAAACTACACATACTATTCCTATTATCAGCAAGCTTATTTGCAATGCACTCATTTTAGTATTCCTCCGATAAATGTATCAAATTTTCATATCAAATTTCGGCGTAGTTTTCTTTATAACAACGCCATCTTCTTCTCCATCCTTTTTATCAGAATAAAGATACACATATTCATTTTTTCCCTTTTCCTTAGCATCATGCTTTTCTTCTTTATTTCCTGACGCCTCGTCTTTTTGATTAACTCTTTTAAGCATATTTTCAGCTTTTTTATCAACTTTACCCTGCGCATTTACTTGTGCAAATGCTGCTCTGTTATCTTCATGTTGCTTTATTGCAGCAACGTCAAAGCTTCTTTGCAGGGTATTTAAATCAATAGGTCTTAACGGCATAATATCAACTCCTGTACTTATAACAATACGCTCTTAATCTCTCCATGTTCTTTTATGAATTGACAATATGTTTTTTCTTCCTTTAAGAAAATATATGTCTCGCCAAACATCAATTTAACACCAGGATATATTGTTCCATACACACGGATACGTGCATCTGTTACTTCTGAAACCAATTTTGTCTTTTGATTAAATTCATTTCTTAATTTTTTAAGATGTTCATCTATCTCTGCCATTGATACAACCGACTTTCTTAGAAGTGCCACCTTATCACTTTCAAGTTCTATGCCTTCCTCTTGTCTTTTTTGAAGGATTGATATTATTTGAAGTAGCTTTTCACGCTCTTTATTAAGCTCTATAATCTCTTCTTTCATTTTTTCAATTTCTGCCGACAAATTAGGATCAACACCTACAATAAGATTTGTTGCAGTTCCCATCGTTGAACCTATAGTTTTTGCAGATATCATCTTGTAGCTTCTTACCTCGCCACCTACAATAAGTCCGTTACGGCCCTGAACAGTTACCGTTCCTTTCGCCATAACATTTGTATTCATAATTGCTGCAACTTCAATGTTGCCATTTGCATTAACCGAATATACCTGTTCTAAGAATTTAGCAACTATATTACCACCGGCAACTAAAGTTCCTTTTCTCATTCCTTGCATACCACGTTGTAATATAATATCTCCACCAGCAATAATTGTAGCACCTTCAACAATACCACGAACTTCAACATTACCAGTTGCTCTTATTATAAATCCTGCTCTAACATTTCCTTTAACTGAAACATTTCCATCGTAATCAATATTACCTGTCGAAACATCAACATCTGCGACAACCTCATATGTACTTGCAACCGAAACTCTGTCACCATCAAGCGTAACATGTCCTGCTACAAGTGAATATAATTTAGTACCATCATCTGACACTTTTAAATTAACACCATATCTGAAACGTTTAGTTGAAACCTTTCTTGGTGCTATAACCTTGCCGTATACATCATAGCCAGGCTTACCATAAACCTCTTTTTCTATAGATGCAACTACCTCATTTACCTTAACATGAGAAATATTGTCAAGCTCGTGATAATCAACAATACCATCCTCATTAATCTTTGGTTTTGAAGTGTGTTCTACGTCAAAATGATAGGTAAGAACAGCATCCTTACCTTCCTCTGGTGGCTGTCCCACTGCCAAAATATATGTCTTAGAATAATCGCGTTCTCGCAAAAAACATCTTATTGCCTTTGTATCAATTCCTGCAGTTATGCCTTGATTCATAAGCTCTTCAGTAATCTCTTTTTCATCCATATAATGTCCATTAACAAATGGAGGAAAGAATTTTGCCTCAACAGTCATAGAATCATCACTAACCTTATACTTTGCTGACTCTTTTCCAGAAAAACCAATAGATTCACCAAGTCTTAACATCGTATTTGTTTTTAATGCATTCTTAATATTGACAAGATTAACATCTGTTATCTTTCTTGCCTCTATAAATTCAAGTATATCCTGAATATTTATTTCATTATCCTCGCCTTTTAAATGCAAATATAAACCATCTGACTTATTTTCAAATTGATACGATAGTTTCTTTGGTGCCTCCATAAATTCCCTCCAATCAGCTTCCTAAAATACTTATATAATCTCCTAATAAAGGCTTCATCTTTTGTAATGCCTTTGTATGTAATTGAGATACCCTCGATTCTGATACATCAAGTACTCTACTTATTTCCTTTAATGTCATTTCTTCATAGTAATATAGTGTCACAACACTACGTTCTTTTTCAGTCAAAACTTCTATTGCCTGTATTACGCTCTGACGCAATTCATTTTTTTCCAACGCCTTTTCTGGTTGTTCAAAATGGCTATTTGCTGATGAATCCATCTTAACTTCGCTACCTGCAGTCACATACTCATCAAGCGAAATTAAATTAGTAGCCTTTGTCTGTCCTTGCCATGTGTTATATTCATCTATATCAATTTCAAGCTCTGCTGCTATTTCTTCATCAGTTGCTAATCTTCCCTTTTCAGATTCAATTTTTGCACAAGCAGCATCTATACGTTTTTGTTTTTGTCTTAAGGTTCTTGGTATCCAGTCCATTTTTCTTATTTGGTCAAGTATTGAACCTCTTATTCTAAGACTTGCATATGTTTCAAATTTAACATTTTTTCCGTAGTCAAACTTGTCTATTGCATCAATCAATCCAAAAATGCCATATCCGATTAAGTCATCATATTCAACATTATAGCCTAAATACATACTTAATCTTCCTGCTACAAGCTTAACAAGCGGAGCATATTCTAATATAAGCTTTTCTCTTATTTCAGTTTTACGATTCTTTGAATATTCTTCCCAAAGCTTTGCCTTTTCTGCATCAGTCATAATCGTTGCCTCCAAGTTTCATTACTCAAGTTATTCCGTCTTCTCGCTATCAGTTTGTTCTTCTGGCGCTTGTATTTGTTCCTCTGTCTGCTTGTCCTTCTTTTCTCTTAAGACAAAATTTATTGCAGCTCTTAAAACAACACCAAGTGTAAAGAAAATCGCCATAGCAACTACTGTTTTAAACAAAAACATTATAAGTTCGTCTCTATGTATAAATGAAAATATACTAACTATAGCTCCAGCCAACAATGTCATTAATGCTGGTAAATATCTAAACTTCATTTGCGCCACCTCGTACTTAGATAACCTTAATAGGCTTTCCAACAACCTTTACCAAAAGATCCCCCGTCTGTGGATCTAACTCAATCGTTCTACCATAGTCAAGTCCTGTATCCTCCGACAATAGCCTTATCCCATGTTTTTTCAAATTTGCTTTTACAGATTCTACATTTCTCATACCAACTTTCATTAAATCACATGTATCACTTGAAAGTTTGAACATCTGAGCTCCGCCTGCTATTTTAGCAACTATTCTGCTCTTTACTGCTCCATTAGTCATCATTAATGATAAAACATCAGATATTCCAGTATCTGCAAACTTCGCTCTGTTTTGATTATTTGTAATTTTTGTACTATCAGGCAACATGATGTGTGCCAGTCCACCAACCTTAGTCACCGGATCAACTAACGCTATTCCAACGCAAGAACCAAGACCCAGAGTTGTTAATGTATCCGGAGCCGAGCACACCTTCAAATCTGCCATTCCTACTTTTATAACATTTCCCATATTTACAACACCTACATACCTAATGAATTAAGAATCTTTTCGTATGACTCTAATTCCGGAATCAGAAGGAAATATCCATTCACGAATTCGTCATCACCAAATTGAGTCTTTATCATCAAAACCTTATCTCCGACTTTACCAAACTGTATTGCCGGAACGCTTAATATAGCGCCTGCCATATCTATAGCCATACTAGGTACTGTTGATATTATCTTTAAATTAGTCAATAACGCCAAAGAGTTCAAATATGCACCAGATACGATATTTCCTATCTCATTCAAGGCTGAAAGTTCAATTTCAGAAAATGGTTCCATCTTTTCCATATCATTTCCCATAATTGAATTAACCAAATGATGAGCCGAAGTTTCTTCAAACATAAACATCATCATTCCACTTACATCACCTTCAAGACCAAGCATAATTCCGACAAGTATGCTTTCTTCTCCACCAAATTTTTCACTCATTGAATCAAATGGTAATAATTCCACTTGCGGTACTCTCATATCCAGTTTTTGATTCATCATTTGTGATAATGCAGTTGTAGCGTTACCAGCACCTATATTACCAATTTCCGCTAATATATCAAATTGCATTTCACTAACTTCATTTAAATCAATTTTTGACATAAAACTCCTCCATACACAAAATTAACTTACTTCCTTTTCTCCTGCAACTAAGTTTAAGTCTAACAGTGAAATAAGTTCTCCGTTCTTTTTACCAATAGATGTAATACAATGCGTTATTTCTGATGCTGCTTCCGCTGTTGCAACTCTTTCAATTGAATTTGCATCAAGGGTAACAACCTCTTTAACCTCATCTACCACAAAACCAATAGAAGCATTATCTACCTTTGCAATAATAATTCTTGTTTTATTTGTTATTACATCATCATCAAGCTCAAGCTTTCTTCTAATGCTCATAACCGGTATAATTTCACCACGAAGATTAATTACACCTTTAAAATATTCCTGAGCCATTGGAACTCTTGTAATCTTCTGCATTCTTACAATATTATCTATATACTTAATATTGATTCCGTACTGCTCGTTACCAATACCAATTACTATGTACTGTAAATCTATACTTTCTTTGTCTTCAAGCAAAAATTTATTATCTTCCATACAAACACCTCCGTTATACCAATGTATTAGCATCAATAATTAATGCTACTTCACCATCACCAAGGATAGTTGCACCACTGATAATCTTATTTAACTTAATGTATTTGCCAAGTGACTTGATAACAATTTCCATTTGGCCTATAAGCTTATCAACTACCAAACCAGCCTGTTTATCACCCTTCTTAACAATTACAACCGTAAGAGTTTCTTCTTCTGGTGCTTCACCTGTTACATACAATACATCACGAAGTCTTATTAATGGAATTACGTTATCTCTTAAATGGATAACTTCTTTTGCATGTACATATTTAACCTCTGATTTTGGAATATCTTCAATTGTTTGAATTGAGCCTAATGAAATTGCATATTTTTCATCACCAAGTTCTATCATTAACGCTTGAATAATAGCTAAAGTAAGTGGTAAGCGAATTATAAATGTACTACCTTCGCCATATACTGTCTTAACTTCAACATCGCCACCTAAAGCTTCAATCTTAGACTTAACTACATCAAGACCTACACCTCTACCTGAAACATCGGAAATCTTTTCTGCTGTCGAGAAGCTTGGCTTAAATAATAAATCAACGATTTCTTTATCAGTCATTGCTTCAGCCTGTTCAGCTGTGATTGTTCCCTTTTCAATAGCTTTATTTTTAACCTTTTGTACGTCAATACCATTACCATCATCACGAACTTCAATAACTACGTTATTGCCGTCCTGATATGCATCAAGGAATATCGAACCTACCTCTGGCTTACCTCTTTCAGCTCTTATTTGTGCTGTTTCAAGACCATGGTCTGCTGAATTACGAAGTAAATGCATTAATGGATCGCCAATTTCATCAATAACTGTACGATCAAGTTCTGTATCTTCACCTGTCATATACAATTCCATCTGCTTACCAAGCTTCTTAGATAAATCTCTAATCATTCTTGGGAACTTATTAACAACACTTTCAATAGGTGTCATTCTAACCTTCATTACAGATTCATGTAAATTAGTTGTTACTCTTTCAAGGTATTCTATCTGTTCATTAAATGATTGACTGTTCTTAGATGTGTTATCCGCACTACCTGCAGAAACTAAACCATTCTTAGCAATGATAAGCTCACTTACAAGGTTCATAAGTACATCTAATTTTTCAATATCAACTCTTACCGAACGGTTAACTACAGGCTTACCTTGCTTTTGAGTAGCATTACCTTTCTTTGCAGGTTCTGTCGATACGCTTGTTTCCTTAGTTTCCTTCTTTACTTCTACAGATGTTGTATTAGCCTCAACTGTTTCTTCCTTAACAACTTCTGCTTCCTTAAATTCTCCGCCTACTGCATCCTTAATTTCAGACACACTTAAGATTGCTTTTTTAACCTTGTCATATGATTCATTTGAAATAATGCACAAATCAAAATCAAAGTCAAATCTTTCATCTTCAATGTCCTGTGCAGATGGTGTGGATTTAATTATTTCACCAATTGGTTCAATTGCCTTAAATACTAAAAATGCTCTTGCTGCCTTTAAAATACAGTTAGGATCAACAATTACCTTAACTGTATATACTTTCATACCTTTTGCAACAGCTTCTGCAATGGCATGCTTTTCAAAGTCAGCAAATTTCATTTCAACCTTAACCGCTTCTTCTGTATTTGCTTCTTCTTTAGTTTCCTTAGCTTCCTCTACAGGCTTTTCTGTCGCTGCTTGCGCACCAGATTGACTATTTAAGAATTCATTGAGTTGTTCAATTATTCTTTCATTATCTTCTTCACCTTCAGCGCCTTCTGTCTGAATGTTAGTAACATATGTTTCTAAAGCATCCAAGCATTGAAAAAGAATATCAACAAGATTTGCAGTAACCTTCATCTTATCATTTCTGATTTCAGAAAATACATTTTCCATATTGTGAGTAAGATTCTGCATTCTCTTATATCCCATAGTACCTGCCATACCCTTTAAAGAGTGAGCTGCACGGAATATCTCATTGATAGTGTCTTTGTTTTCAGGCTCCTTTTCAAGAACAAGTAATTCTTCATTAAGCGATTGTAAATGTTCTTTTGATTCATCAATAAAAATCTCTAAATATTGGCTTACATCCATACTAGGACACCCCCACGTTCTTAATAATCTCTGATGCAATATCATCTAACGGAACAACAACATTTGTCATTCCTGCATCATATATCGCCTTTGGCATACCATAAACAATACTTGAAGTTTTATCCTGCGCAATTACTTCTACATATTTACTGTCAGCAAGCTTTTTAATGCCTTCTGTTCCATCATTTCCCATACCGGTCATAACAACGCAAGTAATATCACCATAATCGCAATCTGCAAGAGATTCATACATTATGTCAGCACATGGTCTTAAAGAGTTACGTGGAAGCTCATCACTAATTTCTATGCAATGTCCACTAAAGGTCTTTTTTACCTTTAAATGTCTTCCACCCGGTGCCACATAAACACAGCCATTCTTAAGGATTTCTCCATCCTCTGCCTCCTTTACTGTTACCTCACTAAAATCATCTAATCTTTTAGCTAACGAAGCAGTAAATCCCGCCGGCATATGCTGTACTATCAACATAGGAGCCGCCATATTCTTTGGCAATTTAGGAATAACGCTTTGTAAGGATTTAGGTCCTCCTGTAGAGCACGCTAAAGCTACAAGCTTACCTCTTCCCTTAGTACATTTTGAAACTGGTTTATCATTACGAATAGTCTCAACTGTACGTTCAGTTTTTACTGTATGACTATTCAAATCCAACCTACTGTCAGTTCTCTTAATTATTCTTGGTGTATTAGCTGTCGAATTAGTCGCTACATCAAGCATATTGATAAGCTTATTTTTAAACGAATCCGACTTAACCTCCAAATAATTTTCTGGCTTAGTAAGGAAATCAAATGCACCAAGTTCAAGCGCTTCAATTGTCTCCTTAGCACCTTGCTTAGCAACTGTACTAACAACAATAATCGTTTGCTTTATACGACTCTTATTCAATCTTTCTAATAGCTCTAATCCATTCATATTAGGCATATTGATATCTAACAAAATAACATCATACAAATGAGGATTTGTTACTATTAAATTGAATCCAGCCAAGCCGTCTCTTGCAATTTCTACAACTTCATATTGTTCTGTTGAATTTATTATATCAGAAATGACTCTTCTCATAAGTGCAGAGTCATCAATTATCAATACTTTTTTTGACATTTTTAGCCTCTTTCCTTCTTCATTCTCTTTCTTTCTTCTTCAAAAATGAATTTGATTATGTCTTCCTGCTGTTCTTTTGACACTTTAGCAAATTGTGCTCTATGCTGATACGTATCCTTACGATTAGCCAATCTTTCACATGCCAAAATCTCTCCAGCTATAATAAATGTTTTTGTCTTTTGTGCTATATCAAGATTAATCTTCATTAAAATCTTCGTACCTTTTTCCAGTTCGTTTTTAGACAAAAATCTAATACCACCACCACTTATATCTACAGTGGTTGCCTTATACTCTTCATCTGGGTCTACGATTATCTCTCTTCCCTCTTTGATATATGCCTCATATTCGGTTTCAGTTACATTATTAATAACAAATGGTACGCTTACATCAATACGATAATACTGTCTTCTTTGATATCTTTGTAAATCATTTTCCATTTCAACAATCAGTATAAATAAATTGTTATATTTTATTCTGTCTGTAACTCTTACCGTACAGTTATAAAAGCCTGTTTTTGTATTAAAATATGCTTCATATCTTGTACCAACAGCAAGAGGCACTAATCTGCCCTCCTTTATGGGCATAGCCATCTTAAGCACACCGCTATCTTCATCAACATCATATAATTGACTTAAATATACGTTCTGCTTTCTATCTTCTCTTACAACTTTGTCCTTTAATTCTATACGGTCGCCAATATTAATGACATTTAAAATCATATAGTATTCCTCTCACTATTTTTTTCTTCTAAACAAAATTCTTGCAAAGAATCTTGCAATTCCAACCTTATCATTAAATACAGCTGTTGTTCCTTCATCTAATACCTTAGCAATATTTTCAAAGGATTTTGCTGCCGTTGAGTCAGGTGCACTTAATGATATTGGTTTTTGTTTCATAACAGCTTTAGAAATGTTGTCATCATAAGGAATTATTCCTACAAGTTCTAAATCAATCTTTAAAAACCTTCCTACAACTGCACTAAGCTTATCAAATAAATTCTTACCGGCATCAATGCTTGAAACCTTATTTGCAATAACTCTTATCTTTGTTTCATCCTTAACATAGCCTGGAAACATTGTAAGAGCCTTCAATAACGCATAAGAGTCCGTAATTGATGTTGGTTCTTCAGTAGTTACAAGCAACACCTCAGGACTTGCTGATACAAATTCAAGTACACTATTTGAAATACCTGCACCTGTATCGACAATAATTATATCCGCATATTTGCCTAATTCATTAAGCTTATATACCATACTCTTTATCTGATCATTGTTAAGATTAACCATCTTAGCAATTCCAGAGCCACCTGATATAAAACCTACATTATCAGGTCCCGCAGTAATAATATCCTTAAGTTCTTTACCTTTAAATATTAAATCTGACAGGTTATACTTTGGAATAACACCAAACATAACCTCAATATTTGCAAGACCAAAATCCGCGTCTAAAATTATAACGCTTTTACCTATTTTTCTAAATTGCAAAGCCAAATTAATAGCAACGTTAGATTTTCCAACACCGCCCTTACCGCTTGTAACAGTAATAATTCTGGCTCCATTTACAGGCTGTGGATTTTGCTCTTTTGCGATTGTCCTTAATCTTTCAGCCTGATCCATCATTCATTCCCCCCAAGTAAATTCTTAGCCACCTTTTGAACATTTACAACCTCTATATCATCAGGAACATTTTGTCCATATGTTGTATATGCCAAAGCTGCATTCGTCATCATTCTTATATTTAGAATATTACCAATTGTTGATGTTTCATCCAATTTTGTAAATATAAGCTTATAATTTTCAAGCTTATCGTATGAATTTACTATATTTAACAAATCTCTATACTTTGTTGTCATACTTAACACAAGCATAATTTCCTTGTTAACCTTAAATGAAAGCTTATCTGTCTGCTCGCATAAATCATACAAATCCTGTTTTTGAATTTCGTCCTTGTGAGAACGACCCGCAGTATCTACTATGATTAAATCAAAATCCTTGAATTCTTCTATTGCGCCCTTCATCTCTTCTGCTGAATATATAACCTTTACTGGTATATTCATAATGCTTGCATAGGTATTGAGTTGTTCTACAGCAGCAATTCTATATGTATCAGCAGAAATAAATGCAACTTTCTTTTTCTCATTCAATTTGAATTTTGAAGCTATTTTTGCTATTGTGGTTGTCTTACCAACACCTGTTGGTCCAACAAAAAATACAACTGTAGGTTCTTCCTTAATTGAAATTTCTTCAGGTTCACCAAGCTTTAATATTATCTTTTGATATACGGCTGATAAAATATTATCAATATTTGATTCCTTCTTTAATGACGAATCAATCTCATCAATAATAACATTTGCATATTTTTCATCAACCTCATTATCTAATAGCTTATTATAAATTAGTTGAAGAAATTTAAAGTTATTATTGTTAGCACTCTTTGTCTCAGTTTTTAAAACAGGTGCTGCCTCTTCTTGCTTTTCCTCTTTCTTTACTGTCATTTGAGCTTTTAATAAATCATGCAACGAATCAAGCTTTTCTTCTATTCCATTAACCTTTACTGGCTCTTCTTTTACCTGATTAGGCACTGCAAATGTAGGTCTGTTCTGATTCATTTCCTGTAACATTTCTTTTTCTTCAAGTGCCGCTGTTATTTCATACATATCCTTCTTAAACAGTCTATAAATACCTCTTTGCTTAATTAACTTTACATTTAGTACAACCGCACTTGTGCCTAATTCTTCTTTTGCTGCAAGTATAGCTTCTGTTTCTGTTGGTGCTTGAAATTTTTTAACTATCATTATGCTGTCACCATCCCTACTGATTGTAATTCTACATTGGATTCAACCTCATTGTATGAAACAACAATTAAATCCTTAAAATAATCATTTGTCATCTTCTTAAAGTACATTCTTACAATAGGAGATGCTATGATTATAGGTGTTCTTCCTGTGCTTTCAAACTTTGCCATTTCTTGTTCTAACGACTTAATAATAAGCTTTGTTCTTTCTGGTGCAAGTGTCAAATACGATCCTTGCTCGGTTTGCTTAACCGAAGCCATAATCTCCTGTTCTATTGCCGGGTCAATTGTTAATACATTAGTAACCTCATTAGCAGGGAAATATTTACTTGAAATAGCTCTTTTAAGACTCTGTCTTACATATTCTGTCAATATATCTGTATCTCTTGTTGTTGAAGCATGGTCAGCCATCGTTTCAAATATTGTGAGTAAATCTCTGATCGAAATGCCTTCCTGTAAAAGATTTTGTAATACTTTTTGCACTTCACCAATTCCAACAAGCTTTGGAATAAGTTCTTCAACAATAACAGGATTGTTTTCTTTAACATTGTTGACAAGACCTTGTACATCCTGTCTTGTAAGCAATTCTGCAATATGCGTTCTAATTATTTCAGTTAAATGCGTTGCAATAATTGAAGGTGGGTCAACAACTGTATAACCAAAGGACTCTGCTCTTTCACGTTGGCTTTCAGTTATCCATAACGCAGGCAAATGATATGATGGCTCAAATGTAGGAATACCCGTAATTTCCTCTTCTACGAATCCAGGATTCATAGCAAGATAGTGGTCAAAAAGTATCTCTCCTTCACTCACCTGTATACCCTTAATCTTTATAATGTATTGATTTGGATTAAGCTGAATATTATCTCTTAAACGGATAATAGGAACTACAGTACCTAATTCCAAAGCAATTTGTCTTCTAATCATAACCACACGGTCAAGTAAATCTCCACCTTGATTAGCATCTGCTAATGGTATGATACCATAACCAAATTCAAGCTCTATTGGATCAACAGATAAAAGCGATACAACATTTTCCGGTTTTCTAATCTCTGAAACGTCTATATCATCCTCATCCGCAGATTTTTCAATAGCAGAAACCTTTTTTGCATTATCAAGATTTCTACCGATAAGTAAAATTGCACCACCAAAAGGTATGAATACAAACCATGGAAGTGGTGTTACAATTCCTAAAAATATTAGTGTTCCACCAACCATATATAAAACCCTTGGCATAGAAAATAACTCGCCAATAAGTATATCTGTAAAATTGCCATCATTATTTGATTTAGTTACCAATACACCTGTCGCGATAGAAATAAGCAATGATGGTACCTGACTTACAAGTCCGTCACCAATGGTAAGAATTGTATAGGTGCTAAGTGCATCTGTAAAGCCCATCCCATGATTCAACACACCCGTTGCTATACCACCAATAATATTGATTACTGTAATTAAAAGACCTGCTGTAGCATCTCCCTTTACATACTTAGTGGCACCATCCATAGAACCATAGAATGCTGCTTCCTTTTGAATATCCTGACGTCTTTCAATCGCCTCTTTATCTGTGATTGCACCCGTATTTAAATCGGCATCAATTGCCATCTGCTTACCAGGCATAGCATCAAGAGTAAATCTCGCTGTTACTTCTGCAACTCTTTCAGAACCCTTGTTAATAACAATGAACTGTACTATAAGTAAAATCACGAATATAATCGCACCTATAACAAGGTCACCACCACCAACAAACTCACCAAATACCCTTACTACATCACCAGGATCACCTGTTGTAAGAATAAGCTTTGTCGATGATACATTTAATGAAATTCTAAATACTGTTGTAAACAAAAGTATTGTAGGAAATGAAGACATTTCCAAAACGCTTTTCGCAAAAATAGCATTAAAAAGTACTATTAATGCAACTGCTATGTTAAGAGCAAGCATAACATCTAGTACCATTGAAGGTATTGAGATAATTAAGAACACTACCGCTGCCAATATATATAAACCGACAAACAAATCTGACTTTTTCATATATCTCAACTACCTCCTTTTCTTACTTTTTCTTCAAGCTATATACAAATGCTAACACCTCTGCCACCGCCTGATATAGTTCCTGCGGTATTTCCATGCCTATCTCAACATTGTTGTAAAGCATACGTGCTAACGGCTTATTTTCTACAATTTCAATATTATACTCTTTAGCCTTTTCTCTTATCTGAAAAGCTAAATAATCTGCACCCTTCGCTAACACTATCGGTGCTTTTGCTGTATCTGCATCATACATAATTGCTACCGCAAAATGTGTAGGGTTGGTAATAACTACGTCCGCCTTTGGAAGATCCTGCATCATTCTTCTTCTTGATACTTCCAACATCTTTCTACGTATTTTACCCTTGATTTGAGGATCACCTTCGGAACTTTTATATTCATCCTTAACTTCCTGTTTAGTCATCTTCATATCATCACTAAATTTTTTCTTTTGGTATAAATAATCAACAAAGCCTATCAAAAGGAATATTGCGCTTATTTTTATACCCATATTTATTACTATATCACCTATTATCCCTAATGCTTCGTTCAAGGTCACATCATAAAGATTTAAAATATATGTATATTTATCTTTAATAGTTGTATAAGCTACATACACCACAATTGCCATCATAGCAATTGATTTTATAAGCTCTACTACTGCCTTAACTGAAAAAATCTTTTTAAATCCACTAAGTGGATTTAGTTTGCTAAGCTTTGGCATAAGCGGCTTACCTGTAGGTTTCCATTTTACCTGCCAAATATCTATCGCCGTTGTTATTATAAATGCTACCAGCAAAATCGGTGCTATTATCAGTAATATAGACTTAAATGCCTCGGTCATGATTTTACCTACATAACCTATGCTCAAGCCTTCCGCTAATACTGTTGCAGCCGTATCAGGTATTATATTATAAAATTTACGAAATATTTCTATAAGATTCGCACCTAATGTACCTACATAAACTTTAAGAAGGACAAATAGAGCAAATAACATTATAGAACTAACAAGTTCTTTACTTTTAGCAACGTTACCTTCTTTTCTGGCATCTTCTAACTTTTTGGCTGTAGCAGGTTCTGTTTTTTCTCCACCTGGTCCATCCTTAGCAAAGAACTGCAAATTATATTCAAGCCACATTTTAAACCATTCCTTCTACCACATTGGTAACAATCTGTCTTATTTGTACATAAATAAAATTAGAAACCTTAGGCAAAAGACCTATAGTAATAAACACAACAACTAAACCTACGATTATCTTTAACTGCATACCAACTACAAACATATTCATTTGCGGTGCCACTCTTGCCATTATTGCCAATACTATATTAAGCAACAGTATCGCTGCAAATACTGGCAATGCTATTCTAAAGCCAATAGAAAAATAGGCTCCGGCAAATTCCACAAAAGTATCATACAGTGAAGGATTTATTGTCATCTTACCTATAGGAATTATTTCAAAGGTTTCTTTAATCGCCATAATTAAATATGAGTGCAAGTTTGAAACTATAAGTAATAAAAGTACCATATCATAATATAATGTTCCAATTATACCGGTTTCAGTTTTTGTATTAGGATCAAAAATACTAGCCATAGCAAGTCCTATTTCCAAGTCGATAATTTTACCGGCAAACTGTACCATAAGCATACATATATTTGCACTAAATCCTATAAGTAAACCTACAACCGCCTCTTTAACTGCTAAAGAAGCATATTCAAAATCATTGTCATATTCTACAACCATTGTGGTTCCAAACACCGAATATAAAAGCATAGAAACAACTATCGAAAAACCAATCTTTGTTCTTGCCGGTGTATTGGCCATATTAAAAAAAGGAGCGGTTACAACAAAGCATGACATTCTCACCAGAATCAGTATGAATTTTTCAAATTCTAACAAAGCAAATGTAAAATCCATCTTATAAACCCTTTCCTATCTGATGTATTGTCCAAAATTCGACCATAGAGTCGTCATAAATTCGCTTATTGTCCCTATTATCCATCCGCCAAAAAGCATAATCATTAAAAATATTGCCAATAGCTTAGGAACAAATGTTAAGGTCTGCTCCTGAATAGACGTTACCGTCTGAAAAATGCTGACAATAAGACCAACAATCAACGACACTAATAATAATGGCGCTGAAGTCTTAATAATAATAAATATTGTATTTCTTGCTATATCTATTACTTCCTGCTGTGTCATATTGTCCTCCGTACTCTATATATCCATATAGCAACAAAGAGTTTCTATTTTGAAACTCTTTTGTATATTAGACGTAAAATGTCGAAACTAAACTTCCGATTATCAAATTCCATCCATCTGCCAATATAAATAGTAATATCTTAAATGGCAGCGAAATTGTCGTCGGTGGCAACATCATCATACCCATTGACATAAGCGTTGATGCTACAACCATATCTATTATAATAAACGGAATATATATCAAAAAGCCTATCGTAAATGCAATTCTCAATTCACTTATTATAAAACTTGGTATTAAAACTGAGGTTGGAATATCATTGATATCTTGAATATTCTCCACATCCATACCTGCTACATCAATAAATGTTTTAATGTCCTTTTGACTCGTCTGCTTAAACATAAACTCTCTTAGTGGTTCCATTCCAATCTCTACTGCTTCTTCAAACTTTATCTCACCATTTGATAACGGTTGAATAGCTGTTGTATTAATCTCAGTCAGCACCGGTGACATCACAAAAAATGTGATAAATAGTGCTAATCCAATCAAAACCTGATTAGGTGGTGTTGTCTGTGTGCCTACCGCAGTTCGAACAAAATGCAACACTACAATAATTCTGGTAAAGGATGTCAGCATTATAATAATCGACGGTGCAAGTGCTAAAACAGTTAACACTAAAAGCATCTTTAATACGCTTGCCATATCTCCGCCATCACCCGTGGAAATTCCAATACTTATGGAACTATCCGAGCCTGTATCGGTTGTCGCAGCTTCTGTTGCTGCAACCGTTGTAGGTTGTTCTACTTCTGTCGCATATACCTTATTAGGCATAGCGAGTACGACTATCAAAAATATTGCAACCAGAACACTTAACTTTTTCATTCTGAATCTTCCTCTGTCGCTTTTGTTTTTAACTTAACCTTTTCAAGTATCTGTTTGAAGTTTTCACTCTTAACTGAAGGGTCTTTGAACTTTAGGCTCTCACTATCTACCTCACCTATATATGTAACAGTATCCTTAGCCAAGGCTATAACAAATGTTTTATCGCCTACACTTACTATCTGTAAATATTTGTTATTAGCAATTCTCATGCTTTCAATAACCTTAATATTACTTGTGGTAAGCATTCTCTGCTGATAACCACCAACAAACTTAGTTGTAAAATAAGTTATCACTAGCACAAAAACAAATATCAGTAATACAGTTATAAACTGTACAACTCCATCTAAATTTCCTGCTATAAGTACCTTCAATTATCCCACTACTTTCTTAACAGCTTCTATTACTCTGTCTGGTTGGAAAGGTTTTACAATGAAATCCTTTGCTCCGGCTTGAATTGATTCAATAACCATTGCCTGCTGTCCCATCGCAGAGCACATAATAACTGAAGCACCAGGATTCTTTGCCTTAATTCCCTTAAGGGCTGCAATACCATCCATCTCCGGCATAGTAATATCCATAAGCACAAGATCAGGATTTAATTCGTCGAATTTTTCGATAGCTTTCAATCCGTTTTCTGCTTCACCTACTACATTATATCCATTCTTTGTTAAAATATCTTTTATCATCATTCTCATAAATGCCGCATCATCGCAGATTAAAATATTTTTTGCCATATTGTTTTCTCCTATCCAATAAAATATTTCTATGTAAATTATACTACAAATCTTTACATATTTCTACCTAATTATTTCAGAAATTCTTACACCGAAGCTTTCCTCAATAACAACTACTTCACCTTTTGCAACATATTTGCCATTTACCAGTACATCTACTGGTTCTCCTGCAATTTTATTAAGTTCTACAATTGAACCTGGTGCAAATTCTAATATCTCTTTTATTGTTCTTGATGTCCTTCCAAGTTCTACTGTAACTTCTAATGGAACATCCATAATTAAATCGATATTCTCTTTTTGTCCTAATGGCACCAAATCACTTGCAAATGCTTGGAACGATGCTGGTTGCACATTAACAGGTTCCTGTAATGGTTGCTGCAACATTTGCATTGGCTGTTGCATCATTTGTGGTGCTGGTTGTGGCACTGGCTGTGGTACAGGTTGTGGTGCCGGCTGTGGTGCTGGCTGTGGTGGAGCTGGTGTATCAACTACCTTAGCTGCCGCTTCTGTATTTGCTATAAATGTTGTATACAACTCTCTTGCAAAATCAAATGGGAATAATTGCATCATTTCACTGTCAATCAAATCACCAATTTGCATTCTAAAAGATACTTTTACAAATTTGTACTTTAAGAAATCAGGTATTACACCTTCATTGATATCATCCTGCATATCAACTAAGTTAGCAATTGGTGGACTAATATCAATTTTTCTGTTAAGTAAGCTCGACATTGATGTTGCTGCCGAACCCATCATTTGGTTCATTGCTTCGCCAATTGCACTTAAATGTAACTCAGATAATGGTTCATCACCAACCTCACTTGTTGCAGGACCGCCCATCATAATATTAGTAATAACTCTAACGTCATGATCTTTTAAAACTAATACGTTATTACCTTCTAAACCTTCTTTATAAGAAATCTGTAATAATACGCAAGGTTTATCGTATTTGTTTGCCAAATCCTCCCACATTGCATAGGATACATGTGGTGTTGTGATTACTACTTTTTGCTGTAGTAATGAATTAAGTGTTGTTGCCGCTGTTCCCATACTTATATTGGAAACCTCTCCGACCGCATCTATTTCAGCTTCTGTTAAAACTTCTTCATCAACATCAGCATTTGCGGACTGCATACCACTTAGTAATGCATTTATTTCATCTTGTGATAACATTCCATCCATTTTATCTCACACTCCTTAAATATCGTAATCTATTCCTCGTCATAAATAGAGGTAAGCCTTACAGCATAATTTTCATTAGAGCTTCCCGGCAAAGCCGTGAACTTCTTAATATTGCCCACATACACATCTAATTCATCATTAATTTGCATGTTGAGTTTAATAACATCTCCCCGTTGCAAATTCACAAAATCATTTACTGTGATGGTGCTTTCTCCAAGTAATACCCTAATCGGTATCTGAGCCTTTGAAATAAGACCCTCAATCGTCTCTTTATAGGTATTCTCATCTTTTTCCTGCATTGTTGAAAACCAGTATTTTGTATTCAACTTATCCATTACGCTTTCAAGGCACGAATAAGGAAGACAAATATTCATAAGGCCTTCAACCTCACCTATTGATATAGTCAGCGTCACAATCGCTATCATATCAGTAGGTGCTATTATTTGAGCAAATTGTGAATTAGTTTCAATTCTTTCAAGACGTGGCGAAATCTTAATAACATTTTGCCATGGTTCTCTTAATAGCTCAATAAATGTATTAAATATTCTTTCAAGAATAGTTAATTCTATTTCTGAAAATTCTCTGCTCTTATCAAGAGCAACTCCACTTCCTCCAAGTAGTCTGTCTACCATTGCAAAGCCTATATTGGTTGCAAGCTCAACTACTATATTTCCCTTTAGTGGTTCAAAGTTAACAACTCCAAGCAGTACCGGATTTGATAAAGCATTTGAAAACTCTGAATATATTACTGCTTCTGAGTTCATTACCTCTATGTGAACAGGTCTTCTAAGGTGTGCTGGAAGATTAGTTGATAGCAAACGACCATAATGTTCAAATATAATTTCTAAGGTTCTTAAATGTTCTTTAGAAAATTTTGATGGTCTTGCAAAGTCATAACTTCTTACAACCTTCTCTGGTTTATTTTTCATTTCCTCAACGTCTAATTCACCAGTGCTAAGTGCTTTGAGCAGGTTGTCTATCTCGTTTTGTGACAAAACTTCACTCATCCAATACCACCTCCTTTATATTTCTAGTCATATATTATTGCATATTGAATTGGCTAAACGAAATCTCATACACGAATTTATCGCCGAATGTATCTTTTAAGTCTAATAAAATTCTATCCTTAATCTCTTGTCTCTTTGTATTTACTTCATCAATGCCGTACTCAGAAACAACTGTATTAATTATGCTTATTACTATACTTGTCTTACTGTCAAATATCGCCTTATTAGCCTCATAATTAGGATCTTTTTTATTAAGTGATACAGTAAGTGTTATTGCTGCATATCTTAATTTGCCATTTTCGTCCGGTTTTAATGTTACTGTAGAATCAACATCTACTACCTCTAAGTCACCAATTGCTACTACATCATTTTCCTCTTCAAGCTTTGCATTATCAAGATCAATTATTGTAGCAACCTTATTTACAAGATTGTTAGTATTTTTAAGACTTGGAAGCATCGTAAATACTATAATAATATTAAATATAAGATTAATTACTGTAAGCGCCAGTAGTATTATCGTAAACATTCCTTTTTTCATCGCTTATGCCACCTTTCATTCTTAAATTATATACCGCTAAGTTTATTATAAATTCTTATCTCTACTCTTCTGTTTTGACTTCTTCCTTCTGCTGTTGCATTAGAAGCAATCGGAGCATTTTCACCCATTCCGGATGATTTTATTGTTGTTGCATCAAATTTCTTCACTTCTACCAAATAGCTGTAAACGCTATGTGCTCTGTACATTGAGAGCATTATGTTATCTTCAAACTTTGGAGTATTAATTGGTACATTATCTGTATGTCCAATTATCTCTATTGTGTATCCGTCATATTCCTTTAAAATATCACCTATCTTGGATATTGTATCTATCGCATCCGGTCTTAAATCAGCTATACCAGAATCAAATAATATACCACTCTTAATATTAAGAGTTACATATTGTGTAGAAACAATTACATCTACCTGATTAGCCATTCCATTACTGACAAGTTCTTTTCCTATGTCCTCAGCCATATTTTCAGACTCTTCTCTTTGTTCTTCCTCAACCTTGTCAAATGGATTCCCTTCGTATTCGCCTTCCTGCTCGGCATTTTCTACATTAACACCCATATTGGTGTAATAATTATCAAGCTCCGTCAAATGACTAGCTCCACTCGAAATCAATATACCCTTTTCAATTGTCGAGCCACCACTTGGCATAAAGCTTATATTATGTTGCATAGCAGCAACAATTTCTTGGAATTTTTCAGCATCCACTGTTGACATTGAAAAAAGTAATACAAAGAAACATAACAATAAGTTCATAAGGTCACTAAAAGTGGACATCCATGCTGGAGACCCTTTCGGTGCTTCCTCTTGTCTTTGTTTCATTATTCCTCACCTCCAGGATTATCTGTAGCTTCAGAACTTCTTCTTTGAGCTGGTGAAATAAATGATTTTAATTTTTCTTCGATTACACGTGGATTTTCACCTGCTTGAATTGAAAGTAAGCCTTCGATCATAACCTGTCTTAATTTATATTCATTATCGTTGTTAATTGAAAGCTTTGTTGAAATAGGTGTTGCGATCCAGTTTGCAATCAAAGAACCGTATAATGTTGTAAGTAAGGCAACCGCCATTGATGGTCCAATTGAGTTAGGGTCTGACATATTATTAAGCATTTTAACAAGACCGATTAAGGTACCAATCATACCCCAAGCAGGACCCATTGATGCAACGTTTTCCCAGAACTTGATTAACTTCTTATGTCTTGCATCTACTGATACAAGCTCAGTTTCAAGAATATCTCTAACCAAGTCAGGTTCAGTACCATCAACGATTAAAAGTATACCTTTTCTAAGGAATTCATCCTCCATAGTACTTGCTATCTCTTCTAACGCCAATAAGCCTTCCTTACGCGCCACGTTGGAAAGCTCAATAATTGATTGTATTGTTGCATTTTCGTCTATTTTTTGTATTTTAAATACAATTGACATTGACTTAAAGCCTGTTATGTATTCTTTCAATGTACATGATGTAAGTACCGAGGTTAACGTACCACCAATTGTAATAATAACTGATGGAAGGTCAACGAAATCCATTAACGCTGCACCTACATCACCAGTACCTCCAGTAATAATCCCGAATATAACCATCGCAAAGCCTAATATAATACCTAGTAGAGTTGCTATATCCATATTGCCACCACCTAATTTTCGTCAAATTTGTACAAACTTCTCTTATATGATATTACTAAATTTTTCACCTCTTGTCCACTTTCTCTTACAATAAATTTTCTTCCTGTTGTAAGAGTTATAACAGTGTCCGGTGTTTCTTCAATAACCTCAATAAGTTCTGCATTTATTATCATCTCACTATTATTGAGTCTTGTCAAAGTTACCATTAGTAACCTCCTTATATATTCGGCAGTGCATTTGTATAACAAATGCACTACCTACTCATCATTAGCCTAATTATCTCTTAAGCTGAATTAATTCCTCAAGTAATGTATCTGATACAGTAATAATTCTTGAGTTAGCCTGGAAACCTCTTTGTGTTGTAATCATCTCTGTAAATTCTGAAGATAAATCTACATTAGACATTTCGAGTACACCCTGAGAAATGCTTCCGCCACCTTCTGTAACATCTTCACCTATACCATCAAACGAACCAGAGTTAAGTGTTGCCTGATATAAGTTATCTCCTACCTTTTCTAAGGCTGCAGGGTTAGCAAATGTTGCAACAACGATTTGTCCTAAAGTTCTTTCATCACCATTGCTATAGTAAGATACTATCTTACCATCAGAGCTTATTGCTACGCCTGTCATAGTACCAACAGCCTTACCTGCTCCTAAACCATTAGCATCACCTGTTGATACTACAATGTTGGTTGCATCACCATATGATGTAAGCTTTGATATATCTACTGTAATTGGTTCAATTGGTGTAGCTCCGTCAGGAACTTCAATTGTCATTACAAAGCTCTTAAGACTTGGTTCACCTGTTGATTCATCAAATGTTAAATCTGTATTATCCAAATCTATTGTGTATCCTTCTACCTTAACACCTTCACAGCTGATATCGCCAACTGATAAAGTATAATTCATAGGTTCATCAGGATTTTGATTTACTTCAATTGTTGCAAGATAGCTGTAACCTAAGCTGTCATAGAATTTTGTATTAAATACTACAGGATTTCCATTAGCAAAGCTTGAATCTTCTTTGTTAATATTACCTGATACAGTATTGTTTCTAGTAGCTTCAGGTGTTGTATATGTATACTCAGGTCCCTTTACTGATAAAGCCTTTACCGTATCTCTTACGATATTGCCATCTGAATCAGCCTTCCAACCCATTACTGTATTACCACCTGCTGTAACTAAATTACCAGCACCATCAACTGTAAAGTTTCCGGCTCTTGTAAAGTAATTAGCTCCTGCATTATTAACAACAAAGAACGAATTTCCTGATAACTTTAAGTCAAACGGATTGTCTGTTCTTTGTGAAGCACCTTCTGTTTCAATGTTAGTTGAAATAGAACCTACTGTTGTACCTAAACCTATCTGCATTGCATTTTGTCCACCCTTACCTGTCTCGGCATTAGGACCTGATGCATTTTGTGTTGTTTGATAAAATACTTCGCTAAATGTAACTGAATTTGATTTATATGCCACTGTATTAACATTGGCAATATTGTTACCTATAACGTCCATCTTTGTCTGGTGAACCTTTAAGCCTGAAACACCAGAATATAATGATCTCATCATAATAAATGACCTCCAATCTTTTTAATCCCATCTGTCAGTCAGGGATTTAATAGCTTCCTTTCGGTCCAGCTATATAACTACTGCTCCGTCAATGTTTGTATAAACATTGTCTTCTTCCATTCTTTGATCCATAGCGGTAATTACCGTATTGCTTTTTGTGTTAACTATAAATGCGAAATCGTCCATTAAAACCAATGAATCCTTTATGCCCTTAGCTTCTGCTTTCTTTGCTCCTTGTTCTAAACGTTCAAGCTGTTCCTTTGACAATTCAATATTTCTATCCGCAAGTCGTTCACCTGCATGTTTAGAAAATTTCAATTTAGAACCGCTAAGCTTTTCTTGAAGCTCTAACATATTTCGTTTTTGTTCTAATAAGTCTTTAAATGAAACCTCATTAGAATTAACATTGTTAACTTTTGTATTATTGTTATTAAGATACTGACCGCTTATTTGTTCAATGGAAGTAAAATTGTTAATTTTCATAACACATCCATCCTTTTTTCTAAATGCGTTCTACTGTGTCATAATAATCCTGATCAATAACCGTATCAAGGTCATCGATACTGTACAATTGATCGTTGATACCAAGGAATACTTTACCATTTTCAGTTACCATATAGTCAACTCTACCTGATATAAATCCTGCTTCTCCACTTGCTGATTCAGTTTTTACAATAACCGTCTTTCCAACTAAGTCTGCAGCCTGACCTTGTGATAAAGTGTTACCTACATTTTGTAACTCTTCAACTTGTGTAAATGTTGCAAGCTGAGCAATGTAATCAGTATTGCTTTCTGGTTGAAGTGGATCTTGATGCTTCATCTGTGCAACCAACAATTGTAAGAAGGCTTCCTTGTCTAATGCATCATTTGCTTTAGTAGAACTTGTTGTGTTCTTACCTGAATTTGCTGTTGTTTGAATAGTTCCGTCACTATTAACTCCTGCAATAATTGCCATATCGCTCATCTCCTATGCTGTAAAATTAACGCTGTTACCCTGACTCTTTAGGACTTCGTCCATAACGTCATCAGCTTCTTCTTCATCGGCATCATCAAATTTGAATGTTCTGTTTACCTTACGAGTTCTAAAATTGTCTTTTGCCTCTGAATGATTTTCTTCATACTGTTGTTCAAAACCATGGCTTGAAATTGTTACTTCTACTGCTTCGACTTTCAATCCTTGATTATTTAAATTTTCTTTAAGTGTAACTAACTGACCTTCAAGAATCTTTTTAACTGCTTCATCCTGTGCTGCTATTTGAGCTGTTATAACTCCATCCTTTGCAACTACATTAAGATTAATCTTTCCTAAATGCTCTGGATTAAGCTGTATTTCCATTCCTGTGCCTTCTAAAGAATTAGTAACCTTAACCGCATCAATAATCTGTTCAACTATATCCATTGCATCGATATATGATGTTGTTGAGTATTCCTTAGTTGCAATAGCTGTAGCGAAGTCTGCTTTTAAATTATTAACTATATCAGCAACAATCATTTTAGGCTCGCTTGATGAGTTATCTTTTGCATCGTAATTTAGACTACTCTTAGAATTACTATTGTCCTTAGTTAATTCCGCATCCTTTTTATTTATGTCAATTTCAGTTTCTGCGCTATCATCATTAACAATAGCTTCTTGTTTTACTTCAACATCATTTTCTTCTGATTTAACATCTTTAATAGAGAATTCTTCGTCTACTACGTCTATATCAAGTAACTGACTCTCAAGCTCTTTTGGTGTGATGTCTAATTCCTTAGCAAAATCAGTTATTATCTGGCCTAATTGTGCTGTTATATCCTTAAATTGTAATGCCAACTCTGCATCTGTAACTAAAAGTATCGATTCAGTTACGTTGTTAAGCTCCATACTTAAGCTTGCAAGGTTTGTATTATCCAATAAAGAAATGTATGTAAGACCTAAGCTATTCATTGCTTCAAGCAATTCTTCTTCACTAACATTAAAGCTCTTCATCAATACCTGCTTGATTTTTTGTTCTATCTCTGAACACATCTCACTAGTAAGTTCTTTTGCAGTATTGTTAGCCACCTGATTTAGCTTATCAGCAATTGGACTCTTATTAAGATAATCCATATCCTTAGGGTTGTTGTCTTTACTTACAACAGTATCCTTAGATTCTTGTGATATCTTGCCGGAATTATTCATTAAATTCTTAAAGTCAACGCCATTACCTTCCGAAACCTTTGGTGTAAAGTCAAAGCATGTATCCATATAAACGCCATTTGAACCAGATACATTCTTGCTTACCATCTGCTATGTCCTCCTTTCCAAACACTAAATGTGTTTTATTATCTATAGAAAAGGCATTAGCCCTATCTATTCCTCTTCAGGATACATAATTCTGGTAATCTTTGCGGCATATAAAGGATCCATCTCCTCCATTATCGCAGCCCTGTTAGCAATCTTCATATTCTTAAGAAGTATTGCGACCTTATCCATATCGCCTGTCATCTCTTCCATAATGGCAGCTGCATTAGCTGGCTCCATCTTTGAATATGTGTTGGATAATTCGATTATCTCTTGTGCATATTGAAGCATTTCAAGAACTTCTCTGTATATCTCTTCTGCATTTTCAGGGTCCATACTTTCATACCAAGTCTTATATTCATTTATATCGGGTGCTTTGCTGTTAAAAACAACCTCTTCATCAAATATTTTTTTCAATTCTTCATATTTTACTTGATTTTGTTCAAAAACCTCAAGTCTTGATATCATTGCCATCATTTCTGCTATAGTCATTGCATTTTCTTCGTTCTTAGCTTCCTGCTCGTACAGTGCTAATTCAAGCTCCCTAATTCGCGCAATAGCATCGTCTATATTTTTGTATCGATAGCCATGCTCAGCTGATATATCTTCATCCGAAACATCCGGTAAAATCTTATTGATAACAGGAACATCCTTTAAAACCGGACGTAAAACAACGCTGCCAAAACTACCTATATCAAGTTTAATTATTATACACAAAATAGCAATCCAGATTATAACGATAAGAACTGCTAAAAGAACTGATTTAAGCCTACTTGTGCTTTTTTCTTCTTCGTCATATTCTTCTCGTATTACTTTCTTTTTCTTTGCAGCCATATCATCACCTACTTACTTTTAGTACTATACGTATAACTTACAAGCTCGTCTATTTCTTTGCTTTCTTCTTTAGCAAGCAACGCCTTAAACTCTTCAAATGCGCTTTCTTTTAAATTCTCATATGTCTTCTTTTCTTTCATCGCATTATCAAGCTTTTCTCTTGCTAACTCAAGATTTTTATTTGCAACATCTAATTCTACTAATTTTGCTTTAATTAATGAATTGATATTCGTAATCGCGTTATTATAATCATTCAAATCGCGAATATTAACAGTTCCGTTTGATGCCTTTCTATATTTTGCTTCATAATCAAGCTTCTTTTTGCGCAGGTTCAAAAGATCTTCTTCTTTTTCACTAACAACCTTAACAGCCGCTCCAAATGCCTGCTCTGCCTGTACCTGCATCTGCTCTTTTAAATCAAGTATATTTTGCATCTCATATACAAATTTGGCCATATTTTGTCACCTATTCGTCAAATATCTTTTCAAGCAAATCTAAAACTTCGTTAAAACTAAATTTCTCATCAACATCCTGTCGTAAAAATGAGTTGATTTCATCTATTTTGCGAATCGAATAATCGATATTTTTATTAGAGCCTATTTTGTATGCTCCAATGTTAATCAAATCTTCTGCTTCGTTATAGGTTGCCAAAACATTTTTTAGTCTACCTGCAAGCAGTTTGTGTTCCTTATCTGCTATCTGACTCATAACACGGGATACGCTTTGCAATACATCAATAGCCGGATAATGATTTTTATGGCCAAGCTTTCTTGATAGCATTATGTGCCCATCAAGAATACTTCTTGCAGTATCAGTGATAGGTTCATTCATATCATCACCATCAACTAATACTGTGTATAAACCAGTTATTGAGCCTTTATCCGACATACCAGCACGTTCTAATAGTTTAGGCATTTCACTATATACACTTGGCGGATATCCTCTCGTAACCGGAGGTTCTCCAGATGCCAAACCTATTTCTCTTTGCGCCATTGAAAAACGTGTTAGCGAGTCCATCATTAACAATACATCTTTTCCCTGGTCTCTAAAATATTCTGCTATACTTGTTGCAGTTTTAGCAGCTTTGTTACGAATAAGCGCTGGTTTATCAGAAGTTGCTACTACAAGCACGCTTCGCTTCATACCTTCCTCGCCTAAATCTCGTTCAATAAATTCACGTACCTCTCTGCCACGCTCTCCTATAAGAGCTATAACATTGATGTCCGCTTTCGTATTTCTTGCAAACATACCAAGGAGTGTGCTTTTACCAACACCACTACCTGCGAATATACCAATTCTTTGTCCCTTACCTACGGTTATAAGACCATCTACGGCCTTAACTCCTAATGGCAGTACCTCTGATATAATCTCTCTTTTCAAAGGATCCGGTGGTGGAGCTTCAACTGAATATTCTTCACCATCAAAAAACGCTTCACCAGAAATCGGATTGCCAAGACCATCTAAGGTCTTACCTAATAACTTATCCGAAACTCTTACTGTTAGAGGACTACATGTGTTTTCAACCATACATCCTGGTCCAACACCATCAATATTATCAAACGGCATTAACAAAACCTTATTGTCAGCAAATCCTACTACTTCAGCAAAAGTCGGTTCTAGCGAACTGTCCTTTGGATAAATTTTACATAAATCATTTATCTTAGCATCAGGTCCCATTGATTCAATTGTCAAACCAACAATCTTTGACACCCTGCCCATTTTTTTATAGAAGGTCTTTTCTGTGAGTTTGATATATTTATCTGTATTCAGCTTCATCAAAATTTCCTTCCTTCTTAAAACTAACTATATACAGCTAAGCATTCTTATTTCTTTTGTAAGCTTTTCAAGTTGTACATCAAGACTACAGTCAAATACTCCTGCATCTGTTTCTATTATGCATTGATTTTTCTGCATTCTATCATCTTGGCACACCTCGAGCATTGCTCCATTAGAAACATTCTGATATAACTTACCTATATTGTCATTAACAAACTGATAATCCTCTGCAGATACCTTTATTACAAAATTCCTTCCCAAGTCGGTATCATTAAGAACCGCTGTTATTAGATGCATAATGACATTGCTGTCCACTTCTGCCAATGCATTTGTCAGTTTGTTATATACTGTTAAGATTGCATTAACAAGCTGTGGTTCCATATCTGCCTTTAGCTTATCGTATTCTTCCTTTAATGACTTTTCCTTTGCATTAAATGTATCCTCAAGCTTTTTCTTTTCAAGTTCAAATTCAGTGCGTGCAGCCTTTTTGCCTTCTTCAAGCGCCTTATTATACGCTGCTGACTTCATGCTTTCTGCCTGTTCCATCGCTTCCTTGAGAATATCCTGTGCTTGTTGCTTTGCTTCTTCTACAATGCCGTCTGCCATTTCCTTCATGTTGGCTGTGTATTCCTCATCAGAAATGAGATTTTCCACCTTTTCGACATCCAAACCTGCAACAAAACCATCTGCATTATTGTTTTCTTCTTGTTCATATAATCTAATCTTTATGCTTTCGAGTTTTTTAAGTAGCATCTCGTTATTATCAATAACTCTTGTATCTGCTTCATCTCTTGTAACATAAAAACCTTTAACTAAATTAGACAACTAACTCGTCACCTCCGCCTCTGGCGATAACAATTTCAGCTGAATCTTCAAGTTTTCTAATAATGTTAACAATCTTCTGTTGTGCTTCTTCAACATCCTTGAGTCTGACAGGTCCCATAAATTCCATATCTTCCTTTATCATAACAGCCAAACGTTTTGAAAGGTTGTTGAAAATAACATTTTGTACTTCCTCGTTAGAACCTTTAAGAGCAATAGCAAGATCATTGTTATCAACATCTCTAAGAACTCTTTGAATTGTTCTATCATCAAGCGAAAGAATATCTTCGAATACGAACATCTTTCGTCTGATTTCGTCTGCAAGTTCTGGTTCGTCGATTTCGAGAGTCTCCATAATATGCTTTTCTGTACCTCTATCAACAGAGTTAAGAATTTCAACAATAGAGTCAACACCACCAACAATTGTGTAATCCTGATTAACAAGAGCTGCTAATTTCTTCTCTAACACTCGTTCAACTTCCTTTATTACATCTGGAGATGTTCTATCCATCTGTGCTATACGCTTAGCAACATCTGCCTGCTTTTCAGGTGGTAATGCTGATACTACCTGTGAAGCCTGTCCTGGAGACAAGTATGCCAAAATAAGCGCAATAGTTTGTGGATGTTCATCCTGTATAAAGCTTAATAGCTGTGCAGGATCTGTTTTTCGAATAAATTCAAATGGTCTAACCTGCAAACTGGCTGTTAACTTGCTAAGCACAAGCTTTGCCTGTTCAACACCAAGTGCCTTTTCAAGAAGCTCTCTTGCGTAGTTGATACCACCTTCTGCTATGTATTGCTGTGCTAAACATACCTCGTAGAATTCCTTCATAACATTTTCCTTCATTTGAGGCGAAACACTGCTTATGTTTGCAATTTCTAATGTAAGCTGTTCTATTTCATCTTCTCTTAAATGTTTAAAAATCTTTGCTGATTTTTCTGGGCCTAGTGATATTAACAATATCGCCGCTCTCTCGAGGCCGCCCATTCCTTCACGATGCTGATGCTTTGCCATATCTAACTATTCCCACCCTTCGTCTATCCAGTTACGTAACAATAGCGCAACTGCTTCTGGATTTTCGTCGACAAATTTTTCAATTGCTTTTCTAACATCTGATTTATCTTGTAGGTTAATATCGTCAACGCCTTCTTGTTTCTCTCTTGTTGATGCAAGCATTTGTTCAACTGATAATTCAGGCTCTGATTCTGATACTTCAACAGGTCTTGCGCTTCTGATTACAACAAATGCAAGTAATAATACTATTACTATCACGATTACAAGTTGAACATAGAAACTTGCATCTCTTCCTGACTCTGTTGGTTCATAGAAATATGGTACTCTATACGCGATAATTTGAATAGAATCTTCATCAATACCTGTACCATATGCTACAAGCTTAAGTAATTCAGCAGACACCTCTAACTGTTCCCAGTTTGAATGTTGCTCTTTAAATTCATCCCAGCTGATATCTTTTAAAAGTCCCTGAGCCTTAACTGCCTCATAATCATAAACTACATTATCATGAAGGACAATAGATATTGAGGAATCATCATAAATAACCTCTCCCGGTGTCTTAATTGTTGTTCTTACAAGCTCATTAGGGAGGAAGTTATATTTTTTGACTGATTGTTCTACATATCCACCACTACCATTAGAAATAAGGTAATCAGTTTCATCGTCATTTGAATCAGTTCCAGGAATTCCTCCTGTAGCTGCTCCCTCTGATTTATAATACTCTTCAACAGTTTGAGAATATACTGGTTCTTCCTGTGATTCGTACTGCTTAGCTATCTCTGTAACACTGTCATAATCAACATGTAGCTTTGCATCTATATCTGCATCATCATACATAGGCATACTTATAAGCATATTCTTTAAGCTGTTAACCATAGTATTAACAATTGCTGCAGTATATTTTTGCTGATTTACAACACTGCCTATATTATCACCGCTGTTAATACCCGAATATAATAAGGCTCCTGTGTTAGAAATAATTGTAACCTTTTCTGTATTCTTATTACCTACTGCTGTCTTTATAAACTGTGCAATACTTTCCGCAGTATCATCACCAATCTCTTTTTCTAAAATAAGCACTACACCAACAGACTTCTCTTCCTGAGTCGCAATAATAACTGAACTTGACTCAGGTATATCAATTGTAACTCTGGCATCTTTAATACCATCAATCGCAATCAAGTCTTCTGAAAGTTTTTCTTCAAGATATAGCTTATATCTCTTGGTCTTATCTGCCTCTGTTCCCGAAAAACCTACATCAAGTGCATCATCAAGGCTGTAACCACTTGCCTTAATATTACTTGAGCCAATTAAAATCTTAGCTTCTGTAAGTTTTCCCTTTTCAACATTAACTGTGCGCGCATCATTGCTTATTTCGTAAGCTATTGAGTTGCCAGTAAGTATCTCTTGTACCTGTTTTACTTGTGTTGCATCCTCGCACACTACAAGTTCAACCCAATTTGGTTGCGAAAACACCCATGCCAATAAGCCTATTGCAGCTATTGCCACGAGCAAAATACTTATAACAGCAGTTTTTTGTTTACTTGTATATTTATTCCAAAATTCTTTCAAACGATTCAGAATATCCTTTACCTTCTCGTTCATAGCTCATTCTCCTTACAAATGAATGATTATATCTGCATGTTCATAATCTCTTTATATGCCTCAAGCACCTTATCTCTTATTGCAACTGTATACTGCAATGAAAGATTTGCCTTTTGTTGGATTACTCCAAGTTCATGTGTGCTTGTTATTTTACCTAAAGCGAAATCAATTTCTGCCTGTTCTGCATCCTTAACATACGTATTGGTATCTTGAACCAGTCCAATAGCTGCATCAAGAATTGATGAAAATGCATCTGTATTCTGTGCTGTTGTCTGGCCTTTTGCAATCTGTGTTGCGTTAAGATTGCCATATGAATTAATTAGTGATATTGCATCCATTGTCAGCTACCTCCTGATTATTTTCCTACATTCAAGCCCTTTGATGCCATAGACTTACTTGCGTTGAAAGCTGTAATATTAGCTTCATACGATCTTGTTGCATCAATAAGGTTAGTCATCTCTGTTATAATATTAACATTTGGATATTCAACATAGCCATCCTCGTTAGCATCCGGATGTGATGGATCATAAACCATATTCATAGGTGTAGTCGTATCTTCAACAATATTAGTAACCTTAACACCGCTACCCGAATATAAGGAAGTTGCCTTGCGTAATTCCTTTTCAAACGAATCTGCCAAGGTCTTCTTCTCGGCAAATACTACTGTCTTTCTCTTGTATGCTGTTCCGTCTTCTGTTCTTGTAGTATTAACATTAGCAATGTTCTGAGAAATAATATCTGTTCTTAATCTTTGCGCCGTCATACCAGTTGCGCTTATATCAAATGAACTGAATAATGCCATATTCATCTACCTCCTGCTATTGTAATACCGATTTAATTCTATTGAACTCATGTGTCATACTGTCAATAAGTGCATCATATTCAATCTGATTAGATGCTAATTCAACATTCTCTGTTTCTATATTAACATTGTTGCCATCAAGTCTATACGACATATTCTGATATTCTGTATAAATGTGTGGCTGCAAATTCGATACATCCATGTTCTTAACCGCCTTATCAAGGCTGTCTGCTCCATATCCGCTCGCTAATAGTTCTGTCTCAAGACATGTTGAAAACTCAAGGTCCCTTCTCTTGTACCCTGGTGTGTCAACATTAGCGATATTATTACTGAGAATCTCGTTTCTCTGCCACTTTGCATTAGCCGCTGCATTAAGCACGTCAACATATGCAAATGCGTCTGTATTAAACATAAAAACACTCCTTTCAATCATGAGCTTCCATGCTAAATATATTATTCATATTCCAAAAATGGACATAGTTTCTCCGTTATACATATTATTATAAGCATTTTGTCGAAAATTACAAGTACAAACACAAAATATAGTGCAAAAAATTTCAAAAAATACAATTTATTGTAGAATTCCAATTTTATCCATATAAAAATATTATTATAAATGTGAAAGTTTTTCATATAGAAGAACAAAGTGGATAAATCTACTCTTAATCCTAATAAACAAAAAAATGCAAGGACGAGCATTCCTTGCATTTTTCTTAATTCCTATCTCTTAATATTCAATTCATCAAAGATTACATCGTTAACAACTTTAATGTATGTTCCCTTCATTCCAGATGATCTTGATTCTATTACACCTGCACTTTCAAATTTTCTAAGTGCATTAACAATTACTGATCTTGTAATACCAACCTTATCTGCAACCTTGCTTGCAACTAAAATTCCTTCGTTACCTTCTAAGGCCTCAAAAATATGTTTAATTGCTTCAAGCTCTGAGAAAGATAATGTATTGATTGCTGCCTTTACAACGCTAATCTTACGTTCTTCTTCAGCATTCTCATCATTAACTGCTCTAAGCATCTCTAAGCCTACAACTGCTGTACCATATTCACAAAGGATTATGTCATCGATATCATATTCTTCACCCTGTTTGTAAATAAATAATGTTCCAAATCTTTCAC
This sequence comes from Lachnospira sp., assembly GCA_015057605.1. Taxonomy (GTDB): domain Bacteria; phylum Bacillota; class Clostridia; order Lachnospirales; family Lachnospiraceae; genus SIG291. The sequence continues at coordinate 68,782 of SVDX01000003.1, read as the reverse complement.
CCGAAATATCAATAGGTGCAATAATTGCCTGATATTTCTTATCAGTTGTCTTCTCAAAACCAATCGTAGCAAGATTAACATTCTCTTTAGTAGAAAGTATTCCTAACATTCTTTCATTAAACATCTTGTCTAAGAAACCACCAATATCAGCTTTAATAAGCTCATCAATGTCTTCTAATGAAGCAGCACCTAATACCTTTCCTTTTTTGCTTATAACTAAAATATTAGATTGCAAAACTTCTGCAAGAACCTTGCATACGTCATTGAATACAAATTTCTGTGAGTTGTTGTTGTGTAACAGTTTGTTGATTTTTCTTGTCTTATCTAATAATTGTACGCTCATAAACACTCTCCATTCCTTTAACTTATACAATGACTATATCATCTTTTGTGGATTTTTGCAATACTTTTTTGTATTTTTGTTCAAAATTTTCTAACAATTCATAATTGATTTACTTATTTTCTATATAACCACAATTTTCATCACTACATACAAGTTTATTACCTTTTTCAATCATAGCACCATTGCAGTTAGGACACTTTTTATTGCTTGGCTTTTGCCATGACATATAATCACATTCCGGTGCGCCTTCGCAACCATAATAACGTCTGCCCTTTTTGGTTTTTCTAATTATTATTTCTTTACCACATTTTGGGCAGGCTACTCCTGCTTTTTCAAGGTAAGGCTTTGTATTTCTACAATCAGGGAAGCCTGGGCACGCTAAGAATTTACCGTGTGGGCCGTATTTAATAACCATATTGCGTCCACATTCTTCGCAAATAACATCCGACACTTCATCTTCTATCTTAACATTCTCAAGCTCAGCCTCTGCAAGTTTTACCGCCTCGTCCAAATCAGGATAGAAGTTACGCACTACTGTTTTCCAGTTAACTACGCCTTCACCTATCTTATCTAAAAGGCCTTCTAAATTAGCAGTAAAATTAACATCCACTATACTTGGAAATGCTTTTACCATAATATCATTTACAGCTTCACCAAGTTCTGTTACATATAACGATTTTTCTTCTTTTACAATATATCTTCTTGCAAGGATTGTTGTAATTGTAGGAGCATAAGTACTTGGTCTTCCTATTCCAAGTTCTTCTAATGCCTTTACTAAAGAAGCCTCTGTATAATGAGGTGGAGCCTGTGTAAAATGCTGTTTTTCATCAAATTCCACAAAATTAAGTTCTGTCTTATCTGTAATAAAGTTAACAGCCTTGCTGTCTAAAGCATCCTTTTCTTCCTCTTCACTATACACAGACATAAAGCCATCAAACTTAACATTTGATGTTGCTGCTGTGAAAATATATTTTCCGCCCTTAATCTTTATAGAAATTGTCTCATATAAAGCCGCAGCCATTTGACTTGCAACAAATCGCTTCCAGATAAGTGTATACATTCTATACTGTTCTCTTGATAAAGAATCCTTAACCATAGTTGGTGTAAGAGATATATCAGTAGGTCTTATAGCTTCATGGGCATCCTGAATTTTCTTTCCATCCTTTTTTGCCATGTCTTTATGCATATATTCTTTACCGTATTTGCTTTCAATAAATGCTTCCGCCATAGCCTGTGCTTCATCAGCAACTCTTGTCGAATCCGTACGCAAATAAGTAATAAGACCAATTGTTCCATGCCCTTCAACATCAACACCTTCATAAAGTTGCTGAGCTATACGCATGGTCTTTTGTGTAGTAAAATTAAGTATCTTTGAAGCCTCTTGTTGCAAAGTACTTGTTGTAAATGGTAACGGAGCTCTTTTCACTCTTTCACCTTTTTTAATATCTTCAATTGAATACTTTACTTTCTTAAGAGCCTTAAGTATCTTATCAAGTTCTTCTCTATTATGAATATCAAGCTTACCGTTCTCATCTCCATAGAATTTGGCAACAAGATTTTTCTTTGTTCCTTTTATATCAAAGATAGCATCTAAGCTCCAATATTCTTCTGAAATAAATTCATTAATTTCTTTTTCTCTATCGCAAATGATTCTTAAAGCTACCGATTGAACCCTTCCTGCACTAAGTCCTCTTTTAACCTTTTGCCACAAAAGTGGACTAATACTGTAACCTACCATACGATCAAGAATTCTTCTTGACTGCTGTGCATCAACAAGAGCTAAATCTATTTTTCTTGGTTCTTTTAGCGATGCCTTTACCGCATTTTTAGTAATTTCATTAAAGCTTATTCTATAGATATCCTTATCTTCAAGCTTTAATGCATTTGCTAAATGCCATGAAATAGCTTCTCCTTCGCGGTCAGGGTCAGTTGCAAGGTATACCTTGTCAGCTTTTTTTACTTCTTTACGAAGCTTTGCTAACACATCTCCTTTACCTCTTATTGTTATATATTTAGGTTCATAATCGTTATTAACGTCAACACCAAGCTGGCTTTTAGGCAAATCTCTAACATGACCATTAGAGGCACACACTTCATAATTGCTACCTAAAAACTTCTTAATTGTTTTAACCTTTGCCGGCGATTCCACTATAACCAAATATTTTGCCATATCATTTATTCACTCCATTGTTTTCGCATAATAATTCTTTGAGGTTTCAACTGCCAAGCCTTTAATAATAAGTTCAATGATTGCCTCATGAATCTCATCATAATCAAGCTGACATTCCTTAAAAATGTCATTCAAATTTTTCGGCAGTAAATCAAGGCAACTATACACCATTTTTTCATTTTTAGCAAGTGAAATATTTATTTTTTTATTTTTTTCTTCAAAATCCTGTAAATTAGCACCTAAAAAATCAAATATATCCTGCATATCAGTAATTATATTTGCACCATTTTTAATAAGCTCATTTGTCCCCTTACTCAGTGAATCAGTAAATCGTCCAGGCAAAGCAAATACCTCTCTTCCCTGTTCTAATGCCTGGTCAATAGTTATAAGCGAACCGCTTTTTTCTCTTGCTTCTATTATAATAACAGCATCAGCCATGCCACTTATAATTCTATTTCTTACAGGGAAATATCCTGCAAGTGGTTTTGAGCCTGGCGGATATTCAGAGATTATTGCTCCTCTTTTTTGTATTTCCATATAAATATCAATATTTTCTCTCGGATAGCAAATGTCAACGCCACAACCTAACACCGCCAAAGCCGCACCCGTTCCCTTAAGACATCCTACATGTGCTGCTCTATCAACTCCCTTTGCCATACCACTTACCACATTTATCCCTCTACCCGATAACTCTTCACCTATATATTTTGCCATTTCATAGCCATAGTTAGTACAATCCCTTGCTCCTACAATTGCCACCGTTTTTCTTTTAAAATCAGTCATATTTCCTTTAAAATATAGTCCATAAGGATAATCATATATATTGCGCAAATTTGTAGGATATTCTTCACTAAAATATGATACAAATTTTATCCCTTGCTTAATAAGGTCTTCATATTTTAAAGCTATTTTATCTTCATTTTTACTTTCAAGAAATGCCTGTAAAACTGCTGGTTTTAAATACTTTTCTAATTGCATATTATTAGCTTCATATACCATTTTAGTACTGCCAAATTCGTCCAAAAGTTTATTTCTTGTTACATTTCCAACTCCACCAATATTACAAAACCAATAATCATATAAAATATCTTCCATTTTCTACTCCATTCTATAATTCAAGGCCTCGCTAATGTGTTTTTTTCGTATTTTATTATCTTTAGCAAGGTCCGCTATTGTTTGTGCCACTTTTATAGTCTTATGAGCTGTGCGCATTTCAAAATTGGATTTTGCAAAAAATTTATCCAATAGTTCAAGTGCTCCCATCTCAAATTCACAATATTTTTTAATTTCCTTTGCACTAAGCTGTGAATTATAGGTAAATCCACTGTCTTTATATCTCTTTTTTTGTATTTTCACTGCTGCATCAACCATCTCTGCCATTTTTTCGCTACTGTATTCATCCTCTGACTCATTCAATACATTTTTACCATCAACCGCTACACATATATCAATCCTATCAATAAATGCTTTGCTTATCCTGCCCATATATCTTTTTATCTGTATATCGCTACAATGGCATTTATTTCTATCCGGATAATAACCACACTGACAAGGATTCATAGCACCCACAAGCATAAAATCCGCCGGATATTTAAGTTTTCCATAGGTACGGCTAAGAACTATTTTTTTATCCTCTAATGGTTGCCTTAAAGCATCTAAGCTACGAGGCATAAACTCCGTCAATTCATCCAAAAACAATATTCCTTTATGAGCAAGGCTTATTTCTCCAGGAATAGGATATTTTCCCCCACCAATTAAGCCCGACATGCTTATCGAATGATGCGGATTTCTAAATGGTCTTGTAACATCTGAAATATTAATTTTATCATTCATACCAACAATACTGTAAATGCTAGCAACCTCAAGCTTTTCCTCATATGAAAGGCTCGGAAGTATCGTAAGCAAACGCTTTGCAAGCATCGTTTTTCCAACACCCGGGGCCCCCACATATAAAATATTATGAAGCCCACAAGCCGAAATTAGACTCGCTCTTTTTTCTGTTTTGCAGCCTTTAATATCACTAAAATCAATATCATATTTCCTTTCATTTATAGTACTATCTTCATATATATTGAGTGTATTTTCACTATAAATGATCTCTAAAATATTTCTTATTGATTCTACCGGAATTATATAAATATCTGATATCATTTTAGCTTCATAGTAATTGTCCTTAGGTATAATAAATCTATTTATTCCTCTTTTCTTAGCCTCAAGAATAATAGGCAAAATGCCCTTTATAGGTCCAATTTTTCCACCCAAACTTATTTCTCCAACCACAAGTGAATTATTAAAGTTATCTTCGTTTAAAATGCCCATATTAATAAGCAAAGCTATTGCTATCGGCAAATCAAAGCCTGTTCCTGATTTTCTTATGTTTGCCGGCGAAATATTAACTGTTATTCTTGCTGGTGGTATTAAAAATCCCGAATTTTTAATTGCAGTTTTTACTCTGCTACCTGCCTCTTTTACTTCTGTTGCCAAAAAGCCTGTCATATCAAAAAATGGAATACCTTCACTCATATCCACTTCGACATTTACTAAATGCGCTTCAATTCCTATAAGTGTAGCGCTAATTATACTATTATACATATTTGCTCCATTCTTTAAATGTGTATCTGGGAATATTGGCTGAACTGCCATGAATATAATTACATTCTATTATGTTAACCCTTTTATGTCAACTATTTTTGTTTTTAAACATAAAAACCCCGTGTGCTAAAACACACGGGGAATAATTTATTAATCTAAATCGAATAATTCAGATATTTTTACTTTTACTTTTGCAAAGCCTTTTCTACCCTTAGCATCTGTTGCTTCTATTGTTACATAGAGACATTCTTCTGAGAATGCTGAGTTCCAAGTTGCGCTCTTGATACATTCTGCGATACCAAGTGATTCATCCTGACCCTTAAGCATTATAACATCGCTACGATTGTTTCTATATGCTTCGTCAGTTCTTGTTGTCTGTGTAGTGTCATCTGTATAGTGACTTACTAATATATCACCTGCATCATATGTACCATTGTTGTTTTGGTCATAGAATGCTTTTACATCCTTAACCTTAGAACCGTCAATAATATCCGGATCAAATACATGGAAGCTTAACTCTGCCTGCATAGCTGACTCATCAACAGAGAATATGTATGCATTCTTCTCATTGAAATCCTTTGAACCATTAAGTATTGTTACCTGTGGTGGATTGTTAGCTGCCTTAATAGCTGCAACCATTGTATTAATGAAAAGCTTAAGCTCACTTGCTGTAAAGTTAGTGTCTTCGTATGTCTGATGACCCGCACCAGAATATGTTATATTACCCTTTGAATAAATATAGAAGTTGTTAGCTCCATCCTTACGGTTATATTTATAAATATTAGTTGAATACTTAGCTTGATTATCAAGTGTAGTATTATAGTCATCTGTTAAACCGTCAAGTGTATACCATACCATTACTTCTTCATCTTCAAGATTCAACTGACACCATTGAGCATGAGTTCTTCTTATATCAATCTCCTCACCAATTACATTTGGATATTGAGTAATAAAGCCTGTATTAAGTTTAACCGCCCTTGTTGTCTGTGGAAGATAATCACTCCAGTTATTTATTACAACTGAACTATTAAATAAATAGTTAAATGGTAATTTCTGGCTATTAGAATTAGCACCATTTGCCTGTCTTATAATAAGCATATTACTAAAGCCCTGCTTTAAGCCATCTGAATAGCTATAATTTGAGAACGCATTTGAATATGATGTTCCCATAATTCCATACTTATCCATACCAACTATATCTCTTAATGAGGTTGATAATGAATAGCCCCAACCACTTCCGCTTCTGTTGTAATTGTATCCAACAGCATCGTGACAGAACAATACGGAATTACCTTCTTCAATATAATATCTTATATTACTTACGGCACCATTATCATTAGCGCCTACTCCAAAACAGTTACCATATGAGTCAAAGTAACCCATCATAACCATATCAAATACATCTGAAAGCTTATCTTCACCCGAAGTTACTCCGTCTGATGCATTAAACTTAACACCACGGCTTGCTAATGTATCCTTTACCAGTACATCCTTACCTGTTTCTGCATCTGTTTCTAAATGATATTTATATGTCCATTGATTTGGATCATACCACTTAGCAAATTCCTCTGCAGATACTGATATAATATTAATATTGTAGTCTTTAACCGCAGCGATAAGCTCATAGAACTCCCTATATTTTGCAGGATTCTCATGAATATCTTCTGGTCTTGACACTACATTCTTATATGTCCAGTTGTCAAGTACGATACCACTTCTCTTACCATCTTGGTTTCTATTTACAATCTTTCCACCTCTGCCTATTGTTCCTTCAATAGCCATACCGTATGTAATCTGTAATACATAAATATCTCTCTTCTCACTTGGTTCACAAGCTGAATAACCAATCTTTGTAGTATAAACTAAATCTGATAAAGATTCTACACCACTTGCGTCTACATTTACCTGATATACTGCAAGCTTCCATGGAATCATCCCTGACATATTTTCTGGTATTTCAAATGAAATGTTAACATAATCGTTTGTATATCCATAAACATTAGTTTTTATTTCAATACCATTTTCTGATGAATCATATGCTAATTCTGACTCGTATTCACCTTCAGCATTTTCTCTATAGATACCATCACCGTTGATATCTAAGTATACCTTAGCAACATACTTTGTATTAGCAGTTCCTCTTACCTTAAATTTATATGCATATGTATACTTTGAAGATGCATTCTTGGTTACAAAGTTAGTACCATTATATTCAACTGGTGTTCCATTTGTATCAAATATGATATCAGGGAATCTATTTGCCTTACCATATGCATTTAGTAATGCACCATCATCATCTATTGAACCTACAACTGTTGGCTGTCCTAATACCTGATCGATTAAATCATCAATCTCAGATTTTGGGTCTACTGTTGTAGAATTAACTGCTGTTCCTGCTGAATTAAGAAGTTTATCACTTATTGTTAATACTCTTCTTGACTCTACATACTTTATAAGTTCTTTTTTCTTTGCTTCTGTTAGATCATTACCAGAAAGTCTTACTTTGTAATTACTATTAGCAGCTACCGCTCCATTATGATACAACCAATTAAGCTGATGTCTTGAATCTGCAGCCATTTCATTAGCTGTTAGTAAATCTCTTTCAGCAAACAACCAATTCATAAGCTTAGTTCCATTATAATTTCTAAATGACTTTGCTTGATTCTGTGTCTGAGTTGTATAATCTGAAATCATTGTTCCCGATAGTTTAATACTTACAGCCATAGAATCACCTTCAGCTGTATAATAATATCCATCTAAAGAATTATCATTTCTATCTGTGTTTAAAACCTGCATTGATGCGCTTGGTCCTAATTTTGAACCTAAATGAATATATTCATAATTATTCAAATCAACTTTCAATGAATTAAATGCCGCCGTACACAAAGCTTCTATCTTTAAGTTGCTTAACGATTTATCAGTTGGCAAATAACCCATATGTCTTAAAAGATTCTTAAGAACATCTGTGTTACCATTCAAAAGCTTACCTGATGCATCATAAACTGGTCCATATGCCTTCTTTACTGTACCTGTTGTAGGATCTGTGTATTCATGATTTACAAATTCAAAAAATGATACTGGTTGAATTTCAAGTACATGTGCAGTTCTTGAAAGTTCCTCACTTGGTGTAAGATTTAGAAGATATCTAAATATATCACCATGAGTTACAACGCCTGGTAAATAGCTTCTTTCATAAATATCAGGATATGTTTTTAAAATAATATCCATTGACTCCTTACCAGATTCAGCTTTAGCCTCATCTGTAGCCGCGTCATCAAACACCTCACCAATTACGGCAGAATCACTTCTATATACCCATACATTTTTATCCAATAAAGCATCCTGCCAATCAGGTCCTACATCAATAATACCAAGTTCTTCTGCACACTCTGGTAAAATTTTTCCTGTTGGGAACCAAGGTGACCAGTAACCACCACCGAATAAAGTTAAATTATTCCAATTTAGATTACCATCAATAGCACCCGTTGTAACATCTAAATGTGGCAATACATAGTTATCAAAATATCTATATGAACATTGTCTTATCATGTATGAAAGTTTTCCTACATTTAAATTTCCATTTTGAGTTTCGCCCTGTGCATCTATAACTAATGGAATTCCATCCAATTTATTTGCTAGGAACAATTCATAAGCAGCTTTCCAGCTCATATCATTACTAGCATCATATCTAATTCCTTCTCTTACATTTTCACCAGTAAACATATTATATAGTTGTACAACAGTACCCCAGTGAGTATGTGTAGAAAGATAAATCATATCATATTGCCAATAGTAGTGTGGATCTGCAGCAAGCTTTGCATCTAAATCCTTTGCTTCTACTACATCTACGGAAATATACTTAAAATATTCCTGTTCACTTATATCTGCAATACTAACTGTTGGTCCCAATGCAGAGTCAAGTAACATATTTTTATTAACTATTTCGCCTTCTTCAATGTTGCCATTTTCAAATTTCCATTCTAAACCAAAATTCCCTAAATTCGAGTTTAAAAAATGTTTGTCAGAAGTTGATAATCTACTATATGTTGCATCGTTCTTTTTAATCTTTACTTCTGGATTATCCCCCTCTTTATATGTCACATAAGGATATTCTGCATTAGGGTCTGGATTTTTCTCATAAATATATTCAGCAATCGGCTCTTGACCTTGAATCAAATAACCTAATTCTCCATATGCCTTATGAGGTACAATCTCAAGTATTTTTACCACTGCATTTTCGTTTATACCTGATAATGCCGCTTCTGCTTCTTTTTTTCTAAACATTGAAAATAAACCTATAGTTAAAGATAGCACTAACACTACAGCAACTATCTGCATTATTCTTTTTTTCATCATCGTTTGTACTACCTCCTATCCTATTGGTTCGTATGATGGTCTAACTTCATAAGTTGTACCATTTATCTTTATTGATGTTAATGTGTTTCTCAATCTTACCTTTTGTGTAGTTGTTGTCTTTTCTTTGAATTTTTCAATATCCAACTTAACGTCAAGTACAATCGGATTAGTATAATATACTACTGTTGTTTCATTGCCAGCTAAGTCAACCTCTACCTTTTCTTTTCTACACGATTCATCTACTGTGACTGTAATGCTTTTTACATATTCAGACATTATATAACCCGGCATATCAGCTGGTTGCATATTTGACTTATCTTCGTCAAATCTATACAATGTCGTTCCATTTTCCCATGAAATACATTTTCCTGTTGATGTAGTAAATAAACCGTTTACGTCTCTTTCACCTGTATATAAAAGTAATTTATTAGCATTTGATTCTAAATCAATAATGGTTGATTCCATAATTGAATCTGCTAATGAATTCAATATTACCTGTGATTCATTTTGCAAATCAGCATTGAGAGACTGTTTATTATAACTTTTCATACTGTTTAATATTAACGCTGATAACATCGTAATAATCAAACTGCTAATAGCCAGCGCTACCACTAATTCTATTAACGAAAGACCTTTGTTATTCACAATCCATTCCCCCCTTGCTAATTGCAATCTATCTGACCTGTTTTATAATAAATAGTCACGATGTATGATTGTTCTTTATTGTTTTTTACAATAATCTGGCCCGACTTTGAACTTGAGGTTATGTAAGAATTACCGTCTTTATTAAGCACAGATGCAACGCTGCCATCCTTTTTATTAAACTTAATATAAAGACCATCTGTTGTTATATCCTGCTCTAATCCATCGCCGTCTTTAAAATATATTTTCATGCCATTGCCAAGTTCTTCATATGAATCAGTCTTTTCTGTTGTGGTTGATATACCTTGTTGATTTGTGACTGTTTCTTTATATTTTACTGACATAAAATATTTTTCATCACTATAGGTTATTTCTGCCCACCATTCACCATCTCTTGCCATAGATGTCTGACGAAGCTCATCCATTCTTGACTCTATTGTTTTTGTAGCACTTTTTACCTTTGTTCTTCCTATCATTGCAAAACCGGTAGCAGTAAGACCAAGTACTATCATCATTATTGCCATAACTACTACTAATTCCAACAAAGTAAAACCTTTATTGTTATTTTCTTTCATAATAACAGCACCTACTCTTTCTCTGTTTTTCTCCAGTTTTGAATTGCTATCAAATCATAATATTGTAATTTACTGATTATGTTTTCACTTGGTGAAACGCCAATTGCATATTCTGAATGCGAATAGAAATATGGCTTTAATAATCCACCTTCGTATGATTCAATAAATGCTTCTAATGTATAGTTAATACCATTGTAAACAATATTATTGTCATATGTAACATCACTTGATTTTACCTTTATCTGTCCATTACAGATAATAAGTCCGCTAAAGCTGTGATCTAATTCAACATGACCATTGTCTACTATAATAATTCCGCTCTTAGCACTACTTGGCACCTTATAAGTGCCACCGCCACCAAGGTTATTTACATATACATATAAACCATTTGCATTTGGTGTTACATTAGTAATTGGAACCTCGTTAACAACATCTCTTATTATAAGATTTTCAAATAATGTCTGATTATAGATAACTGGATCTACCGCATAAGTAATTCCATTAGATGTTAATGTCGATGGTGTAAAATTAGTAACTTCGTTTGATATGTTACCTGCTGCATCGATTTCTATCTTATCAAAATCAAACAAATACTTTGTCATTACATTGTATCTGTTATTAAAGTTTTGACATAATCTTGAAACAAATGCAGGTGTTTGATTATTGTTACCTGGTTCATAAATACCAGCTACACCACCATTTGTAACAGTTAATAAATAACCTGTTGTAGACACTGTTCCGCCTGAAGCAACCGAAATACCCACGCTACCTATTGATGAGCCTGTGAATTCCTTTATCTTCTTTGACACTCTTGTCTTAAGCTCCTGTCTTACAGGATCATCTACATCAACGCCTTTACTGCTTGCATATGTATCATTCATTGTTATCTTAAAGAATTCAGCTGCTGCAGCTGTATCTTTAAACTTATAGTAGTAACATTCATATTTACCTTCTACTTTAACCTTTTCGTATAAATCGGCATGAAGATATGCTATTCCATAAAAGTCATTTTGTATCTTTGTTCTTACATTTGTTTCATCTACAGAATAATTGTATTGAATGTTAATACCTGTACCTGTTTTATAATTTTCAAGTACTACTGGATTCATCTCTCTTACAGATGAATCATTTGTATTTGTTACCTTTACCCAGCCCTTATGAACCAAATAAATTTCCTGGCTGTTTCTTAAAGCAAGGGATTCTCCTGTACCATACAAAGCTGCACCGTCATATACAATATATGCTCTACCTGCAAGGAGTAAATCCTGTAACGCTGTTAAGTTAACGTTTGAACGATTACCATTTACGATAATAGCACTATTGTTAACATGCGAACCTGTCTGTAACGCATTGTTACCATAGCCCCAATATGAGCCACCGATACTTACGCTTGAGTTTGATGCATTTGCTGTTGTATCATCCTTAATATATGAATTAGAAGCACCTGTAATTGCTAACACTGGTGCACATGATAATGTATCATTTTCTTTATTTAAATTCATATTAACAGCCCAAATATTCGAATTACTTGCCCATAAAGTTGGTGTAATGTTATTAGAGTTATCTGTTGAACTAACAATATTAATATTACCACCTGATACGATGTTAGAACCATTAACTGTTACTCCTGAGTTTTCTAATGTTATACCACCTGAAGTAAGTGTATTGTTAACTGTTCCACCAAAAATACCATCATTAATAACAACTCTGTTAGAATCCTTAAAGTAAATACCTGTATTACCAATTAAGCAATAGTCATTGTATGTTGCTAATTTGTCTGTATTGTCCGGAACAAATGCAATATCAACATCTGGATATTCTAACTTTAAGTCTATTGTTACTTCTGAAAAATACTGTTTTGATGATGATTCCTTATAGAAAATTACAATATCCTTTACAAGAATATAGTACTTTTCATCATTATTGTAATCTGAATATGCTTCAACTGATCCAATACTTTCAATTCTGGCATTTACTGCGCCCAAAAGATTTGTCTTTACTGCTTCAAGCATATTTGTTCTATCAGTAGAATCCATAGTATCTGAGTCGAATAATCCGCCATTGATACTAACATGTGGGTCATTACCTGTAATTGAATTTAATGCATATTCTACAAAGGTTTCCTTCATCATTTCATTGTATTCTGCATTACTTTTTACTGTTGTTACATAACTGCCACCAACACTAACTTCATAGTTAATATTAGAAGCTACCTTTTGATATGAGTTTGCAAATTCATCCATTGCTACCATACCTAAATTAACATACACTTCATCTACTGCTTCTTCTGCAGTATAGAAAGTCTTTTTACTATCTACATCCTGATTTCTAAGCTGTACGTTCATTGCAGCAAGGCCCATAATCAATGTTGCAAGCACAGCTATAAATGCTATGGTTATTACAACCATAACAAATGTAGAACCGCTATTAGATTGTGTTCTTCTATTATCTTGCATAGATTATCTCCTTTGTTGTAGATACAGTTAAGAGCTCATTTGTCTTAGCTGAATCTGCATAAACTACAACTGTTACTTTATATAAAGAATTCTTTTTTTCATTTCCTTGTGTAAGATTATCTACATTCAACACATTTGAATATACGAATAAATGATTTGAAGGATCAACTGTCTGCTCATTATTGCCTAAAGTATCTTTTTTTGTCATCTTACCTACAAGATTTGTATTTAAGATATGCATTGTACCTTCCTGGCTAAGAGAATTAACGCCTGTTGTTTCCTGTTCGATTAGATATACATCCATTGTTTTTGATGGAAGATTTGACGAATCTGTAAGATATGAAAATTCTACATTTATCTTATCTTCTGCAACAAAATCTGTATTATTACTATACTTATCAAACACAGTATATAACAAATATACCTTCGGTAAATCAGAAAGCTCTGTTACCGTCTTTGACGTAACATACTTTCTATAATTTAATACTGTTCCATTTGCTTCGTATTTAAAATATAAATTTAAAACTGTTTCATAAGTAGTTGCTTCTGTAGCTGAATCAATTACCTTAGTTTCAATAACAAGTGTTGTTTCTTTCTTAATCTTGTCACGGCTAATGCCGTAATCAATATTAAATCTTGAAATTGCTGTTGCATCATATATAGATAGGTCTGCATTAATCATAATGTTTCCTTTGTAGTATATATCTGATACAAGTGGCACGCAGTAATTATTAACTGCATACGCTTCTGGTGTCATTGTAATATCTACAAAGAACTTTTCATTATTCTGTCCTTTTATATATGGTACACTATCCTGCAAAAGCAATAAGCCATTTTCATCATAGCCAAACTTTCTAAACACATAGGATTCCTGAACAGTCACATTGCCAGCCCCGTCTACCTCTTCGTCGTTATGAACGTAATAAACATTGCCATATGTATCCTTTGATTCCGCAATCAAAGTATCTAACGGTTTACTTTTAAAATCCTCTAAAATTGTCTGAGCTACTACGTTGGCACTTCTTACCTGCCTTGCCTTGGCATTCAGCTTTGTCGCATGGATAAAGCTGTTTGCCAACGGTAATGCAATTATACTTAACACTGTTATAGCAACCATAACTTCAACTAAACTGAAGCCTTTATTATTCTTAATGTTGTTTCTAAACATACAACCATCTCCAAATTATTTGATTACCATAATACTTCCTTCTTGATTTACCAATCTGATTCTTGGACTTACGTCGTCATCATTAATTACCTTTAAATTGAATGTCATTGTTGTTGTATTCTTAATTGTAAGGTTAACAGCAACATTATCGTTATCAATTCTTGGTGTACTGCAGATTAAAAGGTCAAGATTTTCACCTGGAACAAATGTTACACTCTTTTCATTTGCACCAATCTTATATGTAGCCTTATATTGTCCGCCTGCATCTTCTGCAATTGTAATAGATACATCTGATGTACCGTTATAATCTGTCTTAAGTGTTGTTGTGCCCTCTCTATCACCTGTCTTGTTAATAGATACTGTTGCATCACCTGAACCAACAGGACTTACAACTAACTGGAAGTCATTATCGTTAAGGATTCTGTTACCTTCGTCCTCAACAGCTGATGAGCCTGGTTTAAATATTGCTGATATAAAGATGTTGTCATGTCCTATAAGAATATTTTCAAGTTTAACCTTATCCTTGATTTCTTCATTAGGGTTAACAATTGTAAACTTATTAAATGACATTGTTGATGTAACCTTATCATCAATTTCATTATATGAAATTGACACACTTGAAATATAATTTTTCTTATCTCCAGCTATCATTTCTTCTAAAAGCTTCTTATAATCGCTGTAACTTGCTTCTAATGTAAGACCCATTGTTGTCTGAGTTCCATAGCCTTTGCCTCCCATAAAAGTATGAAGAGTTTTTGGCTTAGGCATAGTATACGTTTTTATCCATACTGTATCAAGTTCGTTTTCAAAATCTCTTAAATACATAATAAGTGATTCCTGTGCATTATTATCACTATAATTAGACATAATCTTAGTACATTCTTCTACGTTAGCCTTAGTATCTGCCACATATTTCTTTTCGTTATTTGCAATCTTTATTAATGAATTGTGTCTTAATTCAAGATTTGCAATCTCTGCATTTAATTCTTCTGTCTTTGCTGTAAGCTTCTTATATCCAAAGAAGTATGAAAGAGCAACTATTCCAATTGCTACTAATAATATTAATAATTTTTTATCTCTTTCTGATAATTTCATAGTTTTACCCCTTTCTACTTATTCTCTGCTTCTGCTTTTGGTACTGAAATATTAAGTGTAATTGTAAATGATACTATTACATCTTCATCAGCATTATGTGTTTCACTACCACTGCCTGTATATACTGCTGTTACATAATCTAATTCTTTTAACTGCATAAGAGTCTTAGCAAATACTTCCTTACCCTTACACTGACCACTCATAGTTACACTACCATTAGTAGATGAAAAGCTTGTTACTATCATTTCCTTTGGTAAAATCTTTTCAAGGTCAACTATGAAGTTATATAACTGGTCATTAGGACCAACTGTATAGTTTTGGAACTTTTGTACATCTGCCAAAACATTCTTTGATGCATTATACTCATTAAGTATAGTTTCACTTCGTTCAACTATTTTAACCTTATCTTCTAATGCTTTTTTATCATTCTTAGCGGTAATATAGCTTATAGCAGGTATTGCTATAAGTGCTATTGATGCTACTAAGGACAAAGCAAATACACCTACGAAAAGCTTCATATTACCCTGCTTAGCAGTTGCCTTTTCAATTGTAAGTGGAACAAAGTTAACTGGTGCTAAAGCTGCACCAAGTGTTGACATATACTGAATTGTTTCATTACGTGTTATTCTAAATAACTTGTCGATTTCAACACCCTTTAAGCTATCCATCTTTGAGAATTCAATATTTAATTCATTAGTGAAGAGATTTTCAATACCCTGCATTGAAGCACCATCACCCATGATATACGCTTTTTCAATTGGCTTATCCTGGTTTCTTGCTATGTAATAATCTACGATACGGCTAACACTATTAACCAAATATCTCAATGACTCCGTAATTTCATCACCATCAAAGGTGTCGTGAATTACGCGTCCTGTTGCAAGGATTTCAAGTGCTACTGCATATGAAAGCTTTTTATTCTCCATAACGGCATTGATAACCGCAGAACGTCCATAAGGTACTGTTCTTTGGAACTGTAATACCTTATTACGCATAACATTGATAATTGTCGATTCGTTACCTATCTGAATTACAATACTTGGAGCTTCATCAATCTGATGCTTTAATATCTGTAATGTACTGTTACCAAGGTAATCTACAGCCACAAGATTAAGTCCAAGTTGCTTTGCTAATTCATAATAGCTTTCAATCATAAGTGAAGGTGCAGCCATAGCAAGAATTCTCACACTCTTAGACTTAGTCTCTGCATCTTCTATCGTCTCAAGTACAGTATGTGTAACTACATACTCATCTATATTATTAACAGGGAAATACTCTGTTGCATTCGCCTTTACTAATTCAGCAATCTTATCCTTCTTTACGTTAGGTACAACTGCTTCCTTACTCGCTATTCTCGTTGATAATACTGTCATTACAACGTCTTTAGCGTTCATTATGTTGTCTTTAAGTGCCATTTTAATAGCAGCAGACACACTTCCAATATTTCTAATTGCGCCATCATCCATACTACCTTCTGGTGTAGGTATTGTAACAGCCTTGTTCATAGTAACACCCTTAGCGGATACGTTACTAACTTCACACATCTTAATTAATTCATTACTTATTTCTATCGTTAAAATCTTTGATGCCATTTAAGTTTCCTCCCTTTTTAAGGAACTATTTCTATACGAAAAAGTTCAAGTACCAGCTGATTAATTGGTCTCCATACAGCATAGCTATGAAAATTCCTATTGATAAGTATGGGCCAAATGCCAACACTCTCTCTTTACTCTTTTTTATTCGCATTAGTGCTATATGTATTATTGAGCCCACTATTGAGCCTAACGCTAATGCAAGTATTATATTTTTCCACCCGAGTAATAATCCTGCAGCAGCCATAAGTTTAATATCGCCACCGCCCATGCCTCTTCCTTTTGTCAGTATTGCCAACAAAAGCAACGGTACGCTGACCGCAAAAAAACCGATTATGTAATTAAGCAAATTATCATAATCAATTATACACCTTATAAACCCTAAAATCCCAATAGCCACATTCAAGCTAAAGGGTATCTCATAGGTTCTTATGTCTATAACACTTATAACTATAAGTATCGAAAAACAAAGGCAAAACAATATGCTAAGCAGATTTAACCCTGTGCCTGATACTATCAATACATAACCGAGACCATTAGCTAATTCTACTAAAGGATACTGTATAGATATTTTTTTCTTGCACTTTCTACATCTGCCTCTTAGCATTATGTAGCTAACAAGTGGTACGAGATCGTACCACTTGAGCTGATAGCCACATGACATGCAATGAGATCTCTGTGTCGCAATATTTTCTTTT
This sequence comes from Lachnospira sp., assembly GCA_015057605.1. GTDB lineage: Bacteria > Bacillota > Clostridia > Lachnospirales > Lachnospiraceae > SIG291. The sequence goes on along the minus strand of SVDX01000003.1, from coordinate 51,095 downwards.
AATGGTATTCTGTATATAAGTACGTTTAAGAAGCTTCCTATAACTATTCCATACATGAATACTACTATCATTATTGTAATTAACAGAATTAACTCAGCTTGCATATTTTATACCTTTACTTTAATAATTATTTTAATAAATTATGAATTAGATCCGCTTGCAGCTGTTGCATAGATATCTGTAGCTGTTCCATCATATTCAAATTTATTACCATTCTTCTTAACGCTTGTCTTAGCATTAGAAACACACATTTCTGACTTAGAGTTTGGTGTGAAGATAACTACTGTATCATCTGTAGTAATAACAACTGTGATTTCAGAAGCACCCTTACCTGCAACGCCCTTAGCTGTTAACTTAATGTTAGCTGGTAACATATCCTTAACTGCTGTAGCAAATGCATCACTACCACTTACGATCTTGTCTAATGTGAACTTAACATCACCTGTAGCAGTTCCCTTTGCAGCTGAGAATGCATCGTATGCTTCTACATCTGTTAAAGCTGTTGTGATTGATGTGTAAACAGCGTCAAGTGTTTGCTTATCCTTAGAAACCTTTGACTTTTCAATTTGCTTCATAACGTTTGGTGCTAATACACCGATTAAGATTGCCATAATAGCAATAACTACGATAAGTTCTACTAACGAGAAACCTTTGTTGTTGTTGATTTGTTTTTTCATAACTAAATCGCTCCCTTTTTTTAATTTGTTTTGTTTTTTGTTATATATAAAGCTAAAGCTCGGTACTTTAGCAATATACCTATGTAAATTGTAACTATCCTATCGCATCATACATTGACATCATTGGTAGGTAAATCGCAATAACGATTGAACCAATAATAACCGCCATAAATATAATAACCATAGGTTCCATCAAAGCTGTAACTGACTGTGTAGCAAGTTCAACTTCTTCATCATAGTAATCCGCACATGAATCTAACATATCTTCAAGATTACCAGTTTCTTCACCAATACCAATCATATGACATATCATAGATGGGAATAGGTTGCCATTCTTAAGTGTTGTTGATATTGAAGAACCAAGTGAAACCTGATCTCTAAGATCATACAACGCTTCTTTAAATAAAAGATTAGTCATAGTCGCCGCCGTAATATCAAGTGCATCCATCATTGGCATACCTGCCGCAATAAGTGTGCTAAAGTTACGTGCAAATCTTGCAGCTGCTGTCTTAGTTGTAAGATTGCCAAATACCGGCGCCTTAACAGCTATCTTAGCCAAAAGATGAGCTCCTGTATCAGTTTTTGCAAATATCTTATACGATACCACTATCGCAACTATTACTATAACAAAGACATACCATCTTTCAATAAGCAAATCACTTGCATCTATCATAAACTGTGTAAAGCCTGGCATCTTAGTACCTGCTTCTTCAAACATACTTGTAAACATCGGTAATATCTTTGTAAGCATAAGTACCATAACCGCTATAGCAACTATAATAAGGATGATAGGATACATCATAGCCTTTTTAACCATGCCCTTTAATCTTGCATCCTTTTCGAAGTGTGTGGACATTCTTATAAGAGCTACTTCCAAACTACCCGAAGCCTCACCAGCTTCAATCATATTGATAAGTAAGCTTGGGAATACTGCCTGTTCCTTTTTCATCGCTGTTGCAAGGCTATCACCTTTTTCAACATTGTTTCTTACGTTAGATAATGCTGCTTTTAAAACCTTATCTTCTGTCTGGTCACAAAGCATCTCTAAGGCTGCTACAACGCTAACACCTGCTGATAAGATACTGTTAAACTGTTTACAAAATACACCTAAATCTCTTGACTTAACTTTTTTTCTACCAAAGCGAAAGCTAATATCTTTATCTAATACAGTTTCTTCTTTGATTGATAATATGATACTACCATCTGATTTAAGAGAATTCTGTGCAGCTTCTTTTGAGTCAGCTGTAATCTTTCCCTTTTGTTCCTTTCCAGAAGGCGTCATCACTTGATATACATAATTTGCCATATTGTCCCTCTCTCTTTCAGGTCAACTACCTTGTGTTTATTATATAACATTTTTTGTCATATTTCACTATTTTTTTGCATTTTTATATTTGTTTTTTTATTACTATTTGTAACATTTTTGTAATATTTTACAAACCTAATTTCTTTTCTAAGCCTGTAGCATCCTGAGCATACATTAATGCTTGTTCTCTGCCAATCATTCCCTTTGAGTATAATTCATAGATTGCATCATCCATAGTAATCATACCAGCTCTTCTACCTGTCTGAATAATAGCAGGTATCTGGAATGTCTTTGATTCTCTGATAAGATTCTTAATAGCTACTGTACCATGCATTACTTCAAATGCAGCTACACGGCGCTTGTTATCAATCGAAGGAATAAGTTGCTGTGAAATAACACATTCTAATACCATTGACAACTGAATACGAATCTGTTGTTGCTGATGAGGTGGGAATACGTCAATAATACGGTCGATTGTACTCGCAGCACCAATTGTATGTAATGTTGATAATACCAAGTGACCTGTTTCAGCAGCTGTGATAGCCGTAGAAATAGTCTCAAGGTCTCTCATTTCTCCGACAAGAATAACATCCGGGTCTTCTCTTAGGGCAGCTCTTAAGGCAGCCTGATAGCTGTTAGAGTCAAGCCCAATTTCTCTTTGGTTAACCATAGATGATTTGTGATTATGTAAATATTCTATCGGATCTTCAAGTGTAATAATATGTGAGTTTGCACTCTCATTAATCTTGTTAATGATAGATGCAAGTGTTGTTGATTTACCTGAACCTGTAGGTCCTGTTACAAGAATAAGACCTCTTTTCTTTTTGTAAAGATTAATTACCGATTCAGGAATACCTAAATCTTCAGGCTTTGGAACTACTGAGTTAACAACACGGAACGCCATAGCGTACGAGCCTCTTTGTCTAAATATATTAACACGGTAACGTCCTGTGTCAGGTAATGAGTAAGAGAAGTCGATTTCACCATTCTCTAACAACACTTCTTTTTGCTTAATTGTAAGCATTCTGTTAACTATAGAATTAGTATCTTCTGGCATAAGCTTTGGAAAATCCATATCCATAAGTGCGCCATTAATTCTCATTCGTGGCGGAATACCAACCGTAAGATGTAAATCGGACGCCTTTTTCTCTCTAGAAATTCTTAAAAGTTCTTCAATTAAAATCATAAGTTCCTCCTAATTATTAATCTGCCTCATATGCTATCTTCATCATTTCACTAAAAGCAGTTATACCTTCTTTTACATATAAGCTTGCTGAATGTTTAAGCGAGCTCATACCATCTTCAACTGCAGCAGCTTTTAATTCATCAGCTGTTTTATTTGCAGTAATCAATTGTCTTAATCTTGCATTAATAGGCATGATTTCGTAGATACCGATACGTCCTAAGAAGCCTGTGTTAGCGCATTTAGCACAGCCAACTGGTTCCATAATGAGCATCTCCTGATCTAAGCCCAATTCTCTCATTTCCTCTATTGTTGTCCAATGTTCTCTCTTACATGAGCACAATCTTCTAACAAGACGCTGAGCAATAACACCAACAACTGAGTCCGCAATAAGATATGGTTCAATACCCATATCTGCGAGTCTTGTGATAGAACTTGCTGTTGAGTTAGTATGTAGTGTACTAACAACCAAGTGACCTGTAATCGACGCCTTAACCGCGATTTCCGCTGTCTCGGAGTCACGAATTTCACCGATCATAATGATATCAGGGTCCTGACGCAAGATAGATCTTAATGCATTTGCAAATGTCATATCTGCCTTATTATTAACCTGTACCTGATTGATACCATCGATATTTGCTTCTACCGGATCTTCTACAGTGATGATATTAACATCTTCTGTGTTAAGTTCACTAAGAGCAGTATAAAGCGTTGTTGATTTACCGGAACCTGTAGGACCTGTTACCAGGATGATTCCATGCGGATTTCTTAGGATATTGTCAAATTTAACCAAATCCGACTCTCTAAGACCTAAATCCTTTTTATTTTTATTGAAGCCCTCTTTCGAGGCAATTCTCATAACGACCTTTTCGCCATATACAGTAGGAAGATTAGATACACGGATATCATATTCCTTTCTGTCAATATTGATGGTTATACGACCATCCTGTGGCTTTCTCTTTTCTGATATATCCATGCCTGACATAATCTTAAGTCTGGCATTCATAGCTGAATATACCGCTTTATCATATACCGAAACTTCACGCAACGAACCATCGACACGGTATCTGATACGTACATTATATTCAAATGGTTCGATATGAATATCACTGGCTCTTTGTCTTACAGCCTGTTCAATAATACCATTAACAAGCTTAACGATAGGAGCATTTTCAATATCTTCTTTACGTTGTGCTTCTTCTTCAGCATTTTCTGCGTTTTCTTGTTTGAACTGTTCTGCAATATCCTGTCCCTGTTGCTTACCATAGAACTTATCAATAATCGCATTGATATGATCTCTCATAGCAAGTATTGGCACCACCTGCATACCTGTATAAATGTTAATATCATCCATAGCTTCGATATTCATAGGGTCAGACATTGCAACCAATAACGCATTAGCATTGTTTTCTGCATATCCGTATGGTAACACGTTATACTTTCTTAAAAAGTTTTCAGGCAAAAGCTTGAATGCATTTTCATCAATTGCTATTTCTCTTACATCAATATATTCAATATTAAGGTGACGTGTAAGTACATCAATCATCGTCTCTTGCGGAATATATCCTAACTCAACAATTGTATCACCAAGCAACAGGCCTCTCTTTTTCTTCTCCTCTAATGCTATCTCTAACTGTTCCTGTGTGATTAAGTTCTTTTCTATAAGAACCTCACCAATTTTCATCTTTTTTCTAAAACCAGCCATAATGCACCTCTTATTCTATAGTTATTTTCTCAAACTCATATTCATAAAACTTACTTGCTTCTACTTCGCCCCATAAAGTCTCATAGTCTGTTCCACACTTATATCTCTTCTTTTGTTCTGTATGATTAAGTACAAACTGACCATTTTCATCCTTTATAGGATTCTTATATTCAAACACAAAATACACTGTCTCTGTAGAAGTACCATTTGTAATATTACCTTTAAATGTAAGGTAAACATATGTAGTATCTCTTCCGCCAAGTGGAACTATCTCTTTAACAAAATATGCCTCATGTAAAGCATAATCATTCGCCGTCTCCTTACTTGTTTGTGAAAGATAAGAAACATTACCTGTTGCCTTGTAAAGCATATGTCCCGTAGTACTTGCTGTTTCCGAAGCAATAGTTGCAATAGCTTCTGTCGATATACTCTTTAATACGCTTTTATCAAGCTCATCCTTTGAAAGTATATATTCATCAACATTCTTAATCTCATAATTAATTGAAGAATAATCATACACATATCCTGCGGCGCCTGCAGTTGCTACATCTATATTGCACACTACATTAATCACATCTCCATTAGCCAATAATTCATTCGCATTGATTGTATATGTAAGTCCTTTTATATACTCATGTTGTGATTCGTTACTATATGAGAGCGTAAGCTTAGGCGACGCGCCAACAAGCCCTATCTTAAAATCTGCAAACAAATCAACCTTAACCGGTTCCTGTAAATCTGTTACAGGTATCTCAAGTCTGTCTTTTAAAAATGTAACAGATAGTTCCTTAGCTAATTCCTTATCATATGTAAAATCCACATTAACTTTATCACCATTCTTAAAGCTCTCTGTCTTTGATACAGTGTATGTTATTCCATCAACAAACGTTCTGTACTGCTCTGCATCATCCTCATCACCTTCTTTAACAAGCACCTCATAAAGAGCATCCTTATCAAAACTGTCTTCGTATGTTGCAAAGCCACTAAAGCCTTTAAAATCTATGCGATAATATGTATGAAAATTAATCTGATCATTATTGCAGGCTGTTATACCAAACATCATAAGTATAAGCGCTACCATAGCAAATATTCTCTTCATATAATACCTCCAGAATACTATCCCTTATATTTTAACTCATTTTCTTGTATATAACAAGAGAAATATTAAGAAAAATGTAAAAAAATATAAAAAGAGTTCGTGATTTTAATTTCACGAACTCTATCTAACTTCACTAAAAATATATTAATTTACTGGAGAGGTTGTGATGGCATTAATGCAGTAATTGAATATGTATTAGAAGGTGCAACAATGCTTGCTGTTTCCTTCTTAATAGCTGCTGATAACTTCATAGTTTCACCGTCTGCTTTCATTTCAAGCTTAAGACCAAAACCAACTTCATAAGTATCTACGATTACTTTAATGTATTCTCCTGCATTTTCTTCTGTAGCAGAATTACCATCTGTGTTAATTTTTGCTAATTTATCATTAAGTCCATCAACATTTTCAAGAATAAGACTTGAAAGCTTAGCACCTAATTCATCATCCTTAATTGCATTAGCATATGCCTTTGCATATGTTTCTAAATCAGAACCCTTAACTGCTTTAGCTAATTCATCAATATTTTCAGGTGTCATCGTAACTGTCATATTGTTGTCTGTTACTGCAAGGAAGCCTTCTGGCAACTTATCTGAAATTGAACCTACATATAATGATGCCTGCTTAACTAATTCTGTATAAAGAATTGGTGCAATTTCTGTATTTTGTAAAGTATCTAAAATTTCTTCAATGTCAAAGCCGTTTTCTGCTTCGCCTTCTTCAACTGTCATAACCGGAGAAGCTGCTGCATCATTCATATCTCCATAAATTCCTGGTTGATTCATACTGTCAACTATTGACTGAATTTCTTCCTTTGTAAGCTTTAAATAACCTGTAGGAGTATTTGGAAGTGATTCACTGTTTGCTTCACCCATATCAATCATCGCTGTCATTAAAGACAATACATCAATATATAATGTCTCATCCACAAAATATGCCTTTGTCATATCCTTGTAAACACTACCAGCCTTTGCATACTTAACTGTAAGTGCTACATTCTTAGCTTCTGTATCTGTTTGAAGCATTAACTTAAGATCATACATAGTACCAGGAATTTCAACTAATTCATCATTATTCCATTCATATGATTTACCCATCTCAACATTTGTCACTTCTAATTCAACAGCATTAGTACCTGTTAATTCGATACCTGACATAAGTGATGAAATCTTTTCAGCTAAGGTCTTTTCAACCTCTGGTGTTTCAGTTGTTGGTTCTTCGCCATTCGCAACTGTTGTTGTCTGTTGTCCATTGTCATCATCTTCTACTGATGCGCTTTCCTTATCTCCACATGCAACGCATGATAAAAGCATAATGAAAACTAACATCAATGCAAAAATTCTTTTTTTCATTCTTTTTTCCTCCTCGTAAATGTGAAAGTCACAAATAACTACGTTAAACATTATACGCTTTTTATAATTTTTTTCAAGTTTTTTTATTTGAGTTTTAAAATAAGTACATTAGTGCCATCATATACAACTTCATAGCCTCGCATCTTTAAATTATCAATCGCCACATCGCTATATTTAGACCAGCGGTGATCAAGTACTATATATTCTGTCTCATTGTCTGACGGATATTCATAAATAAATTCTCTCTCTGATAGCTTTGCAACCAAAAATGTGCTTGCACTAACAGAAGCATCATCCGGTATCATTTCTAAAGCCTCATTAAGTTCTTCTATCTTATCCTTTTCTATACTGTAATAATTAAAATAGTTAATATATCTTGGCAATATAAATACGAATATCGTTAATGATGCCACCATTGCAAATCGCAAACAATTCCTTCGCATAATAGGTTTCATTTCCTTAAGATTAACAATTACTAAATAGAAAAATATTGCCGTTACACCAAATGTATATTGGAAGAATATTGAATGCTGATACTGATAATCCGAAATCAGATTTATAAGCAAAAATGGTCCTACCAAAATAAAATTAGAAACCTTTTTATTTGCAAAGCTAAGTCCCGCAATCGGCATCAGCATATAAAATGCAAATTGCATTTTTTCTGCTGTAAAACACTCAGATATTAAAAGCATTGGATTGCTCATTGCTGCCTTAATAATTGCGCCAAAGCCATCTACTCCATATGGAACTATATTACTGTATCTATATGTCATTACGCCAAGACCATATTTTTGCATAAGGCTTGTAACCACCACAAAATATATAACAGAAGCTATTGTAAGTAAACTTCCTCTAAGCTTTGATTTTCCTGAGCACAAATAATATATACCAATTATCGCCACATATACTGGCGCATCCTCTTTTACCATACAAGCCAAAAGTCCAAATAATATTATCAAAATATTATTTTTCTTTTCCATTGCCCAAAACAAAAATAGTAGAGTTGGCACCAAAAAACAATTTTCATGGAAATCATAGGCACACCCGCCAGCAAGCGCCGGGTACAAGAAATACAATATACCAATTGCCACAGTTGTCTTTTTACCAAGTCCATGATGTTTGCTAATAAGATATATCGGAATTACACCAACTGCCAAAGCAAGTGCCTGTATCACCTGAACTGTAGCCGGGTCTGGAAATACACAATAAATCGGAAGTGCCACATACACTATTGGAGAAAAATGTACTGCAAAATGTGACAGCACCTTGTCTCTTTCCGATGTAACCAAAGGCTTAAATCCTTCCTTCATATTGTGATACATATTTGCAAATATACCAAAATCAAAATTCGGAGACCTGTATGCAAGATATTTCATAACCGTGTATCCACCTATAAAAAGCAATACAAGCAAAAACAAAATCGCATACGAGCTTTTTGCAAATACATATTTATCTCTGATTCTTATTCCAAAATCCGTATCCCTTAAATAATACACCAATAGCAGTTCAATAAGCACCGCTGCATAAAGCCACGTAATTTCCGACGTAAAGCTTACTATTATTATCATATACATACTAACTAATAGAAGCAGTGACAGTCTGACTATCTCAACTGATTTTATCAGCATATCAAGCAATATGATAAGCAAGAACAAAAGCACAATCAAAATAAGTGCTGTAACTATACTAAAGTTTTTTGAATATTCTCTATTAAACAAAACCGTTCCTGAGTAGTAAAACGATAAAATCAGCATACCTACCCACGAAGCGACCAATGCTTCTATAACCTTTTTAACACTAAATTTGTACTCATTCCAAATCATAATAAATCCTTTACTACCTCTGAAGCTATTATAAGTCCTGCTGCCGATGGCACAAATGCAGTACTTCCCGGAACTCTATCAGACTCACCCTTTCGTTTTGGTTCCTCCTTAGAATACACGACCTTAAGCTTCTTTATTTCACGCTTTTTAAGTTCCTTTCGCATCACCTTAGCAAGTGGACACACGCTTGTCTTATATATATCAGTAACCTCTAACATAGTAGGTTCAAGTTTGTTACCTGTTCCCATAGAGCTTATTATTTTTATTCCCATACTATCTGCGCGTTGTATAATATCAAGCTTAGCTGTAATTGTATCAATGCAATCAACAATATAGTCACAGTCAGACAAATCTATCTCGTGCGCATTTTCCGGCAAATAAAACATTTCGTACGTATCAACCTTTGCCATAGGATTAATATCATAAATCCTTTTTTGCATAAGTTTAGTCTTGTATTGGCCCACCGTACTTTCAAATGCTATTATCTGCCTATTGATATTACTTGTAGAAACTGTATCATTATCAACAAGCATAAAGTGACCTATCCCCGAACGCGCCAAAGCTTCGGCCACATAGCCACCAACGCCACCAACACCAAATATGCAAACCTTCTTTTTAGACAAAGTTTCAAGCGAATCCTCACCTATCACCATTGCCGTTCTTATAAAACGTTCATCCATTTACCCTGTTCTCCATCAACCATTGCTAAGAGCCATTCCTTCTCCTCTTCTAAAAGAAATGGTGACAATTCATCATATACTCTCTTATGATATTTATTAATCATATCGATTTCTTTTTTAGAAAGTAACGAATAATCTATTGCATCTAAATCAAATGGAACTAAAGTCAATGTCTCAAATGCCATAAACTGCCCATATTCATTTTTAATATGCTTCTTAGCTATTATTTCATTTTCAATTCTTATACCAAATTCATCTTCAAAATATACGCCCGGTTCATTAGAGCTTACCATACCCTCTTCAATAACGCAGTCATAGTATTCATCCTTTGGCTTTTTATAGCGAAAACCATTAGGTCCCTCGTGTACATTAAGAAGATAGCCAACGCCATGCCCTGTACCGCATTTATAATCAATTGCATTTTGCCACAATGGTCCTCTTGCTAATATATCAAGATTACGCCCTGTACAGCCGTATAAAAACTTTGCATCACTAAGTGAAAGCATCCCTTTTAAAACAAGCGTATAGCATTCCTTCATCCTCTCGTTCAAAACTCCTAATGCAATAGTTCTTGTAACATCAGTAGTTCCTTCATAGTACTGTCCGCCAGAGTCCACTAAAAGAAAGCCTTCATTCTTAAGTACCACTTCGTCCTTTATTGAATAATGCATAAGAGCTGCATTAGCGCCATAAGCCGAAATGGTTTCAAAGCTTGGTTCAATATATCCTTTTTGCTCTTTACGCAAATTCTCAAGGTGCTCTGCTGCCATTTTTTCCGTAATATCAGACTTAACATTTTTCTTTAACCAGTATATAAATTTTGTTACTGCAACTCCATCCTTAATGTGCGCCTTATATAAATTTTTAATCTCAGTTTCATTCTTTACTGCTTTTAAAATAGTACTTGGATTATGTCTCGCTTCAAGGTCATCAATTCCAAGATAAAGCTCATAATTTATACTATCTATATCTGCCATCACCTTACCAGAAAGTTTTTTTACATCCTCATAAATGCTTTCATAAGGACGTATTGTAACGCCATCTATTGTAAAATCAAGCTTGCTTTCATCTGTATATAAATATGCAGCATCGTCCGTAATCAAAGTATATGCAAGCAATACTGGATTGTGTAATACATCATTTGCCCTAATATTATATATCCACGCTATATCGCAAAGAGAGGTTACAAGGTGATACTTTGCATCTACCTTTCTCATCTCTTCTCTTATCTTTACAAGTTTAGATGTAACACTTTCTCCTGCATACTTTTCTTCTAAAACAAATGCTTTACTATATGGCATAGCTGGTCTATCGTTCCATATAGGTGACACTAAATCAATTGACTTTATATCAATTTTTTTAGCTACCTCTATGCCAAAGTTTGCATCTATATATTTTGCATCAAAGCCAAGGCATCCACCATCTTTAAGAAGGTTCTCCACATATTCAAGAAGGTCCATTACACCTTCTTCGCCGATTTTCATAAGGGTTATTCCGCTTCCTAAAAGCTCCTTTGTGGCCTGTATAAAGTATCTGCCATCCGTATATAATGCAGCTTCATTTATACCTATAACAAGTGTACCTGCTGAACCTGTAAAACCAGACATATATTCTCTGCATTTAAAATATTCACTTATATATTCGGACTGATGATAATCCGAGGTCGGTATAATATATGCCGATATATTTTCCTTTGCCATAAGCTTTCTTATAGCTTCTAAACGTTCTTTTATCATAAGCTTCTATCTCAATCTGTTACATTCATATTTTGCCTGTGTCGCAACGCAATTTCTTAAGGAAATAAATTTGTCCTCAAGACTACCTTCCGGCAATACCACATCCATGCTTACTGCAATATTATTCAATATTCTCTCGTCTAATTTTCGTTCTATCGCAATAAGGCAATCTAATTTTTCAGCATAAGTATCAGCCTCTAAAAATTTCATAAGTCTGTCATCTATAGTTTCCTCTTTAGCTGTTATCGGTTCTATGACAGATACTGGCTTTTCTTCTACTTTTGCCTCTTCTTCAACCTTTTCAAATCTGTATTTTTGTGTAGCATTCGGATACTGCTCTTTAGATAGCTCTGCCATAAAATCACTTACACTTCTTATGTAACATTCATTATTGCCATACATTGCCTGATACACAACCATCTCTTCCATAGTTTCGCAATCTCTTGCTATTGTCACTACCTTATATAATTTGTTTTTAAAATGCTTATATAATTCGCCTTGCTTAGGTATCATTCTTTCCATTAACCCACCACTCCTTTTTTAATCGTTTTTATTATACTATTTAGCCCCCTCTTTTTCAAGCAATTCAATTCAACAAATCATTTATGTTAAGCATTCCAAAGCCCTGTCTATTCCTGTCATAGCCCATATCTATTGCTGTTTTTTGCAAATTTTCCTTTATTTCATAATTTGTAAGTGAAGGATTTTTTTCAAGCATTCTTGCTATTGTACCACTTACAATCGGCGTAGACATTGAAGTGCCACTTTTTGTGGTATATGCATTTCTCATATTTGCACATGCCATAATATTATTTCCAGGAACTATTATATCCGGCTTTAGAATTCTATCTACAGTTGGTCCTCTACCGGAACTTGTTTTACTTATAGAAGTATTCTCACAATTTCCAACAGTTATAACCTTCTTACTTACTCCCGGTATAGTTATTGAATTACTCTCAGGCCCATTATTGCCAGCTGCTGCCACAACAACTATACCCGCATCCCAAAGCCTTTCAACATTTTCAATAAATCTTTTTTCCTTCGGCGTATATTCATCCTTATTCGCAGGTGCCGCGCCCATCGAAATATTAACTATTCTAATATTATATTTAATACAATTTTCCAATATCCACTCATTTGCCTTAATTACATTTTCAACCTCTCCATCCCCCTTTTTATCCAATGTTTTTAGTGCAATGATATTAGCCATGGGTGCAACTCCCCTATATCTTTTATTAGCAATTCCGGCACCTGCAATTATGCCACTCACATGCGTTCCATGCCCATTATCGTCATAAGGTCTTTTTATATTATTGACAAAATCCTTAAATACCCTTATTCGATTTTCAAAATCCACATGTGGATATATACCTGTGTCTAAAACTGCCACACCTATTCTTGCTTTTTCATCAAAAAAATAACTCATATTATATATACCGTCTTATGCGTTTTATATATAATATGAGTTAATATATTATGTGCGACTTAATATTTTATGCAAAATTCTTTTCGTAAGTCTCTCTTATTGCCTGAATAAATGGAAGACTGTTAAGAACTTCAATATTCTCAATATTAGCTATTACTGCTAAATCCTTTGTCATTTTACCTGACTCAATTGTCATTATACATGCCTTTTCAAGATCATTTGCAAACTTTGTAAGTTCAGGAATATTGTCAAGCTCGCCTCTCTTAGCTAAAGCACCTGTCCATGCAAATATTGTTGCAACCGGGTTAGTTGATGTCTCCATACCCTTAAGGTAATTATAGTAATGTCTTTGAACTGTTCCATGGGCAGCTTCATACTCATAATAGCCTTCTGGAGATACAAGCACAGAAGTCATCATAGCAAGTGAACCAAATGCTGTAGCAACCATATCACTCATTACGTCACCGTCATAATTCTTACATGCCCAGATATATCCACCTTCTGAACGCATAACTCTTGCAACTGCATCATCAATAAGTGTATAGAAATATTCAATGCCTGCCGCCTTGAATTTATCAGCATATTCTGCATCATATATTTCCTGGAAAATATCCTTAAATGTGTGGTCATACTTCTTAGAAATAGTATCCTTTGTAGCAAACCATAAATCTTGCTTTGTATCAAGTGCAAAATTAAAGCAGCTTCTTGCAAAGCTTGAAATAGAACCATCAAGATTATGCATACCCTGAATGATACCATCACCCTTAAAGTTATGTATAAGCTCAACTGTCTTAGTTCCATCCTGCGCTGTATATACGATTTCAGCCTTACCAGGTCCCTTAACCTTTAATTCGCTACCCTTGTATACATCGCCATATGCGTGTCTTGCTATAGTGATAGGCTTCTTCCAATTCTTAACTAATGGCTCAATACCATTTACAATAATAGGTGCTCTAAATACTGTACCATCAAGAATTGCTCTAATTGTTCCGTTAGGGCTCTTGTACATTTCCTTTAAATTGTACTCTGTCATTCTTGCAGCATTAGGTGTAATTGTAGCACACTTAACAGCTACACCATATTTCTTAGTTGCATTAGCCGAATCAATTGTAACCTGATCTGAAGTTTCATTTCGGTATTCAAGACCTAAGTCATAGTATTCTGTATTAAGCTCAACAAATGGTTCAAGTAACTCATCCTTAATCATCTTCCAAAGGATTCTTGTCATTTCATCTCCATCCATCTCTACTAATGGTGTTGTCATTTTAATCTTTGCCATTTACATTTCCTCCAACTTCTAAATTAAGATTAATTGTAGCCTATTTAAACATTTTTGTAAACACTTTTTAAATCTCTTTGTAACACATACATGCCTCCCCCCATATACTGTCAGTGTAAATATCTTTTTGGAGGATTTTAAAATGAGTGATTTAGCAGCAACAAATTGTGGTAGAGGATGTGATTGTGACTGTGGTTGTGGTAACCAACGTGGTGGTAGCGACTGCTGTTCAATTATCTGGATTATCGTAATCTTATTACTTTTAAACAATAATGATGGTTGTGGAAATGGTTGCGGTGGTTTCTTAAGCAACATTTCTAACTGCTTTAGCGGTTGCAACTCTTGCAGTTTCATCTGGATTATCTTACTTCTTTTACTTTGCAACAACGGATGCTTCTAATACCATCCTAATAAAAGACCCACTGTTTTGTCGCAGTGGGTCTTATACATATTTAGAATTTTAAAATCATATATTTAAAAAACACAAACAATAGAGGACATATGAACATAACTGACTTTGACAAAAACACTATATGCGATAACACCCAGCTTTTAAAGGCTTTGATTACACATCTTGACTTTGAAACCCAAAGACTTTTAGCTACATTTGTACGTCTAACAGAATTAAAGCTTACTATGGAATATTACTCTAAGAATAAGTTTTCTTGTCAAGGAACTTCTAAAGAAATAGATTTTAAATCTATACTTGATGACGTCAAACAATATTGTTCGAAAGAGCAACAAAATATGTTGAATAACATAAGCCAAATGATGAATGTATATTCTATGTACTCAAGCTTTTCTGACCTAAGTAATCTCTTAAATCCAGAACAAATGGATTTATACAAGCAATTCAGTTCACAAATAAATAATGGAGGCTTTTAAAATGAATAATCTTGACCCAAGAAAAGAAAAATTAGTAAATGAATTTATCAATCTATCAAAAGGTAAAAGCACAAATGAACTGCTGCCATTAATGCTTGCAATAAGCAACAAAGCAAAACAAGCCGGAATAAGCTTTACAAAGGACGAAATCATTTCTATCGTTAACAAAATGATGCCAAATATGTCTGAAAACGAGCAAAAGAAATTATCAAGCATTATGGGATTATTGAATATGTAGAAATATAAATAGCAATGAGCCATGTCAATAATGACACGGCTCATATTATTATACAATTGGTTTTATATCTTCTTTAACTATATACCACTCAGAATTATGTTTTTCAAAAATGAGATTCATTCTACTGCCAAACTTTCTGTCTATCAACCCATTCTCTTCATTCCTTATAGCGTCAGTATAAATTGTTACTTCTACGTGTACTTGTTTTCCTACAACCCTAACAGAATTCACTTCATTTACATACACTCTATATTGTGAATAATAAGCACTATCCTTATGTGACATTTTAGAAACATAAGTGTTTATTTTTTCAACTCTTTCCTTTAAAAGTTCAGAATCTGCTATATACAATTTTGACACTTCTGCTATCAACTCTTCTTCAATAGCTTTAATAGACTCTTCACTTCTATTTTCACCATTCGGATTGTAATACATTCTAGAATCAATTTCTTCAAGCTGTCTTGCCTTTTCTATCAATTCTGCACGTAATGGTTTGTAATATCCAAAATAATATACACTACCTAATACTCCTATCAATATCATTATTCCTAACGTTATAGCAACTGATATTATCAGTTTTTTCTTCATAGTATATACCTCATAACATTACTTATTTAACTACAATATTTACAATCTTACCCTTTACAACGATAATCTTAACAATTTGCTTTCCTTCAGCACCAGCCTTTACAAGAGGTAACTCTAAAGCCTTTGCCTTAACTGATTCTTCGTCTTCGTCAACGCCAATTTCGATTGTTCCTTTAAGCTTACCGTTCATCTGAACACCAATTTCAATTGTATCTTCAACAAGTGCTGCTTCATCGTATGTTGGCCATGGTTCATATGCCAATGTATTGTCATGACCTAAAATGCTCCAGATTTCTTCACCAACGTGTGGGCAAATACAAGAGAACATCTTAATAAAGCCTTCTGCATATTCCTTTGGACACTTGCCTGCCTTAGTAGCTTCATTTAAGAAAATCATCATCTGACTTATAGCTGTGTTAAAGCCTAATGTTTCAAAGTCATTAGTAACCTTCTTAACTGTTTGGTTGTATACCTTAGTTAATGCACCATCGTTATCCTCAGTGATATTTTCTTCATCTGTGAAGTAATTCCATACTCTAAGAATAAATCTCTTAGCACCTTCAACGCCTTGTTGGCTCCATGGCTTTGAAGCTTCTAAAGGTCCCATAAACATTTCATAAAGTCTTAAAGTATCAGCACCATAATCTCTTACGATATCACTTGGGTTAACAACAAATTCTGGGAATCTCTTACCCATCTTGATACCATTAGAACCAAGTATCATGCCTTGATGAACAAGCTTTTTAAATGGTTCCTTAACTGGTACAAGGCCCTTATCATAAAGGTATCTGTTCCAGATTCTTGAATACATAAGGTGACCAACTGCATGCTCTGGTCCACCAATATATAAATCAACTGGCATCCAGTGCTTTAAAAGCTCATAGTTAGCAAATTCATCATTGTTGTCTGGATCAATATATCTTAAGAAATACCAGCTTGAACCTGCACTACCAGGCATTGTTGCTGTTTCTCTTACACCCTTTACGCCATTCTTGTCATATTGCTTCCAATCAGTAGCATTTTCAAGTGGTGCCTTACCATTCTTGCCCTTGTAATCTTCTAGTTCAGGTAAGATAAGTGGCAATTCTTCATCATCAAGTAAATGTATGTTGCCATCTTCTGTATGAACTACTGGAACTGGTTCACCCCAGTATCTTTGTCTTGCAAAAATCCACTCACGGAAGTGGTAATTAACTGTCTTTCTTGCAACGCCCTTCTTAACAAGCTTATCTGTAATAGCTTCTTTTGCTTCTTCTACAGTAAGACCGGTAAATTCTTCAGAATTCATAAGCTTGCAACCCTTACCAAGGTAATCATACTTTTCAAATGCTTTCTCTGATACATCTCTGCCTTCAATTACCTGAATCATAGGAATATTGTGGACAACTGCATATTCAAAATCTCTTTGGTCATGTGATGGCACAGCCATAACCGCACCTGTTCCATAATTAGCCAATACGAAGTCACCAATAAATAATGGAACTTCCTTGCCATTAACAGGATTAATTGCATATATACCCTTAAGTATGCAACCTGACTTTGTCTTATTAAGCTCTGTTCTGTCCATATCGTTCTTCTTAAGAGTTTCGTCGATATAGGCTTGAACTTCTTCTTTATTCTCAATTCTTGGCATTAAGTCCTTTACAATCTGTCCATCTGGTGCAAGTACCATAAATGTAATACCATAGATAGTTTCGATACATGTTGTATAAATAGAGAATTTACCTCCACCAACTATATCAAAATCAACCTCAACACCTTCCGAACGTCCAATCCAGTTTCTTTGCATTTCCTTAGTTGATTCTGGCCAATTAATTTCATCAAGACCTTCTAATAACTTTTCTGCAAATGCTGGTTGATCAATTACCCACTGCTTCATATTCTTTCTAATAACAGGGTAACCGCCTCTTTCAGACTTGCCATCTATAACTTCATCGTTAGATAGTACAGTTCCAAGTTCTTCACACCAGTTAACAGGCATATCGATATATTTAGCATAACCATCCTTGTAAAGTTGCTTGAAAATCCATTGTGTCCATTTGTAATACTTAGGATCACTTGTTACAACCTGCTTTGACCAGTCATAATCAAATCCTAATTCCTTCAACTGATTACTAAATGTCTCAATATTTTTCTCAGTAAAACCATTTGGATGGTTACCTGTGCTTACTGCATATTGCTCCGCCGGCAAACCAAATGAGTCATAACCCATTGGATGCAATACATTATAGCCTTGCATTCTCTTCATTCTTGACATAATATCTGTAGCTGTATAGCCTTCAGGATGTCCTGCATGTAAGCCTACACCCGATGGATATGGGAACATATCGAGTGCGTAGTATTTTGGCTTGCTAAAATCCCACACATCTGTTTTAAATGTTTGATTCTCTTCCCAATATTTTTGCCATTTTTTCTCAATTACCTTGAAATTGTACATCTTTGTATCCCTTTCTGTAAAACGCAATAATTCTATATGATTATACACAACTTCCATTTAAAATACAATATCTTCTTTTTTTGTGTAACATATGAATTATAAAAAATATAAGCAAAAAAATCAAGACTGCCAATCCACCAATTATAAGTGGCATTTCATTACTTGTCTTAACCTGTTCAATCGCCTGTGTAGCTTCATCTGTAACTTTATTCAAAACCACTGTTCCATAAGCTTCGTTATCTTCTAAAACATTAAGTGCTAAATCACCCTCATATGTAACTAAAAAATCGCTAAGCAACCTTCTTCCCTTAGCAACTGCTACAAGTCTATTAGCACCTTCCTTCCATTCAAAGCTGTCAATCTGATAAAATGAATTATCAAGTTCTAACAGCGAGAGTATATAATCCTTGTGTAAATACAAATCATCTAAAGTACTAATCTTTTTATCACCAAGTTCATAATATGCTGCATCATTTCTACTAAAGCTTAACTCAAAAGAAAAATCATCTTTCCAATAGCTATTAATACATTCTGTTTTAGCATGCGGTATATTTGCCTTAATTCCTTTACGTTCCACTTCAATATATTCAGGTACATCATTAAGCTGCATATACGAATTATAATATACTGTTTCAATCACATGCAAATTTTCATTATTCTCAGACGCCGCTACCTTAAATGGATTTATAAGTATTAAACCTGCCACTAACATAAGGGTTGCGATTTTCTTTCTTTTTAGCACAAGCAACAATATTAGCATTATTACTCCTATTAAAATAAATGCGCTTAAATTCATTGAATCACCAGTCTTTGGTATTTCACCACTTTCATTATAGCTTAGCGAAATTTTACCTATTATTGGGTCATCCTCTACATCAAATTTAAATACATTTTCACTATCATTTGCCGTAAAACTAATTATATTTTTATTCAGCTTATATTTTTCTGGCGCAACAGTTTCACAAACTAAATATTCTCCTAAGGGATAATCAAGCTTTGACACCGCTACACCATTTTCATTAGTTACTAATGTTTCTACTGCAACATCATTAGAATATACTGTAAACTCTGCTTTTGAAAGACTCGCTCCTGTATTACTTGCATATTTGTTAATAGTGATACTTACCTTTATTCTTTCGTTATCTAAGTTAATTGTCTTACTAACATTTCCTTTTACAGTACTGTCATATTCTAATTCAAGCTCATATACATTGGTATCAAGTTTATAGCCATATGGTGCTTCTGTTTCTTTTATAAAATATTTTCCTAACGGTAAATTAGTAGCAACAGCCTCACCTAAATCGTTAGTTGTAATTTCTTGTAAAATATTGCCATTAACATCACTTATGGCATATTTTGCTCCTGCAAGTGGCTGAGATTCATATACAAAGTCACCATTTTCAAAGCCTTTTAGCTTCTCACCAAGCTTATGAATATAGATATCACCCTTTTGCTCCTCATTTTCAAAATCTACTACAATACCTGCATCCGTAAGGGTTACATACTTAATCTCATCACTCGGAATATAGCCAAATGGAGCCTCAAGCTCTTTTATATAACATTTTATGCCATATGGATAATCTTTAGTTGTATTTGCAGTTCCGCTTGTATCTGTAATAAGCTCTTCAATAAGTGTATCTTTGCTTATTATTACATCTCCTTCGTGATTATAAACATTTTCAGCTGCATAAATACCAAACTTTGCACCTGAAAGTAACTGTGTACCCCCAGCAGTAGTTTTAGCAAGTCGTATCCCTAATTGTTCCCTTGGAGTAGTAAGTGCAGCTCCATCCTCTACATAAGTATTTTCAAAGCTTGCAAGCATTATTTTTTGTCGTTTAACTCCTGTAATCGTCAGTTCATCCGTTTGATAGCAGCGGATATTATCTGTACTTACACCACTAACTGCTTTGACATTAACATAAATATTTTTCCTATTTGTAGCAGTGCTTGCATTAAATGCTCTCTTAAACACTATTCGAATTAGTTCTCTGCCATCACTCGTATCAGAATAAAATGTACCATCAATAGCAGTAGTTTTCACGCCGTTAATGTACAATTCGTATTCACCAAGAATATTTTCTACAGTTATGCTATAGCCATTGCCTAAAGAATTATTGGTATTAACTATAAAAAATGCTTCATAATCCGCACCAATTTCACTTGCACCACCAACAGGCTCAATACTTAAAAGTGCTTCATCATTTTGTAATTCGCCATTCATTCCACATTTCTTTAACTCAAGCAGCATATCAATAAGTCCTTCAATTCCCTCGTATTTGGGATTAGTTCTTGCATATGCAGTTATTCCATCAGCTCTGTCTATAAATCTTCTATAAAAATCTTCAACATTTGTATAGCCATTGAAGACTCCTGTATTGTTGGCACCTCCATACATTGTAAGCACATACCATACTGCAACCTGGGTTGCGTAAAGCTGCGCTCCGTAATTTTTAACTCCATTAGCACTCCAATATTCTCTGTTATTTGGATAGCCATTCAAAATAACATTAAGGACCCCATTTTTAGCCTTAGTGCGTGATACTTCATCAGTAAATGCATTTTCAAAATATTCATCAAAACCTGTATAGTCCTTATAATCCGTTCCATGCGGATATCCTAAGCTATGTTCAAGACAGTATGCAGCGGTTACGTTTGACCATGCTGCATTTATAGATTCTAAACTGCCAGTAGTAAATGGATTAGTCTGTGATGCTGTATATGCATTATTAAGAGTTCCATCATTTAATAGTTGCAAATCATAATTATATGCAGTCTGACTGCCAAATTCATCTGTTGTATTTTCACGAAGCTGAATATAATCAACTCCCTTGATACTCGTAAATCGTACTGCTTCATCGGCTTTTACCGGCACAAGGTTAGCAATTAAAACTGCACATACGAGTAGTAATGCCAGTATTGTGTGTTGTTTCTTCATACTAATCTCCTTCTTTTAAATATTATGTATGGGATAAAATGGCAGAACCGCCTGGATGTTTACATAATATATCATAGTTTACATAATATGTCAAGCATTGACTAAATGCAATTATATGTTATATTTAAACTATACTTTGATTTTATTTGGAGATTATTATGTCTGATACTAAAAAAATTGATATGACAAAGGGTCCCATATTAAAGCTTATCATTATGTTTGCACTCCCTATATGTGCAGGCAATATATTACAGCAGCTTTATGGTACCGTTGATACATTTATTGTAGGTAAATTTTGCAGTTCGATATCCTTAGCCGCAGTAGGAACAGGTACTCTTCCTTCGGAATTATTACTATGCATATTTATAGGTATTGGTAGCGGTGTATCTATTCTTGTGTCACAATGCTGTGGAAGTGGCGATACTAATCGTCTAAACCTCATAGTTTCAACTGCAACAAGCTTTTTATATATGGCTGCAGTACCAGTGGCCATCCTTGGCTTCTTTTTAGCCCCATTACTTTTAAAGCTTTTACAGGTGCCTACTGAAGCCTTTGATTTATGCCTTTCTTATGTTAGAATTATATTCTTAGGCGTACTTGGCAATATGGGCTACAACTTTAACGCTGGAATTCTAAGAGGCATGGGCGATAGTCGTTCCTCCCTTATATTCCTCGTTATTTCGTGTATTATTAATATAGTGCTTGATTTTTTATTCGTTGTCGTATTTAAGCTTGAGGTAGCTGGTGCAGCCCTCGCCACAGTTATAGCGATATATTCTTCATGGATTTTTAGTATTGTATATATAAAGCATCACTATCCAAGTCTTAATTTTACCTGGCTACCTAAGTTTGTTGATAAAAGATCACTTAATGATATTATTAAAACTGGACTTCCTTTAGGACTTAATCTTTCCATTTATTCAGTCGGACATATTGCAATGCAGACCCTCATCAATATGCAGGGACCTATTTTTATAGCTGCTTGTACACTATCCTCGAGAATTATTGAGCTTGCCAACATCGCAATTGCCTCATTATCTTCAGCTGCATCTACATTTTCAGGGCAAAATTATGGTGCAAAAAAGTACGACAGACTCAAAAATGGTGCAGTTAAGCTTCCGCTTTTATCAGCAGGTATAACATTTGTTGCTTCGATGCTTACACTCATCTTGTACAAGCCAATACTTGGACTATTTTCAAATGATACTGCTGTTATAAATGCAGCCGCGCATAATTTATTTATAATGCTTCCATTTTGCTTTACATATGCTATATTTGATACTATATTGTTCTTTGCCAATGGCTTAGGCAAAATACGTTATTCAACCATAGTTAATCTGCTCGCATTATGGGCAGTAAGAATTCCTTCTGGTTATCTTATAGCGCATTTTGTAGGAGGCATATATTGTGTTGTCTGCTACCCGATAAGCTACATATTTGGAATGATTTGTATGCTATTCTTCTTTTTATCAAAAGGATGGAAAGATATAATACTTGCTAAATCTTAGCAAGTATTTTTTCAAGATAGATGATTTTTTATTTTAAAAATGATATAATTAGTAACGCTGGAGGTGAAGTTATGTTTAATAACAAAAGGTCCGATAACACTGGTCTTAATATAATAATCGTAGGTTGTGGTAAGGTTGGTACTACACTTGTCGAACGACTCATTAAAGAAGGACATGATATTACCGTAATAGATAAAGATTTTGAAGACGTTCAAACTATCTCAAGTACATATGATGTTATGGGCATCACTGGTAATGGTGCAAGCTATAGTGTTCAGATGGAGGCCGGCATTGATAATGCAGATTTAATTATCGCAGTTACTGATTCAGATGAGCTTAACCTTTTATGCTGTACAGTTGCAAGACGTGTTGGCAATTGTGCTGCGATAGCCAGAGTCAGAACTCCTGATTATAGCAAAGAGGTAGCATATCTTCGTGAAAAATTAGGTCTTGCTCTTATTATTAATCCTGACCTTGAAGCAGCAAGAGAAACTGCTCATATATTATTTTTACCTACTGCACTTGAAGTAAATACATTTGCACATGGTCTTGCCGAAATTATTAAAATCAGAATTCCTGAAGGAAATGTCTTAGACGGCAAAACTATAGCACATTTAGGCAGACACATTCATAACAATGTACTTGTGTGTGGTGTAGAGCGTGATGGTAATGTATACATTCCATCTGGTGATTTCATTTTAAAGAATGGTGACCTTGTGTCATTTACTGCTTCAAGAAGCGATGCTAGGAATTTTCTTGATAAAATTGGTTTCCAGACAAAGCAGGTTAAGAACACTATGATTATCGGTGGTGGAAAAACTACCTATTATCTTGCAAAGCAGCTTTTAGAGGTTGGTATTGAAGTAAAGATTATTGAGTCTGATCGCAAACGTTGCGAAGAATTAAGCATACTTTTACCTGATGCTATTGTAATTAATGGCGATGGCACGAATGAGGATTTGCTTAAAGAAGAAGGCATCGAATATACTGAATCCTTTGTTCCTTTAACTGGCATAGACGAAGAAAATATTATGCTTACTCTTCATGCACAACGCATTTCTAATGCAAAAGCAATTACTAAGATAAACCGAATAGATTTTAAGGATGTTATTAATAACCTTAATTTAGGAAGTGTTATTTATCCTCGTTACATTACTTCAGAAGCAATTATCGCTTATGTACGTGCTAAAAAAGCATCTATGAACAGCAATATTGAAACACTTTATCATATGTTTGATTCAAAGGCTGAGGCAATTGAGTTCTTAATTGATTCAAAATCGCCCGTTACAGACACTCCTCTTATGGATTTGAATCTAAAGGATAACCTACTTATTGCTTGTATCAACAGAAATGGCAAAATAATTATGCCCCGTGGTACAAGTAAAATCATGGTTGGCGATACAGTTATGATAGTAACTACTCACTTCGGATTGAAAGAAATCCGCGACATTTTAAAATAAGGAATTAAAACTATGAACAAATCCGTAATCAGATACATTTTGGGCTGTGTTTTAAAGGTGGAAGCGGCATTTTTACTATTACCAAGCCTTGTAGGTTTTATCTATAAAGAAAAGCAAGGTATTGCATTTGTAATAGTTGCAGCACTATGCTTTATATTAGGAACAATAATGTCCTTTAAAAAGCCAGAAAATTTCCTATTTTACTTAAAAGAAGGATGTGTTGCCACAGCTCTAAGTTGGATATTCTTAAGTATATTTGGTGCTTTACCATTTGTTATAAATGGCGATATTCCATCCTTTACTAATGCCCTCTTTGAAACCATTTCAGGTTTTACTACAACTGGTGCAAGTATTTTAAGCGATGTAGAGGCATTATCCTACTCGAGCTTATTTTGGAGAAGTTTTACACACTGGATTGGCGGTATGGGTGTGCTTGTATTCTTACTTGCAATCATTCCACTTAGCGGTGGTTCTCATATCAACCTTATGAAGGCAGAAAGCCCCGGTCCTACAGTAGGAAAGCTTGTTCCAAAGATAAGACATACAGCCAGAATCTTATATATAATATATATTGTTATGACTATTATACAAATCATATTTATGCTATGTGGTGGCGAGTCCTTATTCACTTCTTTAACTCTTTCATTTGGTACAGCAGGAACCGGTGGTTTTAGTATAAAGAATGACAGTATTGCAAGCTACTCAGCTTACACCCAATGGGTTATAACAATATTTATGATTTTATTTGGAATCAACTTTAATGCCTATTATCTGCTATTATTCAAAAAATTTAAGCAGATATTTAGAATGGATGAGGTCAGATGGTATCTTATCATAATAGCATTTTCAACAATAGTAATTGTGCTTAATTTAAATGCACACCATATGGCAAGCTCTGATTCTATAAGACATGCACTATTTCAGGTGGCTTCAATCATTACTACCTCAGGTTATGCAACCCTGGATTTTGATTTGTGGCCATCCGCATCAAAACTTATACTTGTAGGTCTTATATTTATTGGTGCCTGTGCTGGAAGTACTGGCGGTGGTATAAAAGTATCACGTATGCTTATTGCCATCAAAAATGCTGTGCGAGAAATGTACTCTTACATCCATCCAAGAAGTATAAAGCAGGTTAAAATGGATGGCAAGCCACTTGATAACAGCGTGGTTCGTTCTGTAAGCGTATACCTTTTAACATTCTTTATTATCTTTTCGATATCACTATTTGCGATATCCTTTGATAACAAAGATTTTACAACCAATTTTACTGCTGTAGCCACAACACTTAATAATGTGGGACCTGGTCTTTCTATGGTTGGTCCTACACAGAATTTTGGACATTTCTCAGTGTTTGCAAAATATGTATTTATGTTTGATATGCTGGCGGGCAGACTTGAATTATTCCCATTATTGATACTTTTCCATCCTTCACTTTTAAAGGATTGGTTTACAAAACGTAAATAGAAAAGGCGCTTATATAAGCGCCTCTTTTTTATAGTGCTGCTGACATTGCAAAAATTATTCCAAATATAAATATAAAGAATATTAAATATATCGCTAATGCTACACCTGTAAATATCAAATATGCCTTAAAGAAGTTCGATTTACTCTTTTTTTCATCCTTGTTGAACGCAAACACGAACATTAATACTATATTAACAACTGGTATCATAAGTAATAGCAGTGTTATAATCCATTCCTTTAAGGATACTGGTTCTTCTAAATTTGTAACCGGCTTCATTTCCGGTTTTTCTAAATATTGTTCCTCATAATTACATTGATTATAATCCATTTTTTTCATCCTTCACTTTCTTTAAATAATCCTTTGTCATTTTAATAACCTGACCACTGAGTAAAGTTATTGCAATAAGGTTAGGCAATGCCATAAATCCATTAAGTGTATCTGCTATGGCCCATGCTAAGTCTAACGATGCTACACAACCTACAATAAGCATAATTACAAATATTAATTTATATACCTTTACAGCCTTTAAACCGAATAAATATTCAACTGCTCTTTCACCATAATAAGACCAACCAAGTATTGTTGAAAATGCAAATAATACAATTGCAATAGATACAAAGCTTGCTCCAAATGGAATTACCGTTTCAAATGCCGCACTTGTAAGCTGTATACCACTAACATTTTCAACACCTGCTGCTATATTTGCAAGATATACATCTATATCATATACGCCTGATGTAAGAATTGCAAGAGCTGTTATGGTACATACAACTAATGTATCCGCAAACACCTCAAATACACCCCACATACCCTGTATTACAGGTTCTTCTACGTCAGATGCTGAGTGTACCATTACTGATGAACCAAGACCAGCTTCATTAGAAAATACACCTCTTGATATACCCTTTCTCATAGCAACCGATATACCATATCCTAATACACCTCCACCAGCTGCTCTAAAATTAAATGCTTCCGTAAATATAAGTTTAAATGCTGGAATAACATCAGTTACATTAGCAAATATAACTATAAGACCGCCTATTATGTACATTGCCGCCATAAGTGGCACAAACTTTTCAGTAACACTTGCAATTCTCTTAATTCCTCCAAAAATAACAAGTGTTACAAATATCATAATAACAATACCTGTAATATACGGAGGTATTTTAAATGCACTTTCAAGTCCAGAAGCAATAGAATTAGCCTGTGTCATATTACCAATACCAAAGGAAGCTAATACGCAAAATACTGAAAATACAATAGCTAACCATTTACACTTTAGGCCTCTTTCGATATAAATCATCGCTCCGCCTATCCATTCGCCCTTTTCATTCTTATAACGATACTTAATTCCCAAAGTATTCTCTGCAAAATTAGTCATCATACCAAAAAATGCCGACACCCACATCCAGAATACTGCACCCGGACCACCAGATGCAATCGCAGTTGCAACACCGGCAATATTACCTGTACCAATAGTTGCTGCTAATGCTGTACATAAGGATTGAAACTGTGAAATTGAATGCTTATCATCAGTCTTTAATACTCCCTTATTCTTAAAGCATGCAAGAAATGTAGATGATATCCATAATTTAATCTTTGAAATCTGAAAAAATCCAGTTCTTGCTGTAAACATTATACCTACAAACAAGAAGAATACTAACATAACAGGGCCCCATATAAAATCATTAAGAACACCATTAATCTTTTCTACAGATTTAATTATCTGCTCCATAAAAAGCCTCCATTCTTATAGCAAAACAATTGCTAATATTATAACATAGATTATGCACTAAGGCAAACAAAAATGAACACCTCATAAGAGATGTTCATTCTTATAGATATAATATTATAATTCGCCTTTATCAACCTTATCTGCTCTTGCTGCAATCTCTTTTTCAGCAACATCTGATGGAGCCTGCTCATAGTTAGAAAATTCATATGAGAAGTCACCATAACCGCCTGTCATAGAACGTAATACTGTTGAATATCCATATAATTCAGACATTGGTATTGAAGCTATAATAACTTGCTTTGAATCTGCCGGCTCCATACCCATAACTCTCGCTCTACGTTTATTTAAGTCACCCATTACATCGCCTGTAAATCTGTCTGGCACTGTTACCTTCAAGGTTGCAATTGGTTCTAAGAGTACCGGATGAGCTTCCATAAATGCCTTTCTAAATGCCATTGTTGCTGCCATCTTAAATGCAAGTTCTGATGAGTCTACTGGATGATACGAACCATCCAATAATACAGCATTGATACCTACAACCGGATAAGCTGCAAGTAAACCTTTTAAAGTACATTCTGCAATACCCTTTTCAACTGCAGGGAAGTAATTCTTTGGAACTGCACCACCAAATACCTTTTCTGAAAACTCATATGCCTTCTCTGTATCGCCAAGTGGACTAAATTCCATAATTACATCACCATATTGTCCATGACCACCTGATTGCTTTTTGTATTTACCTTGAGCCTTTGCAGTCTTTTTAATAGTTTCTCTATATGCGAATTTAGGCTTTGTCAAATCAATCTTAACTCTATATTTTGTTTCAAGCTTACTTGCTACAACCTCGAGATGTTGATCACCAATACCGTATAAAAGAAGTTGTCTGTTTTCTTTATCATTAACCATCTTTAATGTTACATCTTCATCTAAGAGCTTTGCAATTGCTGCCGCAACCTTATCTTCATCACCTTTGTTAGCAACTTTGTATCTCATATATGTATAAGGTACGGTGTATTCGTATTTTGGATATTCTACATTATTACCCTTAGTACAAAGTGTATCTCCTGTAACAACGCCATTTAACTTAGCGATTGAACCAATATCTCCCGCTGCAAGTTGCTTAACTTCAATAGTTTCTTTACCCATAAGCACATACAATCTTGAGATTTTTTCTTCAACATCAGTTCTTGGATTATAAATAGCTGTATCAGTTGTAAGAGTTCCACCCATAACCTTAATAAGCGAATGTTTACCCATAAATGGATCCGCAATAGTCTTAAATACCTTTGCACTAAATGGTCTATCAGGATCAACATCATCTAAAACATTTGGTGCTGGGAAATATCTTACAATATTGTTAAGCAGCATAAATGCACCATATACATTTTGTCCAGAGCCCATTGTAACTGGAACAAGTGAACCATCTACTACATTATCATATATAGCTTTGTTAATCTCATCTGCTGTAAATTCTTCACCTTCAAAGAACTTCTCCATAAGCTCGTCATTAGTAGAAGCAACCGCATCCATAAGCTGCTCTCTATAGCTTTCCATATAACCCACTGAATAATCTGGAATATCTGTTTCTTCATATTGCGCTATACCAGTAAATCTTCTTGCGTTCATCTTAACAATATTGATATATCCTACGAATCTTTCATTTTCTCTGATTGGCTGATGGAAAGGAGCTATCTTTCTTCCGTACAATTCAGTAAGTTCTTCAACTACCTGTCTATAACTTGCTTTGTCATCATCCATACCTGTAACAAAGAACATTCTCGGTAAATTATTCTTTTCACATATCTCCCACGCCTTAATAGTACCTGCTTCAACTCCTGTCTTACCGTTAACTACAATAACAGCTGCATCTGCTGCACTTACCGCCTGCTCTACTTCACCTACAAAATCAAAATATCCTGGTGTATCTAAAATATTAATCTTTGTATCCTCCCAAATGAGTGGAATTAAGGAAGTATTGATAGAGAACTGTCTTTTAATCTCTTCCTTGTCAAAATCACTTATGGTGTTGCCGTCCGCTGTTCTTCCTAATCTGTTAGTTGCGCCTGATGCAAATGCTAATGCCTCGACTAATGTTGTCTTACCACAACCGCCATGTCCTAAAAGAACAACGTTTCTTATGTCCTTAGTTGTAAAATCTTTCATAAGTAATACCTCCCGTAAACTTTTAATTATAATATATTTTATCAAATTTCTTATTCAATTTCAACACTTTATTTGAATTGAGTATATATTTTTACTACAAACTTCGCTTTAAAGTGTTGAACTTTAAAGCAATATAGTGTTGACATATGGAAATTCTCAATGTACAATATATTCATACTTCGCGAAAGGTACATATACTATGAATAATTTGAATTTAGGTTTTATAGGCTTAGGACTTATTGGTGGTTCTTTAGCTAAAACATTTAAAAGAATATATCCAGATTGTATAATTACAGCATTTGACACAGATACTACTTCACTTGCTAAAGCATTTGAAGACAATATTGTAGATACTACTGTTTCTGCCGTTGATGAGCATTTTTCAAAATGCAATTATATATTTTTATGCACTCCTGTAGAATTTAATGCTCAGTATCTTCGTGCGCTTAAAGAAATCATTTCTTCTGACTGTATTATTACTGATGTTGGAAGTGTTAAGACACACATACATAATACTGTAAAAGAGCTTTCACTTGAACATACATTTATCGGTGGACATCCAATGGCAGGTAGTGAAAAAAGTGGCTATAAAAACTCTACTGACCAGCTTTTAGTAAATGCATACTATGCAATTACTCCTACCGACAAGATATCTAATGATAAACTTGATACATTTGTTGCACTCATAAAATCTATTGAGTGTATACCACTTGTACTTGACTGCCAAAAGCATGATTTTAGCGTAGCAGGTATAAGTCATTTACCACATATCATCGCTTCAAGCCTTGTTAACTGCGTTAAGGACAATGATTATGAAGACGAAACTATGAAGCTTTTAGCTGCTGGTGGTTTTAAGGATATTACAAGAATTGCTTCCTCATCTCCTATTATGTGGCAGCAGATTTGTACTACTAATAGCGAAGCCATTTCACGGATTCTTAATAACTATATTGATTCGCTTATGCAAATTAAGAATGATATAGATTCAAAGAATGCTAATAACCTCACAGAAATGTTTGATAGTTCTAAAAATTATCGAGACTCTATCAATACTACAACAAAAGGTCTTATCCAAAAATCTTATGCCGTATACTGTGATATTATTGATGAAGAAGGTGCTATTGCAACTATTGCTACAATTCTTGCAATCAATCACATTAGTATTAAGAACATTGGTATCATTCACAACCGTGAATATGAAGAAGGTGTTTTAAAAATAGAATTTTACGATGACGAAGCTGTACACAAAACCGTTGCTTTACTTGACAAGCACAGATATACCGTACATAACGTTATAGCATAAAGGAGAACTACAATGACTAACAATATAAGACTCAAAGGCGAAATCACTGTTCCCGGAGATAAATCTATATCTCATCGTGCAGTAATGTTTGGTTCTTTAGCAAAAGGTACTACAAAAATAACTAATTTTTTACAGGGCGCAGATTGTCTATCTACTATTGCATGTTTTAAACAAATGGGCATAGATATCACTAACGATAACGGTACTATATATGTTCATGGCAATGGACTTTATGGTCTAAAAGCTCCAAAGGACACCTTGTATGTTGGCAACAGCGGAACAACCATCCGACTTATGTCGGGTATTTTATCAGCCCAGAATTTTACCTGCACGGTAGACGGTGATGCTTCTATCAGAAAACGTCCAATGAAGCGTATTATAGAGCCTTTATCAATGATGAATGCGAACATTTCAAGCATTGACGATAATTTCTGTGCTCCACTTAAAATTACTGGCAATAAACTAAACGCCATTGATTACACTTCTAAGGTTGCCTCTGCTCAGGTTAAATCATCTATACTTTTAGCCGGACTTTATGCTGATGGCATTACAAGTGTAACAGAGCCATATATTTCAAGAAATCATTCTGAGCTTATGCTTACTGCTTTTGGTGCAAATGTATGGACAACCGATACAACTGCTCATATTGAGCCTGCCACAGAGCTTTTTGCAACTGAGGTTAATGTTCCTGGTGACATTTCTTCTGCCGCTTACTTTATAGCAGCCGGCTTAATAGTTCCAGGTTCAGAGCTACTTATAAAAAATGTTGGTATCAACCCTACAAGAGACGGCATTATACGCGTGGTTAAAGCAATGGGTGGTAATATCAGCTTATTAAATGAACGAACTGTTGCCGGAGAAGCTGTAGCCGATATACTTGTCAAACATTCAAACTTACATGCTACAACCATTGAAGGCGAAATTATTCCAACTCTTATAGACGAGATTCCAATAATTGCAATATTGGCTGCATTTGCTGACGGTACTACTACAATAAAGGATGCTGCTGAATTAAAGGTAAAAGAATCAAACCGAATTGATTTAATGGTAAATAACCTAAAAGCTATGGGCGCTGATATAGTTGCCACAGACGATGGTATGATCATAAATGGTGGCAAAGAGCTACACGGCGCAACAATACAGACTAATTTAGACCACAGAATCGCTATGTCATTTGCAATCGCAGGACTTAACATAGACTCTGAAGTTAAATTAGATGATTATGATTGTGTAAATGTATCATATCCTGGATTTTTTGAGACAATAGAAAGTCTGCTATGAAAAACTCATAGCAGACTTCTTTAATTTACTTACTCTCATTTAAAAGTTCATATACATCTATTCTAAACTGGTCAGCACTATTGATACCAATAAATCGGCAACCATACAAGGTTTCTTCCTCGCCTCTGTTTTCCATACGGATTATTTCAATAATTGAACTAATTTTTTCTTTGTTCCAAAGTTCAATTGTTGTATCATAAAAACTGTTAAGCGGTAATCTCTCAGGACTTCTAAATGCTATACCGTCTTTTGAAATATTCACAAGATTAACTGCGAATTCATCTTCTCTTATATCAAGTGGTAATAATTGATTCTGAATCTTATTAAGCTTGATAACAACGTTAATCTCCATTCTTTTTGAACGTCTCTTTTCTTCTCCCATTTTTAAACCTCCTAATGAATAAACATTGCATCTCCGAAACTAAAGAATCTATATCCTTCTTTAACTGCCTCTTTGTATGCATCCAATACATTTTCCCTGCCTGCTAACGCAGACACTAACATAACCAGCGTTGATTCCGGTAAATGGAAATTAGTGATTAAATTATCCACCACCTTGAACTTGTATCCCGGATATATAAATATATCGGTCCAACCGCTCGTTTCCTTAACCCTTCCATTTTCATCACCAACAGATTCAAGAGTTCTTGAGCTTGTAGTGCCTACCGCTATAACTCTATGACCATTGTCCTTTGCTTCGTTGATAGTTTTTGCTGCATCTGCATCAATCTGATAGAATTCAGAATGCATATGATGTTCCAATACATTTTCAACTTTAACCGGTCTAAAGGTGCCTAAACCTACATGTAAAGTAACTCGCGCAATCTTTACGCCCTTCTTTTCTATCTGTTCAAGCAATTCCTTAGTAAAATGCAAACCTGCCGTAGGTGCTGCTGCCGAACCTTCATGCTTTGCGTAAACTGTCTGATATCTGTTTTTATCTTGGAGTGTATGTGTAATATATGGTGGAAGTGGCATTTGACCTAATTCATCAAGCACCTCCTCAAATATACCTTCATACTCAAACTTTATTAAACGATTGCCTTCTTCTACAATATCAATAACATTGCCTATAAGCTTGCCATCACCAAATATAATTTTGGTGCCTATCTTAGCCTTTTTACCTGGCTTAACTAAGGTTTCCCAAATATCATTTTCCCTACGTTTTAAAAGTAGTACCTCAATGCTTGCATTTGTCGTTTCCCTAAGACCAAATAATCTTGCAGGAATTACCTTGGTATCATTGATAACAAGGCAATCTCCTTCATTAAGATAATCAACTATATCTGTGAATGTCTTATGCTCCACGTCTCCGCTATTTCTATCTAACACCAGCAATCTTGATGATGAACGATTTTCCAAAGGATCCTGAGCTATCAGTTCTTGTGGTAAATCAAAATAAAAATCATGTACATTCATATTATAACTCATTTCTGTGCTATTGTCTAAGCTCAATATCCATTGCAGATAAATCTTTTACAATTCTATCCATAATCTCAGATACTTCCTTATCCTCTAAGGTTCTATCCTTGGCTCTAAATACGATAGAATATGCAACTGACTTGTAGCCTTCCTTAATCTGACTTCCTTCGTAAATATCAAATAAATTATAGCTTTCAAGTAACTTACCGCCACGTTTTTCAATAACATTTTCAATAGTTCCTACAAGAATACTCTTTGGAACTGTCATACTTATGTCTCTTGTTGTTGCAGGATATTTTGCAATACCACTGTATTTTCTTTCAAAGCTTGCCTTATCTGTAATCGTAGGCATATCGATAACTGCAATATATACTCTGTCAGAGATATCGTAATTATCACATACTTGTGGATGAACCTCACCTAAGTAGCCAATAACCTCGTTATTAAGTACGATATCAGCCTTTCTTCCTGGATGTAAGAAATTCTTCTTTGTATCAGGGTTATAGCTTAACTTAGTCATAATACCAAGCTTTTCGATAAATTCTTCTACAACACCCTTCATTGTAAAGAAGTCGCCATCTCCGTACATACCAAGTATAAATTGCATTCTTTCATCTGGCAATTCTTCTAATGGTAATGCCTTTGGAATATATACGTTACCAAGTTCATATAATCTTACATTTTTATTTCTTCTGTTAAAGTTAGTTGAGATTGAACTTAACATACCATTTAATACAGATGTTCTCATAATACTATAATCTTCACCTAATGGATTTGAGATAACAATTGCATTTCTCAAGTTATCATCTGCATCAAGTAATAATTTATCAAATACCTTAGGACTTTCAAATGAATATGTCATTGATTGTGAGAAACCGCTAAATTCTGCGATATCTCTTGCAATAGCTTCTACTCTCATCTTATGAGATATTTTACCTGTTGTTGCCTCACCGCTTGGTAATGTAACAGGAATCTTGTCATAGCCATAGAATCTTGCAACTTCTTCTGCAAGGTCTGCAAGTCTTTCAACATCCTGTCTAAATGTTGGAACGATAACTTCATCCTTCTCATAATCATACTCTAAATCAACTAACTTAAAGTATGAAATCATATCTTCCTTAGAAATATTTGTTCCTAATAATTTGTTAACCTTATCTGCATCAAATGCAACTCTCTTAACTTCATTCTTTTCAGGGTATACGTCTACAACGCCACCTACAACTTCACCTACGCCTAATTCTTCAATTAACTGGCACGCTCTGTTAATAGCATCAATTGCATTGTTAGGATCAAGACCTTTTTCAAACTTACCAGAAGCATCTGTTCTTAAACCAACTTTTTTACTTGATAATCTTATATTTGTTCCATCAAAGCATGCTGCTTCAAATAATACAGTATCTACATCTTCAGTAATCATTGAGTTTTCACCACCCATGATACCTGCAATACCAACTGGCTTGTTAGCATCACAAATCATAAGAATTGAGTCATCAAGCTTTCTTACATTGCCATCAAGTGTAGTAAATTCTTCGCCATTGTTAGCTCTTCTTACAACAATCTTGCTACCTTCTAATGTACTGTAATCATAAGCATGCATTGGTTGGCCATATTCTTCCATAACGTAGTTAGTAATATCAACTAAATTATTGATTGGTCTTATACCGCTCTTTGCAAGTCTTCTTTGCATCCACTCTGGTGATGGACCAATCTTAACATTTTTAACCATTCTTGCGCAGAAACGCTTACATAAATCTGTAGCCTCTACATCAACCGAAAACATAGTATTAATGTCTTCTGCGTTACCTGTTTCTTTAATTACAGGTGGATTAAATTCTTTTCTAAATGTTGCAGCTGCTTCTCTTGCAATACCAACAACTGAATAGCAATCAACTCTGTTTGATGTAACTTCGTATTCAAATACTACATCTCTAAAACCTAATAATTCAATAGCATCTGTACCTACAGGTGTATCCTGTGGCAAAATGTATATTCCATCTTTTGCTGCTTCTGGATAAAAATCTGTAGTTGAGCCTAATTCTTCAATTGAGCACATCATACCACATGATTCTACACCACGAAGCTTGCCTTTTTTTATCTTAATTCCGCCTTCAGTCTTAGTACCGTCGTGACCACCAGCAACTCTACCGCCATCTAATACTACCGGAACCTTGTCGCCTTCCTTTACATTTGACGCACCAGTTACGATTTGAACTGTCTCATCGCCTATATTTACTTGACAAACAATAAGCTTTGTTGCATCTGGATGTGCATCTATCTTTACAATCTGACCAACAACGATTTTATCTAAATCTTTATCTAATTCTTCAAATCCTTCAACCTTTGTACCAGATAATGTCATAGCATCTGTATATTCTTGTGCTGTAACATCTAAATCTTTTACATAGGCCTTAATCCATGATAATGCTGTATTCATTCTTCGTTCTCCTCCATTCCTAAAATTGCTTCAAGAATCTGGTATCATTTTCGTATAATAAACGCATGTCATCAATTTCATATTTTAACAATGCGATTCTTTCAAGTCCGATACCAAATGCAAAGCCCTGATATTCATTTGAATCAATTTTACAATTTTCAAGAACCTTTGGATGTACCATACCACAGCCAAGGATTTCTATCCAACCTGAACCCTTACACATTCTACAACCTTTGCCACCACACTTAAAACATGTAACGTCCACTTCGGCACTTGGCTCTGTAAATGGGAAATGGTGAGGTCTGAATTTAACCTTTGTTTCAGGTCCAAATAACTCTCTTGCAAATTCTGCTAATGTTCCCTTTAAATCAGCAAATGTAATATTTTTATCAATTACAAGACCTTCAATCTGATGGAATGAAGGTGAATGTGTTGCATCAACTTCATCTGAACGGAAAACTCTACCTGGTGCAATCATTCTGATTGGCATCTTGCCTGTTTCCATATATCTTGCCTGAACAGGAGATGTTTGTGTTCTAAGAAGAATCTTATCGTTTATGTAGAATGTATCCTGTTCATCCTTTGCAGGGTGATTAGCAGGAATGTTAAGTGCCTCGAAGTTATAATAATCATATTCTACTTCTGGACCTTCAACAACCTCATATCCCATACCTACAAATATTCTTTGAACCTCTTCTAACGCTATAGTATTAGGGTGTCTATGACCTACATTACTCTTCTTTGCAGGTAATGTAACGTCAATAACCTCTGACTTTAATTGTTCTTCACGAAGTTTAGCAGCCATTGAAGTCTTAGTGTTCTCAATAGCTTCTTCAATTGCCTGTCTTACAGAGTTAACCATCTGACCAAATGCAGGTCTTTCCTCTGCCGATAAATCTTTCATACACTTCATAATTTCAGTAATCTCGCCCTTCTTACCAAGGAAAGCAACTCTGACATCATTTAATTGTTCAAGAGATTTAGCTTCATTAATTTGATTCAATGCAGCATTCTCAATTGCCTGTAATCTTTCTTTCACTTTGTGTTCCTCCTAAAATGTTTTGTATATATTGCGGAGTGTTTTTTATTAGCCTTTTAGAAAATAAAAAAACTCCGCCCTACAAAGGGACGGAGTATATATATACATACTTCGCGGTACCACCCTAATTCCTGTTATAAACAGGCACTTAAGTCATGCTTAACGCGCATGCCACGTCATAATCTACTATCAGTTCAACTATGCAACTCCAGTGGGAAATTCAGTAAAGGTCTGAACTTAACGAAACTCTCAACCGACGATTCCGTCTCTCTGTAAGAAAACAATTACCTACTTTACACTTTCACAGTCTTTGTTTTATTCACATATCGATTATAATACTACAAAAATCCTGGCTTGTCAAACATTTTCAACAAATGTAAATGTATTTTTCGCATTTAAATTTCTTGCCTTACGACATTCAAAATGCTTACCATCAAAGCCTATGAAACGATCCGGATTGCCCATAGGATACAACACGTTAGCACCTTCTACGCCTAACGTAAACTTTGTAATACCTTTTTTAATATCATCTGTAAAAACGACTCTTCCTAACGATTTTAAACAAAGATATCTTCCATCCTTAGTCTTTAAAGAAAATAGATTATCTTCATCATATTCTACATACAGTACCTCTTCAAATTGTTTAGAGGCTTCGCCATACTGGCATAGCGTATACGCCGTATTTTCTTTTAAATAGAATACATTTTCTGACTGCACATCCTCGATAAATATTGTAAACAGCATTGCAAGATTTTGTATTGTAAGCTTTAGCTGTCTGTAAATAGAATCCTCAACCTTTTCAATATCATCATCTACTACGTTATTTATCTCAGCACCTGAAAGCAATGACAAATCATTAAATAATTTCATAAAATCTCTTGTAGGAGTGGCTGGTTTTAATGCATACTCAGCCCACTTTTTAGCGGCCTTTTCTTCATCAATGCCATCTTCTCCCCAGAATACGCTGGCCGCCTTACCTTCGTATCTTTGATGATATTTACCATATGGCGAAAAATACGTAAATTCACAGCTGTGTGGTGGACAGCATACATCCGCTAACATATGCGCCGCTCTCATAAGCGAATCCATCGCCCAGTATCTTTTACCTAACTTATACATAGCTATTGCTGTCAAATATTCACTTTCAAACATCGTTCTAAGCGATGGTGCAAGCTTTTTAGAGCCATTTAAGTAATATGCCTTATCAGTATAAGTTTTATACGGTTTTCCTACTGCATTTTGTGCGCAATAATAATGCTTTCCTTTGCCATTAAGGCGATCATTTTTGTTATCTGGCACTGCCGCATATTCTATAAGTAAGTTCTTATCATCCTCTGTATAAAATGGCGGTACAAGCATAAGGGCAGCTCTTACAACACCCTTATGCACTGAGGGATAATTGTGTTTTTCTACTTTCATTATTCTAACTCATCCTTTGGTAAGCTTTGTATATACTGATGCATTGATTCTGCAACGATTTTGCTGTGGGCTACTGCTTCTACTACAGTTCTTGCACCATTTACAACATCACCTGATGCAAATATACCAGGTCTTGAAGTGTGGCCTGTTTCATCAGCATCCAAAAGTCCTCTGCTATTAGCCTTTAGACCTTCTGTTGTATTAACAAGCCTACTTTGTGGTCCCTGACTGATAGATATAATTACACTATTTGCCGGATACAACTGTGCTGAGCCTTCAACTTCTGTAAAGTTACCTTCTTCGTCTTCAATAACATCTACAAAAATAACTCCTTCATCAGTTATCTCAATTGGCTTTTTATTATATTCAAAGTTAACACCTTCAAGCTTAGCATAGTTAAATTCATAATCACTTGCTGCAACCTTCTTAGTAATAGAAAAGCAGGTTAAATCCTTAGAACCCTTTCTAATAGCAGTTCTTGCAACATCCATAGCCGCATTTCCCGCACCAATAACAATAACTTTATTGCCAAGTCTATAGCTGTCAGGATTGTTAAGGTAATTAATCGCAAAATGCACATGGCCAAAGGTTTCGCCCTTGATGTGAAGCGAATTAGGCTTCCATACACCTGTACCCACGAAAATAGCCTTATAGCCGTCTCTAAATAAGTCTTCAATAGTAATAGCTGCACCTATTGTAGTGTTAGGTCTTACCTTAATACCCTTAAGTTCTAAATGTCTATATTCAATATCATCAAGTACACTCTTTGGAAGTCTAAATTCTGGAATACCGTATCTTAATATTCCACCGATCTTATCCTTACCTTCAAATATTGTAACCTGATAACCATATCTTGCAAGAATAATTGCAATTGTAATACCCGCAGGGCCCGAACCAATAATAGCAACCTTAATACCGTTAGATGGATGCGGTCCATTAACCATTTGATTAGCATAAGTAGAGGAAATGTAATTCTCAATAGTCGAGAAATGTACAGGAGCACCCTTTCTTCCAAGTACGCAATTACCTTCACACTGTTTTTCGTGATTACATACGAGACTGCATACTGTTGTTAAAGGATTGTTTTCAAACAGCATCTTTCCTGCTTCATTTAACTTATTTTCTTTAAGTAATCGTATTGCTTCAGGAATATTAGTATTGATAGGGCATCCCTTCTGACACATAGGTACCTTACATTGTAAGCAACGATTAGCTTCATCCATTACATGTAATGCCATATTTTATCTCCAATCTATATATATTTTTGCATATTAATATTATAGTGCATTTTTAGCAAAAATACAATGAATAGATTTTTCTTATACAATCTTTAAAACTTGCTTTTTTGACACCTTCGGCTGCTTGTATATCGACAGAACCTATTTCCTTTCCATCATATGAATATACTATTTTCCCAAGCACATCACCTTTATTAACTGGCGCCTTAATATCCCTTATATATTCTATCCTTGACTCAACCTTAGATTTATCAATACTCTCAGTAAATAAATGTTTGAAATCTCCTGCATATCTAACTGTAACCTTATCTTTGATTCCATCCTTTATTGGTACTTCTTCTAACGCTGGCATATTTTCATCTGAATACATCGAGCATATTCCATAACCGTAATTAATCAAGGTTACCGCATCCGAAAATCTTGTTTTACTGTTTGGTGCAGCAAGTATAACTGCTATTAAGTCAATTCCATTTTTACTTGCAGTTGCACTAAGACAGCATTTTGCAATAGAGGTAGAACCCGTCTTTAAGCCCGTTATAGTTCCTTCCATCTGTTTTACAAGCTTGTTGGTATTGGTTAGACCAAATTCACTGTCACCTCTTCTTGTACTGTGTGTAATTGTATCCATCCATATTGTTGAATAGTTATAAATTTGTGGATATTTTGTTATAAGCTCTCTTGACATAAGTGCAATATCCCTTGCTGTAGTTTCGTGTCCATCTGTATCAAGACCACAGCAATTTACAAAATGTGTATTAGTCATAGAAAGAGTCTTTGCTCTTTCATTCATTTTTGCAACAAATGCTTCCTCACTTCCACAAATATGCTCTGCCATTGCAACTGATGCATCATTAGCACTGGCAACTGCAATACATTTAATCATTGTGTCGACGGTCTGCTTTTCCATCGGTTCTAAAAACACCTGACTGCCCCCCATTGAAGCAGCATTTTCTGATACAGTAACTTCGTCCGTAAGCTTAATTGTACCTGCTTCTAAGGCGTCAAATATCAAAAGTAATGTCATAATCTTGGTAACGCTAGCCGGTGGAAGCATTTCATCTGCATTTTTCTCATAAATTACTGTCATAGTTGAGGCTTCCATAACTATGGCTGATGGCGTTTCTATTTGTGGTTCCTGCGCCCATACAGAGCTTATATCGCACATAAGTAAAACAGTAGCAATAATTATACAAAATATTTTTTTCAACGTAAAAACCCCTTCACATCTTTATACTATTGTAATGTGAAGGGGTTGAAAATATTACTTAAAAAATCCTTTTTTCTTTTTAGCTTTGTCTTTATCGTCGTCCTCAGGCTCTTTTTCTCCACGCATAGCACGGTCAAATGCCTTTAAGGCCTCTCTTTGCTCTGAATTGAGCTTTTCCGGTACAGATACGACAAATGTAACATAGTGGTCACCACGTATATTTTTGTTTCTAAGTGAAGGTACGCCTTTGTTTTTCAAACGTACTCTTGTATCTGTCTGTGTTCCTGGCTTAATGTCGTAAAGCACGTCACCATCTACTGTTGCGACTCTTACTTCGCCACCTAATGCTGCTGTTGCAAATGAAATTGGTACTGTTGAATATATATCATAATCCTGTCTCTTAAAAGTTGAATGATTTGATACAACAACCTCTACCAAAAGGTCACCTCTTGGTCCGCCATTAGTACCAGGCTCGCCCTTTCCTGCAATTCTAATGCTCATACCTGAGCTAATACCTGCCGGAACGCTAACCTCAATTTTCTTTCTTTTGCTTACATAGCCGCTTCCATAGCAATCGCCACATTTTTCCTTAACAATCTTGCCCTTGCCACCACAATCCGGACATGTTGCAACATTTCTCATTGTGCCAAATAAAGATTGTTGTGTATATACAACCTGACCCTTACCACCGCACTTTGTACATGTCTGTGGTTGTGTGCCCGGCTTAGCTCCACTGCCCTTACATGTAGGACATTCTTCCTTTAGCGTAACGTCTATCTCCTTGGTTGTACCAAATACAGCCTCTTCAAATGTAATACGAAGAGTTGCTCTAAGATTTGCGCCTTGTCTTGGGCCGTTACTTCTTGATGAACGTCTTCCGCCACCAAATATATCGCCAAATATGTCGCCAAATATATCGCCCATATCAAAGTCAAAACCACCTGAATAAGCGCCACCGCCACCTGCCGACTGGTCAAAAGCAGCGTGACCAAACTGGTCATACTGTGCTCTCTTTTGGGCATCACTAAGTACTGCGTACGCTTCTGATGCCTCTTTAAATTTGGCTTCAGCATCAGCATCACCCGGATTAGTATCCGGATGATATTT
The DNA here is from genome assembly GCA_015057605.1 of Lachnospira sp. Lineage (GTDB taxonomy): Bacteria > Bacillota > Clostridia > Lachnospirales > Lachnospiraceae > SIG291. The sequence continues at coordinate 8,965 of SVDX01000003.1, read as the reverse complement.
CTTTGCTAATTGTCTATATGCTTTTTTTAATGCGGCATCATCTGCATCCTTAGGCACGCCTAAGACTTCGTAATAATCCCTTTTGTCTGCCATTTTTAATCTCCATTCTGAAGCGTAACAAATTTAATTAAACTTCTCTGTAATCTCCATCAATTACATCATCATCTGCTGATGAAGTTGCACCTGCGCCCATATCGCCCATATCAGGACCGGCACCTTGTGCATTTGACTGCTCATATAACTTAGCAAATAATGCTTGTGCGCTGTTCATTAACTTTTCTTTTCCAGCCTTTAATTCTTCAAGGTCTGCATCTGAAACATTGTCTGGTGTTGTTCTGTCAACAACTGCCTTTAATGCATTAAGATCAGCTTCTACTGCTGCCTTTTCATCAGCACTTACCTTATCGCCTACTTCATCTAAAGCCTTTTGTGTCTGGAATACGATTGAGTCAGCATCATTTCTTGCATCAATGCCTTCTTTTCTCTTCTTATCCTGTGCTTCGTACTCAGCAGCTTCTTTTACTGCCTTTTCGATATCTTCATCTGACATATTAGAGCCTGAAGTAATTGTAATGTGTTGTTCCTTACCTGTTCCTAAATCCTTAGCTGAAACATTTACAATACCATTTGCATCAATATCAAATGTAACTTCGATTTGTGGAACACCTCTTCTTGCTGGTGGAATACCATCTAATCTGAATTGTCCAAGTGACTTGTTGTCCTTAGCGAACTGTCTTTCACCCTGAACGATATTGATATCTACTGCTGTCTGGTTATCTGCTGCTGTTGAGAACACCTGACTCTTCTTTGTAGGAATTGTTGTATTTCTTTCAATTAATCTTGTTGCAATACCACCCATTGTTTCAATGCTTAATGAAAGTGGTGTTACGTCAAGTAATAAGATTTCGCCTGCACCTGCATCACCTGCTAATTTACCACCCTGAATTGAAGCACCTTGAGCTACACATTCATCTGGGTTAAGTGACTTATTAGGTTCCATACCTGTTAATTGTTTTACCTTATCTTGAACAGCTGGAATACGTGTTGAACCACCAACTAATAATACCTTTGATAATTCACTTGCATTAAGACCTGCATCCTTTAATGCGTTCTGTACCGGAATAACTGTTCTTTCTACTAAATCATGTGTTAATTCATCAAATTTAGCTCTTGTAAGGTTCATTTCAAAATGCTTTGGACCTTCACTTGTAGCTGTGATGAATGGAAGGTTGATGTTAGTTGTTGTAGCTGAAGATAACTGCTTCTTAGCTGTTTCAGCAGCTTCCTTTAATCTTTGCATAGCCATCTTATCATTTGATAAATCTACGCCTTCATTCTTCTTAAATTCTGCTACCATGTAGTCTACGATTTTCTTATCAAAGTCATCACCACCAAGTCTGTTATCACCTGATGTAGCTAATACTTCGATAACGCCGTCACCGATTTCGATAACAGATACGTCGAATGTACCACCACCTAAATCGTATACCATAATCTTTTGTTCATGCTCATTGTCAAGACCATAAGCTAGGGCTGCTGCTGTTGGCTCGTTGATAATTCTCTTAACATCAAGACCTGCAATCTTACCTGCATCCTTTGTAGCCTGTCTTTGAGCATCGTTAAAATATGCTGGAACTGTAATAACAGCTTCTGTAACCTTTTCACCTAAATAGCTTTCAGCATCTGCCTTTAACTTTTGAAGAATCATAGCTGAAATAGCCTGTGGTGTATATTGCTTTCCATCAATATCTACCTTGTAATCTGAACCCATTTCTCTCTTGATTGATGAAACAGTCTTATCTGCGTTAGTAACTGCCTGACGCTTTGCAGGATCACCTACTAATCTTTCTCCTGTCTTTGTAAATGCAACAACCGATGGAGTTGTTCTTACACCTTCTGCATTAGCGATTACGACTGGTTCTCCACCTTCCATAACTGCAACACATGAATTAGTTGTACCTAAATCAATACCAATAATCTTACCCATTTTTCTTCCTCCTAATATAAATAATATGTTTTAATTAGCAACTTTTACCATACTATGTCTAAGTACGGATTCTTTATACATGTAACCCTTTTGGAATTCTTCTACAACTTCGCTTTCTGAGTAGCTGTCATCATCAATATGCATAACTGCATTATGAAGATTAGGGTCAAATGTCTTACCTACTGCCTCTATCGGCACTACCTTTACCTCTTCAAGAGTTGTCATAAACTGCTTGTAGATTTTGTTCATACCATCAGCAAATGCTGATTCTTTATCTTCTACAGGAACTGATGCCAAACCTCTTTCAAAATTGTCCACAATTGGAAGCATCTTTAACAGTGCATCTTTGGCACCAAACTCGTACATCATTGATTTTTCTTTTTCTGTACGCTTTTTATAATTGTCAAACTCTGCTAACAGTCTTCTATATCTGTCATTCAAAGCTTCAATAGCTGCATCCTTTTCATCCTGTTCATTACAAGCTTCGTCTGCTGCTTCGCATTCCTCTACTGTTTCTTCTGTGACTTCTTCTACAACCTCTTCTACTGTCTCTTCGACTTCTGGGTTGTTTTTCTTCTTAGCTGCCACTACCTTACCACCTTTCTATTTCTTAAATACTGTATCCAGTTGTTCTTTTACTATCTTAAGATTCTCGACAACCTTCTCGTAATCCATTCTCTTAGGTCCAATTATTCCAATTGTTCCCCTAACTCCATCTTCTAATTCATAGGTTGCTGTAACAACACTGCAATCCTTCATCGTCTTTACTGGAGTCTCATTACCAATATACACTTGAATACCTTTTTGACCATCTTCATTCAATGAATCCGTAATAAGATTAGTTAAAAGTTCCTTCTCTTCAAATGTACATATAAGCTCGCTTGCCCTACTACTGTCGCTAAGCTCAGGATATTTGAAAATGTTAGTAGCACCTGAGGTGTATATCTCTAAATCATCCTCATCGCTTAGTGTGTCTGCCACCACATCAATCACCTTCTTAATAAGGTCAATATGTTCTCCAGCCTGATTCTTAAGCTTCGATACTATGGAAAGATTAATCTCTTCCAATGTCAGTCCGTTAAGCGTACTATTTAACAAAATGTTCATCTTAAGCACAGTCTCACTATCAATCACTGTATCTAAATCTATCATTCTGTTCTTAATAATGTTGCCATCCATAACTATTACCGTTAATAGCTTATTAGACTCTATCAAAGATAATTGTATGAACTTAAGTCTGCTCTTATTGCTCTTTGCCGTAGTTACCATAGTAGCATAATTAGTGTTATCAGCTAAAAGCTTAGCTACATTCTGTAAAAGGACTTCAACCTTATCAACCTTTTCAATAAGAAATGTCTTAAGGTCTTCAACTTCCTTTTTTCTACTGTCAAGTTCATTAGCCTTATCCTCCATCATATTGTCTACATATAATCTGTAGCCCTTATCTGTAGGAATACGACCTGCTGATGTATGTGGTTGAATAATATATCCAAGCTCTTCTAAGTCCGCCATCTCATTACGTATTGTTGCAGAGCTTAAATTGAGGTCTGTATATTTAGAAATAGTTCTAGAGCCTACTGGTTCACCTGTTTCTAAATAATTACGAATTATTGCCTGCAGTATCTTAAACTTCCTGCTATCCAGTTCCATTGGCTCCCACCTTTCTTTGTTGTTAGCACTCACTTAATTGGAGTGCTAATCATTTTCTATATATAAAATATCACTATCAAAAACAAATGTCAATAACATTTTTTAAGAATTTATGTATTTTGTTCTATACAATGTAGAACAAAGTGGATAAGTCCACTTTCAACTTCCTTATTCGTGCGAGTGCGCATCCCACGGAGTGTTTTTATAATATAGGGAGGTCCTACAAAGGAATTTTCTATACTATAAAAAAACTGCCACACAAAGTATGGCAGTCTTTAAGTCTATCATTTCTATAATTTTATAATTCCAAATGCATTTAAGATTGAGCTTACGAGTATAAGTACAAGTAAAATTGGAGATACCCATTTAACAAGTACTACATAGAGCTTCTCACTCTTAAACTTATTAGTTGATTTTTTTACTTCATCTGTAACAGTCTTTGGTTTTACAACAAATCCTATAAATAAGCATGTAAGTAACGCAACAATTGGCATAAGCACACTATTTGAAATAAAGTCAAACATATCAAGTATACTCATTCCATTAAAGCTTATGTTATCCCATACGCCAAATCCTAATGACGAAGGTATTGCCATAAGAATTGTATAAATTGTTACTATAACTGTAATTACCTTACGGTTCTTACCTGTCATATCTACAAATATTGATACAACTGTTTCCATAAGTGAAATAGATGATGTAACCGCTGCAAAGAATACTAATATGAAGAATGCTGCACCAATTACATTAGATGCTACCATACTTCCAAATACCTTTGGTAATGTTATAAACATAAGTGTTGGTCCTGCTTGAAGTGCTGACTGGTCACCACCTGAGAAAACAAATACAGCTGGTACAATCATAAGACCTGCTAAAAACGCAATAGCTGTATCAAAGATTTCGATACTTCGTACACTGCTTTCAATATCTGCATCCTTAGGAATATATGAACCATAAGTAATCATAATACCCATAGCAAGCGACATTGAATAGAATAACTGTCCTGCTGCCGCTAAAAATGCATTACCATTAATCTTTGATAAATCAGGCTTTAAGTAATACGCAAGACCATCTGTAGCACCCGGTCTTGTTATAACAAATATAGCTATAATCAAAGATAAAACTACAAGCACAGGCATAAGCACCTTACTGATATTTTCAATACCTTTATTAACGCCAAGTAAAATTACAACCATTGTTGCAACAATAAATATTACTAACCATATAATAGGCTCTGTTGGATTTGTAATAAATCCTGTAAAGAAGTCATCTGCTACAGCATCTTTAGCACCACCTGTTAAATAAACTGTTGCAAACTTAAGTACCCAACCGCCGATTACGCAGTAATAAGGTAAAATGATAATCGGCACTATACTTGCAAGTACGCCAATAAATCCACTTCTTCTATCAAGTTCCTTAAATGCAAACAATGCACTCTTACCTGTCTTACGACCAATTGCAATCTCAGTTACGAGCAATGCAAAACCAAATGTTATCGCCAAAACCAAATATATAAGAAGGAAGCTTCCTCCACCATATTTTGCTGCCAAATATGGAAATCTCCATATATTACCAAGACCTACTGCTGAGCCTGCTGCTGCAAGAATAAATCCCAGCTTGCTTGAAAATCCATGTTTCTCTTTCATTGTAATCCTCCAATAATTTGCTATTCGCTTAAGTAAGCACTATCAAGAAAATATTATAGCATAAAATGTATTAAAAGTGAAACAAATTTTTATGCATATTAATATTAACGATTCTTTTTACATAAGTAAGGCGATATTCTAATGAATACCGCCCTAACTATTGACATTGAATATTTTAAATATTTTTGAGGTGATTTTTATGTTTTGCATAATTTCTTTGATCTAGCCAAGTTTTTATATCTTCAAACCAAAAAGGTAAATCATTGAATCTTTCTATTTCAGTAATATCTTCGCTTCCAAAAATATTTTCTTCAATTTTGAAAGATAATAATTTAGTATTTTTATTTATAGGAATAAATTTTTCCATAAAAATCACCTCCTTTTAATTTTATTTTAATAAAGATAAAATTCATCTAAAGTAATTTTAGATGTGGAAAATATAAAATTATAATTATTTTTTAGACTGGTATAATATTTATCATAAGTTCCATCTTTTCTTTCTACAGCTATATATATAGTTATCGACATAGCTTTTATGTTCGGATCTTTTAAACTTGTATATAAACCATTATAAACATAAAACATCTTTATAGAAAGAACTCCATTGTTATAAACATAAGTGTTAGAATCAAAATTAAAAGATGGAGCAAAATTATTTAAAAAGTCATCTGTCATAATTTTATTGTTTTTAGCTCTTTCTTCTTTTGAATCGTAACCTTCTCCAGTTCTCCAATTTCTATAATCTGGGCGTCCGTTTGATAAATAAGGTCTATACCAAGGAACATTAATTGGAGCCTCAGTTGGAGCTTCTGTAGGAGCCTGAGTTGGCGCCTGAGTAGGTGCTTCAGTAGGCTTCTGTGTTGGAGCTTGTGTTGGAGCTTGGGTAGTTGGTTGTTGAGTTGGTCTCTGTGTTGGAGTCTGTGTAGGTTTTTGCGTAGGAGCTTGAGTTACTACCTGAGTTGTATTTTCTTCTGTAGTAGACTGAGTCTCCTGTATATTATTTTCAGTTGTAACATTTTCTGTAGAAGTTACTTCTGAGTTGTTTTCAGTTTTATTTTCGGTTGTATTTTCTTCTGTTCTGTATTCGGTTGTATTCTCTTTTGAAGGAGCGTTTGTAGTTTCCTCTGTTCTTGTGATGTTACTCTTTTTGTTACATGATGTTACAGTAACCACAGCAATTACTATAAAAGTCATAGTAAAAACTGTAGCTATTATTTTCTTTATATTATTTTTCATTGTTTCTCCTTTGTCTTAAACTAATTTTCTATTACAAATTTTAGGAATTCTTCTACGATTTTATCTGTATCTTTAAAGCTTGTATCCGGATTGTAATACATTAATTCTTTAGTCCCTCTACTTTTATCTGAGTCAGGTGATAACGGATAGTACCTATATGATTTTTCTATTTCACCTTTACTGAATTGATATGATTTTAATATGCAATTAACAGTATCATCATTATTATTATCATCAATATAAAATCTAATCGGCATTAAATCATATGGTACATTATCTTTAATAACTCTGATATAAGCAAAAAGATGTCCTCCTTTAAAGCCTTCTGGATTACGTTTATAATAAAGATTTCCGCCTACACGATTTGTTCTTTTATATTCAATATTTTTATCATTTACCTCTTTTAGCTTTTCTTCAAGCTGAATTTTTATAATCTTCATTATTGTGTTAATCTCGTCTGATATCTTGTAAAAATTATCTTTTTCTGGTAAAAGATGAAAATTACCCGAACCCTTATCATACAAATATTCCTTATCATTCTCCTTTGTTTCATATAAGTCTATTTTGTTCACTTTACCTTTGTTACACTCAAACAGTTTTCCAATATATAAATTCGCTTCTTTAATAAATATTCTATTATTCTTTCTGATTCCATTAGTCATACCAGACATCTTTATAACCTCTCTTTCAAACAAGCATTAACCGATTTTAGTTAATATGATTATATACTAATATCGGTTAATATTCAAGTGTAGAATATTTTATGGAGGTAATTATGATCACTTATGACAAGCTCTGGCAAACCATGAAAGAAAAGAACGTTACCCAATATGCTCTTATCAAGAAACACGGCATCAGCCCTTCACAGATAACACGCCTTAAACGTAATGAAAGCGTAAGTACACACACTATAGATACATTTTGTCAAATTCTTGATTGCAATGTAGAAGACATAATGGAATATAAAAAAGGATAGCCTTAATTAGTATTAAACACTAATCAAAGCTATCCTTTTTTACATCTGCTTCCTAACTATCTTATATTCGTCATTACTCTGGAAATATGGACACTGTTTGTAGTCCGATGTTACAAATCTCATGTAATCATCTTCATCCATATTTACATCACACACATACTCTTCTGTGTCTTCATCATATATTAAATTATTGCAATAATCACAGCTTGCCATACATCTCACCCATTCCACTAAAATCTAAGTTTGCCAATTCGTCTGCAGGAAGCACCAGTGCGAATCTTACATAGCCCTCGCCAAGACTTCCAAAGCTTGAACCCGGTGTACAGATAATTCCTGTTGTCTCTAAAAGCTTTATACAAAATTCCTCCGAGCTAAGGCCCACATCAGGAATCTTTGCCCATACAAACATTGTACCCTCTGACGGATTTAATTCAAAGCCATTATTTAGTAGCACCTTGCACAAAGCATCTCGTCTTCTTTGGTATTCTTCTCTGTTTTTTGCCACCTCTGACTGATCGCCATTTAAGGCTTCAATGGCTGCAGCCTGTACTAAAAAGCTTGTACCATAGTCAAATTGCGAACGAAGCTGGCTGAATTTTTCAATATATTTTTCATTGCCCATAAGGAATGAAATTCTAATACCAGTAAGATTATAAGTCTTTGAAAGGGAATTAAATTCTAAACCTATTTCCTTTGCCCCAGGAAGCTCTAAGAATGAAAAGCTTTCTCTTTGGTCATATATAATCTCTGAATATGCGTTATCATTTATTACTATGATATCGTATTTCTTGGCAAATTCAATAAGCTTTACATAAAATTCCTTATCTGCGCAGGTGCAGGTCGGATTAAGCGGATATGAAACTATAATAAGCTTAGCTTTTCTTGCCACTTCCTCATCTATTGAATCAAAGTCAATCAGATAATTGTTTTCTGGCAAAAGCTCATAATAACATACCTTTGCGCCGTTAAGATATGGACCTGTCTCAAATATAGGATATCCCGGATTAGGTACTAACACCACGTCGCCTTCATTGCAAAATGTAAGTGCAATGTGCGCCATACCTTCTTGCGTTCCTGCAACGGACATTATTTCACCCGCTTTAAGTTCTACATTGTATCTTCTCTTGTACCAAGCAATTACTGCATCGGTAAGTTCTTTTGTATCACCAAGGGAATATTTGTAATTATCTGGATTAAGAGAAGCCTTACTTACAGCTTCCATAATCGCCTTACTTGGCGCAAAATCCGGTGTTCCAACAGAAAGATTAGTCACCTTCATGCCTTTCTTAATAAGTTCTTCTTTTTTCTCATTTAAAATATTAAAAATGTTTGGGCCAAATGTCATAGCCCTGTTTGAAAAGTTCGTGTTCATAGTTTATCCTTTATTTTTATATTATTTTCCAAATCGTTTCTTATCAATCATTTTAAAAAAACTCTTTTTCAGCTCTTGTGGTCTATAAAAAACTGTTG
>SVDX01000044.1 GCA_015057605.1 Lachnospira sp. | reverse complement strand
ATATAAAAAGCAACGGAAAAGACAGGACAGAGCAACAAACAAATACTACATAAAATTCGACTGCTTGTTATTATATTTGCAATCTGCTTTTTCATCTATTCACCTACAAATTCAAATTTATCTAACTGTTCTACTTATCGCAATACAAGAAATAAACATATTTTTACACTTTTAATATCCTATTACAAAAATCAGTTATTTCTTCAATTCTTCCTGCAACATCCTCTTTATATTCGATGGAACACAAGCCTAATTTACCACATGATTCAATTTCTAAATGCCCATGAAAATGTTCAATACTTCCAATTACACGTTCGCATTCTGGCATACTTGGTCCAGTCCTTAATGCAATCGTATATCCCTTTTTTCCACCAGAAAGTTTTGAATGTGGATCATGGGTATTGCACCATGGTGTGCACCTATCTATGAACACTTTGAATTGCCCTGGTATATCTGCCCAATATGATGGAGATACAGAAACCACTATATTTGCCCATTCATACTCTTTCATAATCAAGTCAATGTCATCTTGTTGAATGCACTTTGCTGTACTATGACAGCTTCTACACCCTTTACAAAGACCAATTTGGAAATCATCAATACAAATAGTTTTTACATTAAAATTATTCTTCAAATGTTCTGAAACAATATGTACAATTTCTGCTGTTGCACCATTTCTTACTGGACTACAATTAATTACTAATACATTCATTTCGTTTCCCTCCAAAATTGAAATATGTCTAATTAGGCAACTCCATTTCATCATTCATTTTTATAAAACCATATTTCGTATACAAAGGTCTTCCCATATCTGTTGTTTCAAGTGAAATAGCATTTATCCCCTTTGTTTTTGCATCTGCTACTAATAAATCTAATGTTTTAAATGCAATTCCTTGTCTTCTGTACTCTGGCTTAGTATACATATTCATAATATAAGCTTTTTTCCCTGTTGGATTATGATATGTTGGCATTACTTGAAAATAGCTAATACCACCAGCGCCAACAAATTTCTCATCATCAAAAATTAAATAAGCTAAATGTGTATCATTCTGTAATGAATTTTGATAATACTCATAGGATTGCTTTCTTACTTCAGACATATCAACATCATTACTTAATTGATTAGCTGCACTCAAAACTTCTATTCTTGTTTCTGTTAGTATTTTTAAATCAACAATTGTAGCTTTTCTATAATTCAATGCCATAACTATTCACCTCTACAAATTGGAATTTGACGCTCCGTCAACCTGAAAGTTTGTTATTTTTTATTACTATCATCTTCGCTTTCTTTTGCCTTTTTCTTATACCCAAAACCAAGACAAAGAAATGTAAAACTAAGACATATCCATACAAAAGCCATAGAATTGTGATTACCACCTGCAAAACTAAAAATTGCTGCTAAGAAGTATAACACTGAAGCTATACAATAAAGCATTGAGCTTATCTTTTCTTTTTTCATTTAATACACCTCCAAATTCAAATTTATCAACTTCAATCTCCATCAACTTCCCGCACTTTCATACGCTCTCATACCTCTATTCCATATAAAAAGGCTAATCGTAAGTAGTATCGCCGCCGCGATTACTGTACCCCCTATACAGAATACCGGATTATTCCCTCTGATTATATAGCTTGCAGGATAATATGCAGTAAATGCAAATGGAATAATATATGTAATGAGGTTTCTTATAACACCACTATAAATAGTCACAGGATATCTTGCAAAATCGCTAGACATATATAACATCTGCAAAATACTTCCGCTTCTCTTAATCCAAAATGCAATAGCAGCACAAGCTATCTTGATGCTTGCAAATATAACAATTCCACCTATTATTGCAATAATCATAAGTAATGTATTTACTAGCGTATAATCAACCTGTAACTTTATAGATGCATATACAAGTAAAACAATACCAGTAACAAATTCACCTAAAGCATCAAACTGCAATGTCTCAATAATACAATGCACAAGTGGATTTATCGGTCTTGTCATATATCTGTCAAAATCGCCTCTTCTTACAACAAAATAAGCTACCTTCCACAAATTATCAGTAGTAAGATGGTCAAGCCCCTTTGGAATTAATGAAAAACCATATATGAATAAAATTTCATAAAAATTCCATCCTGCCAAATTAGGAATCTGATCAAAAATTATTCCAATAAATAAAATATTAGTAAGCTGTCCAATCAAAAAACTTATAGCACCTGTAAGGAAGTCCACTCTATATTCCATAAGTCTCTTTATATGCTGAACAACAAATGTCTTATATAATCTTAAAAATCTCATAGTCTTCCTCCCTTCTTAGCCGCCCTGAACAGCCAATCTCTTCTCTGCCCATTTCCACACCATTTTACATATGCCATAAAATGCTGCAAGCCAAAGTAATTGTTTACCAAGTGCTAATAACAAATCCGACCCTGTATATTTTTCCATATAAATCATTACCGGTGTATAAGTAAGAGAAGCAAATGGTAACTGCTCAAATATAGTTCTTACTATATCCGGAAAAAACGCAAGTGGTATTATAGCTCCTGAAAAGAATTTAATTATAGACTCCTTCAAAATACTAAATCCCCACAAATTCATAAGGAAAAAGGCCAAATATCCAAATAACAAATTAATATAAAAAGCTAACAAATAACTGATAGAAATACTAAATATAAATAGTAAAAATGGAATAATCTTAAAAGCCACATACCCCAATGTAACATATTTATATATTTCAATACCAAACATAACAGGTAAAAACACACAACTTGTAATTATGACCTTATTTCCAAGTTCAAAAAACAAAATACTCAAATCAACATTTACAGGTTTTATCATTCTCATTATTATACTGCCATCTTTAATTTCTTCTGCAATTGCATAGGTAGAATCTGTACTTGTTAAGAACATAGATATGTTTGTTAAAAATAAATATACTGTCATATCAATCATAGTAAATCCACTAAATGTACTTTCACCAGATGACATAAATACAGCTTTCCATATGTAATACATTACAAAGCAATAAAACAATTCACCAATGAAAAAACCCAAAAAACTTGCTCTATATGCTATGGCATCCTGAATTCCCGCTTTTGTAAAGCAACCATATGTCCTTTTCAAATTATTAAGTGTCTTCAATTACATCACCCCGCTTTTGTATATACGCATGATAATTTCTTCAATATCTGCATCCTTAACATTGATATCTTTAACATGTACCTCCTGTAAAAGATATGTAAGGGTATTTGTCATTGTTACCTTTGAAGTATTGATTTTGATATTAACTTTATCCTTCACTGCCTCCATAGTAAAATCATCATCTGTAAGACCAAACTTGTCTTTTACATTTATCTTATGGACATCAGAAGCATCAAATAATGTAAGATTCATTTCTCTCATCTTACCAAACTTGTCTTTCATAGCATCAATATCACCATCATATACTATTTTACCTTTATCTATCATTACGATTCGCTTACATAACAATTCAATATCGCTCAAATCATGTGTCGTTAATATAATTGTAGTCTTATCATTTGCGTTAATTTCCTTAATAGCATTTCTAATATTATCCTTAACTACAACATCAAGACCTATTGTTGGCTCATCAAGAAATAATACCTTTGGGCTATGTAACATAGATGCAGCTATATCAGCTCTCATTCTCTGTCCTAAAGATAAAGTTCTAACAGGACTTTTGATAAATGGTTCTAATTCCAGAACATTATTAAGAAATTCCATTCTATCTTTGAACTTATTAGGTTCAATCTTGTAAATTTCCTTAAGAACACTAAAGCTTTCAACCAAAGGTAAATCCCACCATAACTGTGTTCTCTGTCCAAATACAACTCCGATTTCTTTAACATAATTCTTTCTATTCTTGTAAGGAATCTGTCCATTAATCTCCAATGTTCCTGATGTCGGAGTAAGAATACCTGTTAACATTTTAATTGCCGTACTTTTACCTGCACCATTTGGTCCAATAAATCCAAGTATTTCCCCTTCGTCTACATCAAAGGTTATTCCATCTACTGCCTTTACAATTTCTGTTTTCTTGTGAAATAATGATTTTACACTACCTTTTAGACCAGGATCCTTGATAGTTTTCTGAAATTCCTTCTTCAGATTTTCAATTTTTATCATACTCATTTTCACTTTCCCCTTTCCAAAAAATTTTATAGTTCGCTATTATATCACAAGAAAACAAAAAAATAAAGCCCGAAATTAAAAATTTCGAACTTTACTGAGCAGGGGTGGAAGGAATCGAACCCTCCTCTGGAGTTTTGGAGACTCTTATTCTACCGATGAACTACACCCCTATATTCTAACGTACGCTAGAGGATTCGAACCCCCGACCTTCTGGTCCGTAGCCAGACGCTCTATCCAGCTGAGCTAAGCGTACATATACAACAATATTTAATTGTTAATGCCGGCGACCGGAATCGAACCGGTACGGGAGGTAAGTCCCGCAGGATTTTAAGTCCTGTGCGTCTGCCAGTTCCGCCACGCCGGCATAGCCATTATAAAATGGACTAATGGGACCTACAGGGCTCGAACCTGTGACCCTCTGCTTGTAAGGCAGATGCTCTCCCAGCTGAGCTAAGATCCCTCACGCATAAATTATACAATTCATACTAAAAAGTTATAAAACTTCTGGGCTAGTATTTAAAATACTAAGCGACCCGGATGGGGTTCGAACCCACGACCTCCGCCGTGACAGGGCGGCGCTCTAACCAGCTGAGCCACCGGGCCAAATATTTCATTGACTATTTATCTTTAGTTGTTAATGGACCTTCGGGGACTCGAACCCAGGACCGACCGGTTATGAGCCGGTTGCTCTAACCAACTGAGCTAAAGGTCCTTATTTTGATTTCTCAAAACAAGAGCCGACGATCGGACTCGA